>DAHVFB010000117.1 GCA_027317185.1 Deltaproteobacteria bacterium
GATTATGACTTCGATCTGAAGCTCGCCGCACAAATTCTGGATTCGGCCGGCTACCACCTGATCCGGCCGGGCGTTCGCGCCGATCCACAGGGCCATCGGATCGAATTCAGCATGACGACCAACACTGGCGTAAAAATTCGCGATCAGATGTGCGCGATATTCCAGCAGGACCTCGCTAGTCTGGGAATCAAGGTGAACTACCGTCCGCTCGAATTCACCACGCTGGTTGAACGGCTCGATTCCAGTTTCGATTGGGATTGCGTCTTGATCGGCTTCACCGGCACGATCGAGCCCAATAACGGCGCGAACTTCCTGCGCTCTTCAGGCAACCTGCATCTGTGGGACCCGGCGGAGCCAAAGCCCGCCACTCCATGGGAAGCTCAGATCGATAAGCTGCTTGATCAGGGCACGACGGTGATGGATCCGTCGCAGCGTGCACCCTACTACTGGCAAATCCAGCAGATTCTCCACGATCAGTTGCCGATTATCGAAACCGTGCGCGAGCAGCGTTTCGACGCTTGGAAGAATTCACTCGAAAACTACCGCCCCACCGTATGGGGGTTGTATCAGCCTGAACTGATTCAGTTCCGGGCCGAGTAGGTAACGCCGGATCGTTTCCGATGGCGCGCTTCATCATCAAACGGTTAATCAACATGATCCCGCTGATTATCGGGATCACCTTCCTATCGTTCCTGGTGATGTCGCTGGTGCCGGGCAACTTTCTGTCCAATCTGCAGATGAATCCCTCAATCTCGCCCGAAGTTATCAAGCAGATGGAGGCGCAGTTCGGACTCGATCAGCCCTTATTGGTCCGCTATGGAAGATGGCTGTGGGCGGTGCTGCATCTGAATCTCGGGATCTCGCTCAGCTATCGGGTCAGCGTTGTGAGTTTGATCGGATCGCGCGCGCTCAACACGATCATTCTTGCGCTTTCGAGCATGATCTTCGCGTGGGCGATCGCAATTCCGATCGGAATCGTCGTGGCGGTCCGCCAGAATTCAATTTGGGATCGCGCACTTTCGTTCCTCGCCTTTTTCGGCATGTCGGTGCCGAATTTCTTTTTCGCCTTTCTGCTGATGTACCTGGCGCTGCGTACCGGATGGTTTCCGGTCGGGGGCACCTTCTCGGTCGATTACGCCAATCTCGATCCACTGTCGAAAATCGCCGACCGCATCAATCATCTGATTTTGCCGGTGATTGTTCTGGGCACCGCCGGGATGGCTTCGCTGATGCGCCTGATGCGCTCGCAGATTCTCGAAATCAAAAATTCGGATTTCGTGCGCACCGCGCGCGCCAAAGGGCTTAGCGAACGCGTGGTGATCTACAAGCACGTCTTGCGCAACGCGCTCAATCCGTTCGTTACCATGGCGGGATATGCGCTGGCCGATCTGCTCGGCGGTGCCGCGCTGGTCGAAGCGGTGATGAATCTGCAAGGGCTCGGGCTGCTGCTGCTCGACGCGGTGCGATCGCTTGATGTGTACCTGGTGATGGGATCGGTGCTGACGGGCGCCGTGCTGCTGCTCGCGGGCAACCTGCTGGCGGACATTGCGCTGGTCGCGGTGGATCCGCGGGTTGACTTCTCCTCGCTGGAGTCTTGATGATCGCGCGCGGAATGCCATTTGACGCCGCGGCGTCCGCGGCCGATGCAACCGGAGCGCAACGATGGCGCGCCGGCCTCGCACGCGAATGGCATCGTGCATCATGGCCGGTACGCGTATCTGCCGGGTGTCTGCTGATTTTTTATTTGTTCGCCGCCGCCTCCCCTTTTTTCGCGCCCTACGATCCGATTATTCAGTATCGCGGCTTGCCGGATTGTCCGCCGATGAGCCTGCGGCTGAGTCCGCCCGCGCAATGGGGCAGCGGATTTTTCTACACCTACCCGGTGAAGATGTTCGACCCGGTTGCGCGCCGTTACGAAAACCTTAACGCGCACAGGAATTACATCCATCTTTTCCACTATGGCCATCTGTTCACCACCGCGGCCGGCGACGCGCCGTACTTTATGCTCGGCAGCGACGGTCTGGGACGGGATTTATTCTCGCGTATCGTTTATGGCGCGCGCGTCAGCATGAGCGTCGGACTGATCGGCGTAATCATCAGTTTTTCACTCGGCATCATGGTCGGCGCTTTTTCAGGTTATATCGGAGGTTCCATCGACAACCTGATCATGCGCTGGTCCGAAATCGAAATGTCGCTGCCTTCGTTCTACTTTTTGCTCGCGCTCGCGGCCGTGATTCCCGCCGGTTTGAGCGCGGTCGAAACCTTCATCATGATTGTCGCGATCATGAGCTTCATCAGTTGGGCAGGTTTTGCGCGCGTGATTCGTGGGATGGCGGCCTCGGTGCGATCGCGCCCTTACGTCGAGGCGGCGGCGGCGCTGGGCGGTTCGCGGCGGCGGATTCTGGTGCGGCATATCATTCCGTCGGTGATGGGCTACGCGATCGTCGCGGCGACGCTTTCGATTCCGGGCTTCATCCTGGGCGAAAGCGCGCTGTCGCTGCTGGGACTCGGCATCCAGGAGCCGGCTTCGAGCTGGGGCAATCTGCTCGCGCAGGCGCAGGACGTTCAGGTGCTGGCGCATTATCCATGGATTCTGATTCCCGGAGTTTTCATTTTTCTCGCCGTCATGTCATTCAATTTTCTGGGCGATCATCTGCGCGACCGTCTCGATCCCGGCAACGTCGGATAACCAAAACCCGGAGGGCTGAGCGATGGGTGAAAATTTCGTTCTGGTTCATGGCGCATGGCATGGCGGATGGTGCTGGCGGGCGGTGATGAGCGATCTCGAGCGCAACGGCGACATCAGCTTCGCTCCCGATCTGCCGGGCCATTGCGGTAATCCGATGGATCACGCGCAAGTGACGCTACCAACCTACGTCGATTACGTCGCGCGCTTTATCGATGAACGCAATTTGAAGGATGTGGTGCTGGTCGGCCACAGCCTTGGCGGCCTGACGATTTCCGGGGTGGCGGAGAAGATTCCGCGCCGGCTCAAGCGGGTGATCTTCGCCACCGCGATGGTAATGATCGACGGGGAGATACCGGCGCAGGAACTCGAACGGATCGCACCGGGGCGTCCGGGGTCGCGCGGCAACAAGACCGGCCCGCACTCGGTGATGGTGCGGCCGGAGGATTTTCCAAAATATTACATTCAGGACGGTTCAGCGGACCTGCATAATTTTGTGCTCGCCGCGCTGGTGCCGCAGCCCACCCGTCCGATCGTCGAACCGATTCCCTTCACCGGTTTCCGCAAACTCGGAATTCCGACCGGCTACATCATTTGCGAGGACGATCTGGCAATGGGCCATCCCGGCGTGTGGCATCCGGAATTCTCGGGACGGCTGGATCAACCGGTGACGCGATCGATAAAAGCTGGCCACGAGTTGATGTTCACGCGTCCGATCGAAACTGCCCGTGCGCTGTCGGAAATCGCGCGCGCCTGACAAGAGGGTGACACATGGAATTACACCTGCGCACTGGCACCCCCGATGACGCCGCCGCTTGCGGGCGCATCATATTCGAAGCTTTTGGCAAGATCTCCCGCCAGCATAATTTTCTGACCGATTTTCCCAAGGTCGAGATCGCCATCGTGCTGGCTTCGATGCTGCTCGCGCATCCGAAATTCTACTGCGCCGTGGCCGAGCTCGATGGCCGAATCGCCGGCAGCCTGTTCATGGAAGAGCGCTCGATAATTTCGGCGATCGGTCCGTTGACGGTGGACCCTGCGGTACAGGATCGCAGTATCGGGCGGCAGCTCATGTCCGACGCGCTACGGCGGGCCGAATCGCAGCGCGCGGCCGGGGTACGCCTGGTGCAGACGGCCTACCATGCACGATCGCTCAGCCTGTACACCAAACTTGGTTTCGATTCGCGCGAGGAACTGGCCTGCTTTGCCGGTACTGCGCCGGGCATAGCCATTCCGGGACGCGAAGTACGCCCCGCCAGCGAGGCTGACGTTGAGGTCTGCAACAACTTGTGCCGTCGCATTCATGGCTTCGATCGCGGCCATGAGCTGCACGACGCCATTCACCAGGAAACCGCGGCGGTCGTCGAATATGCCGGACGGATTACCGGTTATGCCACGCCGCTTGCCTATTTCGGCCATGCGGTGGCGGAGACCAACGACGATATGGCGGCATTGATCGCGGCAGCGAAGGCGTATGGGCCGGGTTTTCTCGTGCCGGTGAGGAACGGCGATCTGATGCGATGGTGCCTCGCCCATGGTCTGCGGGTGACGCAGGTTTTGACCTTGATGACGTTCGGTATCTACCAGGAGCCGGGCGGCGTCTGGATACCGTCTATTTCGTACTGATTTGAAAAGGCGCTGGAGGCGGTCGCCGCTGCGGTGATAACCTTTTGAATCGTGGCGCTGCTTGAAGTCAGAGACCTGCGCACCTCGTTTTTTAATGAAGACGGTGAGGTGCGGGTGGTGGACGGCGTCAGTTTCTCGGTCGAACCGGGCAAGCTGATGGGTCTGGTCGGCGAGTCCGGCTCCGGCAAGACCATCAGCGTGTTGTCGATCATGCGGCTGCTGCCGGAACGGGCGCGCGTGACCGGTGGATCGATCCATTTCGAGGGACAGAATCTGCTGACGATCGACGAGCGGCGAATGCGATCCATCCGCGGCGCGAAAATCGCGATGGTGTTTCAGGAGCCGATGACCTCGCTCAATCCGGTCTTCACCATCGGCAGTCAGATTGGCGAGGCGATCCGGTTGCATCAGCGCACCGATCGCGGCGAAACCCATCGGCGTACGGTGGAAGCCTTGAAGCTGGTCGGGATAGCGGATCCCGAACGCCGGGTCAGAGATTATCCGCATCAGCTCTCTGGCGGGATGCGCCAGCGCGTGATGATCGCGATGGCGCTGGCGTGCCGGCCGAAGCTGCTCATCGCCGACGAGCCTACTACCGCGCTGGACGTCACCATCCAGGCGCAGATTCTCGATCTTATTCGCGACCTGCAAAAGGAACTTGGCCTGGCGGTAATTCTGGTCACGCACGATTTGGGAGTGGTGGCCGAATACGCCGATGAGGTGAGCATCCTGTACGCGGCGCGCGTGATGGAACAGACCTCCAGCGCCGAATTGTTTAGCGATCCGCTGAATCCGTACACGCGCGGTTTGCTGGAATCGATACCCGGGATCGGCGGCGCACGTCACCGGCGGCTGCAGGCGATTGCCGGCAGCATTCCTTCGCCATCCAGTCCGCCCAGCGGATGCCGGTTCCATCCGCGGTGCCCGCGGGCGATAGAAGATTGTTCCCATATCGAACCGCCGCTCGAAGCGAAGAAGCCCGGCCATTACGTGGCGTGCATCCGTGTCTAGTTCGCCAATGCCAGTCGGCGCTGGCGCCACCGCCGCGGCGGGAAACGCGCCGCTGGTGCGCACGATTGCACTGGTCAAGGAATTTGCGGCCGGCTCAACCGGGGTGATCTTCCGCCAGCGGCTGTCGGTGCGAGCGGTCAGCGGCGTCGATCTGAAGATTGCGGCCGGTGAGACGCTGGGGCTGGTGGGCGAGTCGGGTTCGGGGAAATCGACGCTCGGCCGCCTGATCCTGAAGCTGATCGAACCGACCGCTGGGCAGGTGATATTCGACGGGCGCGATCTGGCAACCCTCAAGCGCAAGGAACTGCGCCATCTGCGCCGTCAGATGCAGATCGTTTTCCAGGATCCCTATTCCTCGCTGAACCCGCGGATGCGGGTGCGATCGATCGTCGGTGAGGGTCTCGATATTCATCACCTGGCGCGCGGAAAAGCCCGCGAAGATCGCATCGCCGAGCTGCTGGACCTGGTTGGAATCAACGCCGACGCGCTGAACCGGCATCCGCATGAGTTTTCCGGCGGTCAGCGGCAGCGAATCGGGATTGCGCGGGCGCTGGCGGTGAATCCACGCTTTTTGGTGCTCGACGAGCCGGTCTCGGCGCTCGACGTCTCAATCCAGGCGCAGATCATCAACCTGCTGCAGGATCTTCAGGAACGGCTGAAGCTTACCTATCTGTTTATTGCGCACGATTTGCGGGTGGTCGAGCACATCAGCCAGCGGGTCGCGATCATGTATCTGGGAAAAATCGTCGAGCTGGCCGGCCGCGACGAGATCTACGCCGATCCGCATCACCCGTATACGCGCGCACTGCTTTCGGCGGTACCGTCGATCGATGCTGCCGGGCGTCCCGAGCGCGTCAAGTTACCGGGCGAGGTGCCGAGTCCGCTGAATCCGCCTTCGGGATGCAGCTTCCATCCACGATGTCCGTATGCGAAAGATGTTTGTCGTAAAATTGAGCCGCGACTGGAAACGGGTAAGGGCGGGCGCGCGGTGGCCTGCCATGTCTTCCCCGCACCCTGAGCCGGATCGAGCAGGGACCTCGCGTTATTATGTCGAATTCAGGTACGTACGAGGCGCGGAATCAGGCTGTCATGGCTGAGACGCCCGGGCTGCAGTTTTCGATGCCCTCATGGGTGGAAGAACCTACCAGCATCGCGGTCGGCGCCAACATCAATGTTTCGGGCAAGCTGGTGTTCAATAAGCCGGTGCGTATAGAGGGCCATTTCCGCGGCGAAGTGAGCTCGATTGACCTGATCGTGATCACCGAAGCGGGATCGATCGAGGGCAAGATAAAAGCGCCGCGGCTGGTGGTGCTGGGAGAGGTGCGCGGGGAGATCACCGGCTCGCGGCATGTGATGCTGGGGCCGCGCGCACGAGTCTCGGGACGGATCGAAAGCGAACAACTGGCGGTGTCGGAAGGCGCTCGCCTGGAAGCGCAGCTACATATCTCCGGCGTATCCGCCCCCGCCAATTCCGATTATACCGATTAGCTGGCGGTCTCCAGGCGCGCGGCTTTGCCCGACAATTTGCGCAGATAATAGAGACGAGCGCGGCGCACTTTGCCGTGACTCAGCACCTGAATGCGATCGAGCCGCGGTGAGTGAAGTGGGAAGATCCTTTCGACGCCCACCCCATAAGAAATCTTTCTCACCGTGAATGAAGCGCGGCTGCCGCCACGATTAATCCGGATCACGACCCCTTCAAAGGTCTGAATCCGTTCCTTCTCGCCCTCGACCACTTTGACCTGCAACCGCACCGTATCGCCCACCCTGATTTCAGGCAGGTCGCTCCGGAGGGCGCGCCCCTCAATCTTCTCGATTACACTGTTCATGGGAATTAAGACCCTAAAGTTGAGGTTGATAATCTATAGAGATTGGCATCGTCAGGCAACCATGCGGCTCGCGCTGCCGGCTGAGTTAAGAAAAAGCCTTACATCTTGAAAGTAGGGTGCCCCGTGGTAAAGTCCCCCCGTGAATTCCTTCCGCGCCGCTGCGCTCGCCGTGGGCCTTTTTCTGGTGCTGCTGCTCAATGGGTGCGGCTCGAACCGGGGAGCAGATAGCGGAGGACAGAGCGTAAATACGATTACACCATACGGAGGGCGGTTCGATGTCAACCAGGCCACCCCGGCCTCGAGATTTCCCGTGCAGGCGTATATAAAGCCACGCCGCTATTAAGCCGATATACTCAATCGCAGCGCTCTGATCGCGGCAGCCCGCTAAATCCCCCGTAACCGATCCAGAATTGCGGTGACGGCAGCGCGGACCGATAAGTGGTTGTAATCGCCGACCCCACGAATCGGCGCCAGCACCAGGTTCGCCCGCCGCATAATTTCGGGCGCCAATCCGAATCCCGTCCCAAATAGCAGCAGGACCGGGCTTCCCGCAGAATCGTCGAGCTTGCCGCGCAGGCTCTCGTAGCTGATCCCCTCGCTGGTTCGCGCGGAAGTTGCGACCAGCGTCGGTGGCGATCCGGATTGCGTTTCAGCGATCGCGATCGCCTCGTCGAGTCCGCCGACCACCTGCGCCAGCGCCAGCGCCTCCGCGCGGCGCGAGTCGAACACTCGACCCGGATGCTCCTGCCAATGGCCGATCACGCTGGTCGCGAAAGCACGCTGTTCCGCTACCGGATGCACGATAAAAAACCGGCGCACGCCGTAGGTCCGCGCCGAGCGGGCGAGATCGTGAAGGTCGAGGCTGGTGATCGCGGAGGTGACGATCCGGGCGTTGCGGTCGAGCACCGGATAATGAACCAGCGCGATAAACAGGTCAGCCACGGCCGCGGCGCAAAAGGTCGGGACGGCGCTGGCGGGTACGATCGAGCGCCTGCGCCTCGCGCCACGCCCGAATTCGCGCGTGATCGCCGCTCAGCAGAATTTCCGGCACCCGCATTCCACGAAATTCCTCCGGGCGCGTGTAGTGCGGATATTCGAGCGTATCGGCGCCGAACGATTCTTCGGTTAGCGATTCAGGATTGCCCAGCACCCCTGGGATCAAGCGCGCGACCGCCTCGATCGTCACCATGGCCGGCAATTCGCCGCCCGAAAGTACGTAATCGCCAATCGAGATTTCGCGATCGACGATCGACCGTATGCGTTCGTCGATACCCTCATAGCGGCCGGCAATCAGCAGCAGGCCGGGGCGGACGCGGGCCAGTTCGCGCGCGATGGATTGATCGAGCGGCTCGCCCTGCGGCGTCATCAGGATACGCATCAGTCCCGGATGCTGCCCCATTACGTCGTCGATCGCCGCGGCGATCGGCTCCGCACGCATCACCATCCCGCTGCCGCCGCCATATGGCGCGTCGTCAACCTGCCGGTATGAACCAAGTCCGAAGGGCCGTAATGGATGGGCGGTGACGCTGATCAGCCCGGCTTCGATCGCACGCGCGACCATCCCGGCCGCCAGGGGTGACTCGAACATGCCGGGGAAAAGCGTGATGACGTGAAATTCCATCGGATGGCGGGGGCTAGTCGAGCAGTCCCGGTATTGGATCGATCGTCACGCGGCGCGCTTCGCCGAGATCGATCGAGCGAATCACGTCGGCGATCACAGGCACCAGAACCTCATGTTCATTATCGTCGCGTACCACCATCACGTCGTTCGCACCGGTACGGAAAATTTCCTCGATTTTGCCGAGCCTTCGTCCATCGATCGTGATCACTTCGCATCCGATCGCCTGAAAAAAGTAAAACTCGCCGGGGCCGGGAGGCGGCAAACCTGCCGGATCGATCATAAGTACGCCGCCCTTGAGCGCCTCCGCCGCGTTTACATCGGTGATATCGGCGAATCCGAGACGAAGCCGTCCATGGCCGATCGGCGTTACGTGCACGATCCGATGCTCCTCGCGGCGGCCCGCGCGCTCGACGGCTATCGTCATCCCAGGCGTCAGCATGGTCGAATCCGGGTTGTCGGGCCGCACCCGCAGGGCGCCCTTTAGTCCGTGCGCACCGGCAATAACGCCGATCCGCAAAGATGCCACCGGCGCGGCGCCCAGCGAATTAGCGGGCGGTAAGCCGTCGTCTGGAGCCATCGTCGGCCTACTTGTCTTCGATTATTTCGAGGACCACCTTGCGGTTGGTGCGTGAGGCGACGGCGTTCAGGATGGTCCGGATCGACTTGGCGGTCCGGCCCTGTTTGCCTATCACCCGGCCCAGGTCCTCTCTGGCCACGCGCAATTCGAGCACCGAGGCGGTGTCTCCCTGCGTCTCTTTAACCTCGACCGCGTCAGGATTGTTGACCAACTGTTGTGCCAGGAACTGAACAAGCTCCTTCATGGTCGGGCTCCTTGGAGGTGGTCGCGATTCAGGTGGGCATGGCGGCGCTGGACGCCTTTTCCAACAGCTTGCGTACCGTCTGGCTTGGTTGCGCCCCGACTTTCAGCCAATGCTGCGCCTCTTCCATGCGGAACTTGACTTTGGCCGGCTCAGTCGAGGGATCATAGGTGCCAATTTGTTCGACGAAGCGGCCATCCCGCGGCATCCGCGAGTCCGCCACCACAATCCGGTAAAAAGGTCTTTTGCGGCTGCCCTGACGGCGTAGCCGAATCACCAATGCCATGTATCAGCGTGTCTCCTTATCCATTCTAACTCCCAAACCCCAGGCCGCGCATCATGCCCGCGCCGCCGCCGCCAAGTTTGGTAAATTTTTTCATCATCTTCCGCGTCTGCTCAAACTGTTTGACGAACCGGTTCACTTCCTGCACCGAGGTGCCGCTGCCGCTTGCGATTCGCACTCGCCGCCGCCCATTCAGCAGCAGATGATTACGGCGTTCCTGCTGAGTCATTGAATCGATAATCGCCTGAATCCGCCGCAGTTCGGTTTGAGTTTCTTCAGAATCCGCTTGACCGGCAATCTTCTTCAAGCCGGGAATCATCCCGAGCAACTCGCCGAGCGATCCCATTTTGCGGATCGTACGCAACTGTTCGGCGAAGTCCTCGACCGTGAATTCATTTTTCTTGAACTTTCTTTCAAGTTCTTTGGCGCGGGTGGCGTCGTAGTTCTGCTGCGTCTTTTCGATCAGCGTCAGCACGTCGCCCATCCCGAGGATGCGCGAGGCCAGCCGATCGGGATGAAAGACCTCGAAAGCCTCGAGCTTTTCGCCCAATCCGGCAAACAGAATTGGCGCGCCGGTGACGGCGCGGACCGACAGCGCGGCGCCACCGCGCGCGTCGCTGTCGAGCTTGGTCAGGATCAGGCCCGAGATCTGCAGCCGTTGGTTGAATCCCTGCGCCACGTTGACCGCGTCCTGCCCGGTCATCGCATCGGCCACCAGGATAGTCTGATGAGGTTGGGTGGCGGCCTTCAGCCGCACCAACTCGGCCATCAGAGCGTCGTCAATTTGTAAACGTCCGGCGGTATCGATCAGGACCGCATCGAAGCCGCCCATTTCGGCCCGCTTCATCGCGCGCGATGCGATCTCGACCGGGTCCTCGTTTTCGTGGCTGTCGGCTACCGGCACGTCGATCTGCGCGCCCAATATGCGCAACTGCTCCATCGCGGCTGGCCGGTAAACGTCGGTCGAAACCAGCAGCGGGCGGCGTTTGCGCTCGACTTTGAGAAAGCGCGCCAGCTTGGCGAGCGAGGTGGTTTTGCCCGAACCCTGCAGGCCCACCAGCATGATTTTGACCGGCGGGCGAACCTTCAAGTCGATTTCGCGCGCCTGACCGCCCATCACCTGAGTCAGTTCAGCGGCGACGAATCGCAGCAGATGCTGTTCGGGCGTGAGCGAGCGCAGCACCTCCTGCCCGAGCGATTTCGACCGTACATGCTCGATAAAGTCGCGGACGACATTGAGATTGACGTCGGCCTCGAGCAGCGCGACCCGCACCTCGCGCAGGGCCTCTTCGATATTGCGCTCGGTAATCCGGCCCTGACCGCGAAGTTTTTTGAAAACCCCTTCGAGCCGGTCGCTCAGCGTGTCAAACATGAATCGAAAGCCTGATTAGAAGCGTAAGGATTGAACCCAGGTTAAAGATGAACGGAGTCAGTGCGCAAGTAGCTGAGAGTATTTCAGGGGATAACGCTCTGTCAAACCTCCCCAGCAGTGAGGGGGATGTCCGAATTTGGAAGATCAGAGTGTGACGAGCCGAGGAGCAAGCTATCGAGCCACGTCAATTGCGTTTCTAACAGCCCTTGAATCTGGCGACAGCATTGAAAGGCAATATTCTTGGCATTCTTCCCCCGTTGCCTCTATTGTCAGGCCGAGCTTGCCGAGCACTTCCATGCAACTCGCCCAACCAACTCTCTTATTGCCATCGACAAAGCAGTTGTTTTTAGCGAGGTAGAAGAGGAGACATCCTGCAAAACACAACCCATGAACTGAGTCGGTATCTTCGGAATAAAGTTCGGCGTTCCACGCTGCGCCCAGACTCCTCTCGACGCACCCTCGCTGAGGTGATTCGGTCCGATCACCTCCAAAACGAGCGACACAATCCTTATGAATCTGAACAACAGCTTCCACCGAAATGAAAGCCGTCCACGGCTGAGCACTCACTGAGCAAGCCTCTTGAGTACTCCTTGCCAGCGACCATAAATGGCCGACTCACGAACAAAGGGCTTTGGTTCCTCTTTCGCGTCTCGCAGGTTTAGCAGCCGATGGCTCCCATCGTGTACAACGCCAAGCGCGATCACGTCCGATTGCCGAAGTTGTAGAGCTGTTTCAACTTGTTCAGCAGTCGCGACGAGCGTGGCAGTACTGCCGCTCTCAGCCTTGATTTTTACCTCAGCCTTCCCTGGTGGGAATCCGACACCGACTACGCTGCCAAGATATTGAACGAGGTACGGCACCTCCGCAGGTATTTCGGGAAGAACCGCATCTCGAAGAATAACCTCTCTGAGGACGCTGCCATTCTGATAAAGCGAATAGGCTTGTTCCGTTATTCCCTGCGGAAGCGACGCTAGGAACCGCCGAATAGGCAAATTCTTTGGAATACCGTGGCCTTCAGCATCTAGCGCTTCGAGCAATCCGTATCCGGCGCGCTCGGCTAAATCGAATAGAGGGAAAGTCGCTCCCGAAGGAGTATTAACGCTGACGACGCTTTGGAATCCGGTCGAACCCTTCACGAGGTCAGTTATCTCAATGTCCAGTTGGTTAGCAGCCTTCGCCAAGCGACCCGTGGTGGCCTGCTTTTCATCCATAGCATCGCGAACGATATTTGATGCGATTCGCCGCAATCCGCCGAGCAGCAATGGAAGGGACGCTCCGAACGCACTAAGGCTCAGCCGATTTTCAGCCAAGCCCGACGCGGTACCGTCCCACTTGATTTTCAGCTCAATGGCCACGGCTTAGAGCTTAATAAATGGCCCTAGTCCGTACC
>DAHVFB010000118.1 GCA_027317185.1 Deltaproteobacteria bacterium
CCTCTGCTCGCGCTCAAGAGCGCGGTGGTGAACCTCGACGACGTCGATACGCTTCAGAACTTCGCCCACGTCGGCGCGATCACGCTCGACGGTCTCGAGACCTACGTGGTGCGCAATGCGGACGGCACCACCAACCTGACGCCATTGACCGCCGCTAATCCGCCCGCCGCCACGTCAGTGCCGGCTCGCGCATCTTCGCCACAGGCTTCGCCCATTCCGCAGGGCACGACGGCCGCGCCAGCGCCGCCGGTGAAGGCCGCCATCGTCGCGGCGAAGGTGGCCCCGTCGGCGCGCCCGGCACCGGCGATCGCGACACCGGTAATTGCGCCGCCGTCACCCGTCGCGACGGTCAGTGCGGCCATGCCAATCGCGTCGGCGAGTGCGTCGATGACCCCGGCCGCAGCGTCAACCGCGGCGAGCTTAGCACCGTCAATCATGGAGACGGCTCCCACAAAGACGGCGAGCGGTGGCACGGCGACTAGCGGGACGAGCGGCGCGTTCAATCTGATTCTCGATTCGTTCGCGCTGACCAACGGCGCGGTGCATCTGACGGACCACAGCGCGGCGGTGGCGACCACGGCCAACCTGCAGGCGATCCACGCGACGCTGACCAACTTGCGCACGGCGCCGCAATCGCCACCGGCCCCCTTCGCGGTCGCTGGCACGCTGAGCGGTGGCGGCAGCGTCGCGATCAAGGGTGTGCTGAACTTGCTGCAATCGCAGGTCACGACCGACCTCACGCTGGCGCAAATCGATGTGCCGGCCTTGCAGGGCTTCGCGCAGACTTTCCTCGCGGCGAAAATCGCGACCGGCAAGCTGAACGTGCAGGCCAGCGTCGCGACGCAATTCGCGGCCGGCAAGTTCAATGTTCACGTTGAGCCGGCGACCCTTGCGCTCGACGATTTCGATATCCGGCCGCCGGGCGCACATCAGCCGCCGATCACCTGGAAGACGATCGCGGCGACGATCGGCCAGGTCGATCTCGCGTCGCATCAGGCGACCGTCACGGAGCTGCGCACCGACAGTATCCATCTGTCGGTGCTGCGCGATCGCAAAGGGGCATTGTCGCTCGCGTCGTTAATCCGCAAGCCGGGCGAACCGCCGGGCGCCGCTTCCGCACCGGAGAACCGCCCCGCGCGACGGCCGGCGCGTGAGGCACATTCGCGCGCTGAAATGGCACGGGCCGAGCGGGCGCGCCGGGCAGCGGAGCGCGCGGCGTATCGGACGCAGGAGGAGCGCAGGCTTGCGGCGCGGACGCACGGCGGTATTCGCGCAGCCGCCAAGCCGGCCACACCGGTGGTCTCGCCCACGCCGCCGGCGGGCGGATGGCAGTACAAGATTGCGGCGGTCACGCTGGAGAAATCCGCGATCGCGATTGAAGATCATACCGTGGCGCGGCCGGTCAAGATCGGCGTCGCGCCGCTCAATATCCGGCTCAAGGATGTCACCAGCGATTTCGCCAAGCCGTTTTCGCTTGAGCTCGACGGCACGGCGGACAAGACCGGCACTTTCGCGATCGACGGCACCGCCGCGATCGAGCCGCTCAAGGCCGACCTGCGGGTGACCACGCGGCGGCTCGACGTGGCGCCGGCCACGCTCTATGCGCAGAGCAATCTAAACGCGACGATCACCAGCGCCGCACTGACCACCAAGGGTGCGGTGGCGCTCGCCGACCCGGGTGGCAAGTTGCGCGTGAGCTATCGCGGCGACGCGACGCTAACCAACGTGCGCGTGCTCGACAAGCTGACCAGCGATCTGTTCCTGCGCTGGAACGCGCTGAGCGTCCATCGAATCGATTTCCGGATGGGCGAGGGTCAGCCCAGGATTCATATCGGGGCGATCGCGCTCGACGATTTCTACACCCGGCTGATTCTGAATGCCGACGGCCATCTGAACGTGAGCGATATCACGTCGTCGGCACGCCAGGCGCCGACTTCGCTGACCCGTCCGGGGGCCAAGCCACTGCCCGCGCCATCCGCACCTAGCGCGCCGGCGCCGGGGCCATCCGAGGCGGGGGCGCCCTCCGCGCAGACCTCGGCGACGGCAACTCCGGCGGCTGCGCTACCGCCGCCGACACCGCATCCGATCGCCGCCGATATCGCGATTGGGCAGATTGGGCTGCGCGGCGGCCACGTCAACTACACCGACAATTTTATCAAGCCGAACTACACCGCCGATTTGACCGCGATTGCCGGGCACGTCGGTGAGTTCGGCACGCGCTCGACGGCGCCGGCCGACGTCAACCTCGACGGCCTGATCAACGGCAACGCGCCAATCAGCATCCAGGGATCGATCAATCCGCTCGCGCCGATGGCTGCGGTCGACATCAAGGCCAAGGCCACCCAGATCGAGTTGACCGACCTGACGGCCTACTCGAGCAAGTACACCGGCTATCCGATTACCAGGGGCAAGCTCTCGGTCGACGTGCATTACGTGCTCGATCACGACCTGCTGACCGCGCAGAATCATATCCTGCTCGACCAGTTGACCTTCGGCGACAAGGTCGAGACGCCGGGCGCGATGAATCTGCCGCTGCGCCTGGCCGTGGCGATTCTCAAAGACTCCAAGGGCCAGATTAGCCTGGATCTGCCGGTCTCGGGATCGCTCGCGGATCCGCAATTCAGCCTCGGCGGGATCATCTGGCACGCGATGGTAAGCCTGCTGCTCAAGGCGGTAACGTCGCCATTCCGGTTGCTGGCGGCGGCGTTGCCGGGCGGCGGCAACAGCGGCCAGGATCTGTCCTATGTGGAATTCACTCCAGGGTTTGCGACGCTGCCGCCGGCCAGCCGGCAAAAGCTCGATTCGGTGGCCGCGGCGCTGAAGCAACGACCGTCGCTCAAGCTGAGTATCGCGGGCGTGGCCGACCCGGCCCTCGATCGGCCGGGACTGCATGACGCGAAACTCTACGATCTGATCAAGGCGGCGAAGATCCACGACCTGGGCGGCGCGGCGGCGGGCATCGATCCCGACACCGTATCGGTCGGTCCCGACGATTACGCCAAGTACCTCAAGCGGGTCTACAAGGCGGCCAAGTTTGACAAGCCGCTCGACGTGCTCGGGATGAACAAATCGCTGCCGCCCGACGAGATGAAAAAGCTGCTGATTAAAAATATGCAGGTGAGCGACAAGGATCTGGCGACGCTGGCCGATGCGCGCGCGGCGGCGGTGCGCAAATATATGAGCAAGCGGATCGATCCCGCGCGGCTGGCGGTGGCCGCGCCGAATCTCACCGCCGCAGGGATTACGGATAAAGGGCCGGCCACGCGGGTCGCCCTGTCGCTCGAATGACTAATCGACGGCGCCGCCGCGGTGTCGATCGCCGCAGCCGCCCGGTGAGATAGCATCGTGAAGCTCTCGATTATCGATCAATCGCCGGTTGCGGAAGGCTTTACGCCGGCCGACGCACTGCGCAATACGATTGAGCTGGCGCGCCTCGCCGATCGGCTGGGCTACGAGCGCTACTGGATCGCCGAGCATCACGGGATCGAGGCGCTGGCCAGCCCGGCGCCGGAAATCCTGATGGCGCGGGTGGGCGCCGAAACCTCGGCTATCAGAATTGGCTCGGGCGCGGTGCTGCTGCCGCACTACAGCCCCTTCAAGGTGGCCGAGACTTTTCGCGTGTTGCACGCGCTCTATCCCGATCGGATCGACCTGGGCCTGGGCCGCGCGCCGGGCGGCACGCAGCTCGACGCGATGGCGCTGCGGCGCGATCGCAGCCGCGCGATGCCCGACGATTTCGGCCAGCAACTGGTCGAATTGCTGGCCTGGCTGCACGGCGGCTTTCCGCCCGAGCATGCCTTCAGCCGGATCCGGATTTCGCCCGCGATGCCCGGGGCTCCCGCCGTGTGGCTGCTCGGATCGAGTCCGTGGAGCGCGTCGGCGGCGGCCCAACTGGGACTGCCGTACGCCTTCGCGCACTTTATCGATCAGCGATCGACGCGCACCGCGATCGAGCATTACCGATCGCATTTCGTGGCGGCCGAGGCCGGCGACCGTCCGCGCGTGATTCTGGCGTTGGGCGCGATCTGTGCGGCGAGCGACGAGGAGGCGGCGTGGCTGCTGGGCAGCGCGCGCCTGTTCCGCCGGCGCATCATGCAGGGCGACCTGCGCACGATTCCCACGCCCGAGGAGGCGCGGATCGAGTTGGGATCCAGTGTCACGGCGAGCCCGCCGGGCGACGGCGAATGGCCCCGCTATTTTACCGGCGAGCCCGAGCGGCTGCGCGATCAGCTAATCGATATGGCGAGCGTGCTCAACGCCGACGAGTTGATGATCGTCACGATCGTCCATGACCATCGCGCGCGGATGCGATCGTACGAGCTGCTCGCGCAAGCCTTCGCGCTGGCGCCGCGCAAACCCTGACCCGCCGCGGCCCGCTGGGCGAAATTGATTCGGCGGAACGCGTCTGGACGGGCATCAACTTAGAGTATGAAAATACGTCTATTTGACAATGCTGGGTCGCCCGATCTGTGCGATGGCGGATGCGGATCGCTGCGCATCGGCCTCAGATAACCGTTCCGCCGCTCATGTTGAGGATCTGTCCGGTCACGTAGGCCGATTCGTCTGAAGCGAAATAGAGCGCGGCCTCAGCGATCTCCTCCGGCCGCCCAATCCGGCCGATTGGAACTCTGCGGCTGAACTCCTTGAGCGCCTCCTCGGTGAAGTTGCCCAGGATCGGCGTATCGACCAACCCCGGCGCAATTACATTTACCGTCACTCCCGCCGAGGCGAACTCCGCCGCGATCGATCGCGCGAAGCCGTGCGCGCCGGTCTTCGCCGCCGCAATATGCGCCATCTGTGGTGGCGGATTGATACCCGAGGTCGCCGTGATGTAGACGATGCGGCCCCATCTGCGCTCGGCCATCCGCGCGATCGCCGTCCGCGTGCAATTGAAAAGTCCTTTGAGGTCGACGGTCAGAACCTCGTCCCACTCTTCTTCGCTCAATTTCAGAAAGGGCGTGTGATGGAATACGCCAGCGCTGCATACCAGGATGTCGAGATGGCCGAACTCGGACTGTGTCCGTTCGACCATCGATCTGGATTCGGCGAAGCTGCCGACATTAGCGCGGATTCCGAGTGCGCGGCGTCCGAACGCCTCGGCTTCCTTCACCACGCTCGCGATTTTCCCTTCGTCGCGGCCATTGATGGCCACGTCGGCGCCCTCGCGCGCAAAGCGCAGCGCGATCGCGCGGCCGATACCCGAACTCGAACCCGTCACCAGTGCGGTCTTCCCCGAAAGACGCATCGTCGACTCTCCTTCACGCGCGCGTGGCGGCCCGCCCTGGTCTCGCGCGTATTTCGCGAATACCTTTTCAATATCTGAATATCTCTCGACTAAGAAATCTCTTTTGGGTTCTCCATAGAACGTAGTCCGACTCTCGCACGAGGTGTTTCCCTGCGTCAATGAGTTACACTGGAGAGGTCAGTCGTGCTGGAATGAGTTGAGGCAAAAAGAAGAAAGCGCGTGATACTCATTCGCCACGCCAGGCACGTCGCAACGCGGCAGAAAGGTGTATTTCAGCGCTGCAAGTTTGCGGTCGAAGAACTGAAAGAATCGGCGTGTTGACTCTTTCGCGCGAGTCGTCGGACGGATAAAGACGGACGGTGGAACCTGATCATGATTAAAAAGCTCAGCCTATTGCTGTTTATTGTCGAAGCTATGTTGCTGGCGAGTTGCGCCCCTTTTGAATCTTACCCGCAGCAGCAGACCTCGACCACGACTACCACTTCGTGCCCGAACGGAACCCAACTTGGAAGCGACGGGATGTGCCGGTAAGCAGTGAGTCGAAGCCGCTTTCCTTCATAGCCATTACCAGAATTGTAATGTGAAGGCGGAGTGGCGCGCCGCGGCCCCTTCACGCCGCGACGCGCCTTCCAGTGACTATCTGTCCGCGGACGGACCCCTTCTCCTATGCGGCAAAAACCTCGGCGAGGAACGACGCCATCGCATGCCATGAGCGCTCGTCAGCCGATTTGTTATAGGCGATACCCGCCGCGCCAATCGACGCGGCGTCCGGATTGGTAAAGCTATGGACCGTGCCGCCGTAGTTGATCATCTGCCAGTCGACGCCAGCCTTGGTCATCTCCTCATTGAATTCCGCGATTTGCGCAGCCGGCACAAACGGATCGTCCGCACCGTTGCATACCAGAACTTTCGCCTTGACCTGGCCCGCCACCGCCGGCTGTTTGGTCGCCAGTCCGCCATGGAAGGAGACCACCCCGCGAACCGCGGCGCCGGAGCGCGCAATCTCGAGGGAACAGGTTCCGCCCATGCAATAGCCCATTACCGCCAGCCGACTCGAATCGACCTGGGGCAGCGAGGCGAGCTTATCGAGCGCTGCCTGGACGCGCGCGCGGACGACGGCCGGATTCTCCAGCAGCGCCATCGCGTACTTGATCCCTTCCTGCAAGTCCTTCGCGGTGAAGCCGTTGCCATATGGATCAGCGCCGAATCCGACATAGCCCAACCTGGCCAGCCGCTCGGCCCGCTCCCTGACGAATGGAGCAATTCCGAATGCGTCAGGCATGATTACAACGCCGGGGCGTTTGCCCGAAGTGCCCTCGTCGTAGGCCACCAGCCCGTGCAGATTCAGGTCGCCGTCTTTGTACTGAAGATTGTCTACTTTCATTTGCTTCCTCTCGCGCTGGTTTTAGCCGAGCAAAGGGCCACCTGGCAACCTTGTCCATCGCGCCGCGCGCGGCAGTGCAGGCATCGGCGCAGCCCCGTCGCATGCGCTCATCCGCGGCGCCCGCGGCGGTTGAAGGATTAGAACTGAGACCGCGCTAAAGAACCTCTGCACAAGTCAGGTTGTCATTCTGAGCGCAGCGAAGAATCCCGGATCCGGGACCCCTGCGCTGCACTCAGGGTGACAGCAGCGCCTTGTGCAGAGGTTCCCTAATGGGCGAGTTCGCGCGCGGCGATATCGTTGGCGGCGGCGGCGGCGCGCGCCAGTCCGGCCGGATGAAATTCGAGAATTAGTAACCACTGCATGCTCTCGGCCAGGTTCTCCGTACGCACTTCCGGACCAAGCAGGACGGCTCGTCCGACGCGAGTCGCCAATTCAAACGAACCAACGGGGATCTCGGCGTATGGACCGAACGCCTTGGCAAGCTCGAGCAGACTTTCATGGTCGCCAAACAGGCCGACGCCGATAATCCCGCCTGAAAAATAGCCAAGAAACAGACCATCCTGAACGTTTAGATATCGCCCCGGTCCGAACAAGTAGTCCCCCCCGATCCACATTGGTGGAAGTAAACCAGCCTGCTCCACTCGCAATGGCGTCAATTGATCCAGTTCCTGACCCTTGGACACGTACTCGCTTGCGGCACGAATCAGCGTCGTCATGCGGGCGACCGTGACCCGTTTCTCCAAAAGGTCCGGGCTTAAAGCTGCATACTTTTGTAAATCGTCCAGCGGCACCCGGTAGAGAGTAATCCCGCCGACTTTCAAAGGCGCAGGATCGAGATTCCCAACGAGCGATTGAATAACCCGTTGGTCGCCAGAGGAGAACGGATCGCGGTCAAATGTGAGGACGGGAAACTGTCGATCAGGCAGCCATTGACCCCAGTCGTTCGCGACGATGATATATTCGACGTTCTTGTTGACCAGAAACGCTTTGAACTGTTCGTCCTGGTCGGGGATGTTTACGAGATTGTATAGCGAACTCACGATGGGATACTTCACAAAATTGGGAGGCACCGGGGGCGAAATAGCCACGTAACCTTCTGGCATGGTAAAGTAGAAATTGGTACTCGCCTGCCAGAAGTCGCTGTCGCCCCTTACGCCATAAGGCAAAATCAAAACATTTGCACCATAAGATATATATTGCCGGTACATCCCGTTCTTGAAAAACGCCGGCGTATTGAGCGTAGTCGTCCAGAATGATGCATTGAGATTAGGCAGGAGCGATATCGCAACGAGTGCAGCGGCAGCGGTGCGCCAGCGAACATCAATCGTACGGTCGGAGAGCCAGAGAGCCAACGCGACTGTTAGAGCCAGAAACATATAGACAGCGAGGCGCGCCGGTAAAATCATCCGTACAAGCGGCAACGGCATGATCGCCTTCCAGGGCAATGGAAGGGAGATTCTTCCGAGGTGCAGGACCGGTCCGAAGGTTGCGACGGAAATGAGAATAATGAATACCAGCAGCGTTCGGATCGCCGACTCATTCCACCTTCGGCGCCCGAGATTCCACAAGACGAGCAAAAGCGGCAAGCCGATGTATTCGCTCGCTTCCCACAGGTTCAGTGCCATTGCGGTAGTTCGAAAGACCTTCCATTCGCCGAAGATATTGGTCGCTACCGGAATGATCAGGCTGGTCGGCGAAGCCGAGAACAACTCCGGCCAATTCTTTGCAAACGGGACGGGACCGGAAGCAAAAAAATAATACAGGTATGGGCTCGCCAGGATTGCGGTGGCGAGATAGCTCGCGACTAATAGAGGTAAGAGATCTCGTATCTGCTTTCGCGTGGTGGGATGGAATAACCATACCAAACCGAGGAATACTCCGCCGGTTCCAGTCAAAGTGGCTAGTAGTTCAGGGGAAGCCAGGAGTTGAGCCGACAGGAGCAGCCCGAGAAGGCACACGAACTTTCGACTCGATACTTCATTGCCGAACCATAGCAGTACTAAATATACCGCGAGCGGCAAAAGAAAAATCATGGTTAATGTCAGATGGCCCAAAAGATGGGAAGACATGAAGGAAGAAAAGCCAAATATGTAGCCACCGATAGCAGACGGCCAAAATGAATTTGTGAGTTTCCGACAGAGGATAAAGGCCGTAAACGCCGAAAGTGCAGGACAAAGCAGGATCGCGACGTTATATGCCGCGATCGGTCCGCAGGCTACTTCGAGCGGTAACATTGAGAGCGCCGCTAATGGAATTGGCGTAGCCCAGGTCAGATTGGAGCCGCCGGGGGCCCAAACAATGTTCATTTTGAATGGATTTAGATGATTCGCCAGTGCGTGGCGCCACCATGCGAAGAAAAACATCGCTGCTGCTGGATCGGAGCCCATGCCGATATAGCGATCGGACCAGTGGCCGATCAGGTTGCGCCCGAACAACGCCACCGACAGCACGCCAAAGGAAAGCAGAACCGCCAGCGCAGGCATCGCGCGCCGCAAACGATCATATCGCGGCACGACAATCGCGGATGCGCAGTCCGGGCGCGCTGCGACGACGTGAGTTTGCTTTTCAACGCTAGCAGCCATGTTTGTCAATCGTGCCAGATTGCCCGGATTATGGCGACAGCGCATCGTTTCGTCGCCGGATCGACGGAATCACGACTGCGTTTTTCGAGCGCAACACGGCATTCGCTCGGCGACGCGCCGAATGACGCCTTGGAATCGAGCGATAATTCCTTTAGATGATTGAGGGGTGTCGACCTGCGCGCCCGTAGCTCAACTGGACAGAGCATCGGACTTCGGATCCGAGGGTTGGGGGTTCAAATCCCTCCGGGCGCGCCATTCACGTATCGGTGCGGCGGCGTTTGACACTTCGCGTGAAGCATCCTAGGGTCGCAAAATCGATTGGGAGATTGCGCGCGGGGGTTGGCCAGGAAGAACGACGACCCCAGGCGAACCGGCTTTAATTCCGCTCGGCTGCGCCCTTCAGGCATCGCGATCCGCGCGAGTACATCACGCTCGATCCATCACCGTGACGACGCTCGGGCGTGCCTCACAACGGGGTGCGGTGGCGAAGGATGAGAGCGGCATAGTTGGTGCCCGCGTGGGGGGCGCAGTCCGCCGCGGCGGCAGGTCTCTGGGTCAATCGCGCCAATGGCGCTGCGGTGAGTGTAACAACGGCCACTCCGGCCGGGCAGGCTGAGTAATTTCAGCGCAAAGGATATAGTCTCTATGAAGATCATCGCGATTGCCGTCGGGCTGCTCTTTTTAATTCCATTCGCGAGGCCCGTGCTGGCACAGGATGGGTCATCGGCGGGCAAGCCGGCCGTGTCGTCCAGTGCCGCTCCGGCTGGGGCGGCTTCCGCGCCGGCGCCGGCGGCCGATTCATCGGGCAAGACGGCTGCGGGAATTCCGGTCGGGACGACGATCACTGCGCAAAACTGGCGGGATTACCAACAGTATATGCCAGCGGGGATGATCGGGTTGTTCCAGGGTGAATACTATTGGAAGATGCCGGCCGATGTCCAAATGACTATTGGCCCGACGATTATCCATCCGCTGCCCCGGAATTACGTGGCGGCGACCGAGAAGTATGCCTCGCAGATACGGATCGTGGACCTGCCCACGGGCGGACTGAGTATGCAGGGCTACCAGGGTGGCATGCCATTCCCGGATCCGGCCGAACCGCATCGCGGATGGAAGATTCTCGCCGACGTGTGGTACCGGTACCTGCCGCATCTGATCGTCGATACCTATGGCACGTCATGTAGCCAGAACAATCTTGGCAATGTCAGTTGCAGCGCGGATGAACTGGTATTGAAACAATTGAGCTTTAACACCGACCCCGGTATTTCAGCCACGATTCCCGGGGCCGGCGACACGTTCTCGACCGAATGGTTCATGACGGTGGAGCCCGAGAATGAGCGATACAATGCGAGCGTGGTCATTTCTTATACCGATCTGACCAAAGCACAGGCGGTCTATGCTTTCGTACCGTCATTGCGGCGCGCTCAGCCGGTCGCTACCAGCGCGCGCTGCTCGCAGTATTCCGGGACTGACTATACGTCCGATGATTATCGCTACGGCTTCAACGCCAACCTGACGCAAATGCAGGTCGCGGACCTTGGCGATAAGAAAATCCTGGCGCTGGTCGACGCCGATTTGCCCACCGGAGCATTTCCCGACGGGTTCGATATGCCGTTGGGATGGCCCAAGCCTTCGTGGGGGAAATGGCAGGTGCGGGACGCTTATGTAATCAGCGCGAGCAAGGTGGCGTCGCAGGCCGAAGGATATTGCTATGGCAAACGCGTCATGTACGTGGACAAGGCGTCCGGCGGGGTTTTGTGGCTCGACCTGTATGACACCGAAATGAACTACTGGAAATTCGGTGGATTCGTGCTGAAGACCATCGATGTGCCCGGGGTCGGGCCGGTGAATTGCAACGGCGCCGCGGTCGAGATGATGTGGGATATGCACAACCAGCATTCCAGCTTTTTTTCCGATCCGGCCTTGAATCATCCGCTGTATGTAAATCAACAGGCGCCGGCCGAATTCAATGATCTGACGCGTTTCAGTACCGCGAGCGGGCTGAATCAAATCATGCAGTAGCGGAGTGCCGCCTGGCGGATCGAGAGCCGAGGCGCGCGGCCGCGGCCGGAACGCGCACAAGCGCCCGTGCATATGCTAGAAATTACGCTCGGCCCTCGACCGCGATCGCCAGGCATCAGCGCAAATCAGGGATTGGGATTGCGGCGGCGCGCCAATTGGAGAATTCGGGAGCTAGTTGAGTGGATTTCACGATACCCGCCGAAATAACCGCGTACCTGGCCGAGCTCGACGTCTTCATCGAGCGCGAAATCAAGCCGCTGGAGCGCGAAAACGACAATATCCGCTTCTTCGATCATCGCCGCGAATGGGCGCGGACCGATTTCGAGGGCGGCGGCCTGCCGCGCCACGAATGGGAGGCGCTGCTCGGCGAGATGCGCCGGCGGGCCGATCGCGCGGGCCATTTCCGCTACGGGTTGCCGCGCGAATATGGCGGCAAGGACGGCTCGAACCTGGCGATGGCGGTGATTCGCGAGCATCTCGCGGCCAAGGGCCTCGGCCTGCATAACGATTTGCAGAACGAAAGCTCGATCGTCGGTAATATGCCGATCGTGCTGATGTTCCGCGACTTCGGCACCGCCGAGCAAAAGAGCACCTATATACCCGGCATCCTCGACGACCAGATTCGCATCGCGTTCGGGCTGACGGAGCCCAATCATGGCTCCGACGCGACCTGGATGGAGACGCGGGCGGTGCGCGAGGGCGATGGCTGGCGTATCACCGGCGCGAAGATGTGGAACACCGGCGTCAACGTCGCGACGCACGATCTGATCTTCGCGCGCATCAGCGGACGCGACGGCGCCGCGCGGGGGATCGGATGTTTCATCGTGCCGACCGACAGCCCAGGCTTCAAGGTCGAGGAATATCTGTGGACGTTCAACATGCCGACCGACCATCCGCGCATCTCGCTGACCGAGGTCTATGTACCGGCCGGGGCGGTGCTGGGCGACCCTGAAAACGGGCTCGCGGTGGCGCAGCATTTCGTGCATGAGAATCGCATTCGGCAGGCGGCGTCGTCGGTGGGCGCGGCGCAATACTGCATCAATGAAAGCGTGCATTACGCCAAGGATCGCAAGCCGTTCGGCAAGCCGCTGGCGGGCAACCAGGCGATCCAATGGCCGCTGGTCGAACTGCATACCGAAGCCGCGATGATTCGGGGGTTGATCCATAAGACCGCGTGGGAGATGGATCAGATGTCGAAGCCCGAGGTCGCCGAAAAACTTTCCGACAAGGTCGCGATGTGTAACTACCGCGCCAACCGGCTGGTCTGCGAGGCGGCCGATCGCGCGATGCAGGTGCACGGGGGAATTGGCTATTCGCGGCACAAGCCGTTCGAGCATATCTACCGGCATCATCGCCGCTACCGCATCACGGAGGGCGCGGAAGAGATCCAGATTCGGCG
>DAHVFB010000119.1 GCA_027317185.1 Deltaproteobacteria bacterium
AAGTTCATCGATCTGCTGGGGCAATGGCAGCATTTCAGCGCGCCGATTTCGGAGTTCAAGGACGAGGGGCCGTTCGAGGAGGGGTTGGGCTTCGACGGTTCGTCGATACGAGGCTGGCAGGCGATCGACGCCTCCGACATGCTGGTGATTCCGGACCCGGAGACCGCGGTGATGGACCCGTTCACCAAGGATCCGACGCTGACCATGATCTGCAACATTTCGGACCCGATCACGCGGGCCGACTACACCCGCGACCCGCGCAACGTGGCGCGCAAGGCCGAGGCCTATCTGAAATCGACCGGGCTGGGCGATGTGGCCTACTTCGGGCCGGAGCCGGAGTTTTTCATCCTCAACGGCATCCGCTACGACACCAACGCGCATTCGAGCTACTACCATATCGAGTCGGAAGAGGGCATCTGGAACAGCGGCCAGGATAGCGGCCAGGCGGGCGGCAAGCCCAACCTGGGCTACAAGCCGCGGCATAAGGAAGGCTACTTTCCGGTGCCGCCCAACGACAGCCAGCAGGACATCCGCACCGAGATGGTGCGCGAGATGGAGCGGGTGGGGATTCAGGTCGAGAAGCAGCATCACGAGGTGGCCACCGCGGGGCAGGCCGAGATCGACATGCGCTTCCAGTCGCTGGTCAAGATGGCGGACTGGCTGACCTGGTTCAAATACATCTGCAAGAACGTGGCGGTGCGCCACGGCATGACGGTGACCTTCATGCCCAAGCCGATCTTCGGCGACAACGGCTCGGGCATGCATACCCATCAGAGCCTGTGGAAGGGCGAGACCCCGCTGTTCGCGGGCAACGGCTACGCGGGAATGTCGGAGATGGGACTGCACTACATCGCGGGTATTCTGCAGCATGCGCCGGCGCTGGCGGCCTTCACCAATCCGGGCACCAACTCCTATCGCCGGCTGGTGCCGGGCTTCGAGGCTCCGATCAATCTGGCGTACTCCAGCCGTAATCGCTCGGCCGCGGTGCGTATCCCGATGTACTCGCCGTCGCCCAAGGCCAAGCGCATCGAAGTGCGCTTTCCGGACCCGACCTGCAATCCGTACCTGGCGTTTTCGGCCATGCTGATGGCGGGGCTCGACGGTATCGCGCGGCGGCTGGATCCGGGACAGCCGCTGGACAAGGACATCTACGCGCTCAATCCGAGCGAACTGGAGCAGGTGCCGAGTATGCCGGCCTCGCTCGAACAGGCGCTCGAGAACCTGCGCAAGGATCATGAGTTCCTGCTCAAGGGCGATGTCTTCACCGCCGATCTGATCGAAACCTGGATCGACTACAAGATGACCCGCGAGGTCAGTCAGACCCGCCTGCGGCCGCATCCCTACGAGTTCGCGCTCTACTTCGACGCCTGAGCCGTAGCCTGCTCCGCTTAATCCCCTGGGGACGGGCCGCCCGCCCGTCCCCAGAGGATCGCGATGACGAATTGTCCCTTATCGGCTCAACCGCCGCCTGGCTTGGGCTGCGCTTCAAGCCGCGCCAGGCGATCCTCGAAGCGCCGATTATCCTCGCGCAGCTTGTCGAGTTCTTCACGCATTCGCGTGCTCTCTTCGATTCGATGGCGGCCTTCGTTGATGGCATCCGCAGCTTCGCGCGCGCGTCGTTGCACACGTCCGTCAAGGTCGCGCTGTTCGAGGCGCCGCAACGCACTTATCGCGCGTGCGTCGTTGATCTGCTCGAACGCGCCGGGAATTCGCAACCGCATCATGAACTCGGGATCGTCCGCCAGCGGCATCAGCAGGTCGAACGTCTCGCTCCGCCGGCTGTCGCCCAGCTCGGCCAGTTTGGCCATGGTGCCGACGGCAGCCACCCGGATACGCGGCGGTTTTCCATACGCAATGATGTCGCGCGCCACGCCGAAGCCTCGTTCGTCGCGCAACTCGGCCATCGCGGACAGCGCATGACTGGCGATCACGTGCTGATGCGACGGGCGTTTCATCACCTCGCGTAAAATATCGAACGCACGCGCATCGCGGGTACGTCCAAGTGCGAGCGCCGCTTCCGCCTCGACAAAATAACTCGGGTCGCCACGCTCGAGCAGATCGATCAGCGCCGAGGCGGCCTCGGACCGTCCGCGAAATTCGCCGAGCGCGCGGACCACCGAGCGGCGCGCTTTCGGATGCGACAGCGACAAACCTTCGATCAAGGCTGTTATCGCTTCATCGGTCCGGATCGCGCCAAGCGCATGCGCCGCGTCAGCCTGCACGCCCCAGAACGGGTCGTTAAGCATGGCGGATTTAAGCGCCGCGATCGCGGCAGAACTTCCGTCTTTGCCTAATTCGCTTGCGGCCTCGGCGCGGCCAATCGCTTCAGGCGCATGCTTAAGGATCGTTTCAAGCGCCTCGCGCGATCGCTTGTGGCGAAGGCTTTTCAGAATGTCGTAACCCGGGTCGAAGCGTACCGCTTTCGGCGCTTTGGATGCGGCCAGATGGAAAGTTTGTTCTTTTCTGTCGATTTCCACCTGATGGCGGGTTTCGGATCCGTCCGCCTGCATCAACGTGACCACCACCGGAAAGCGGAACAGGGCGATGTTTTGGTTGGCCTGCTGAGTCTGCTTCACCGTGATACCGACCGTTTTGCGCTGGTCGTCGTAGCTGCTCGAGACCTCGATTTCCGGGTGACCTTCCTTGTAAACCCATTGATCGAAAAACCAATCGAGATTGCGGCCGGTGGTGTCCTCGCAAGCGCGCTGAAGATCCTGCGTGATCACGCTCTGCCCGCGATGGCGGGTGCAATAAAGATTGAGCGATCGAAAAAAAAGTTGATCGCCGAGCAACCGGCGCAGCATATGCAACACCAGTCCGCCTTTTTCGTATAGAAAGCGATCGAACAGCTCGATCGGCGCGCGATAGCGGTTGCATACGATCGGACGGCGGTAATGATGCGCGTCCTCGCCGAAGTAGTTCGCGCGATCCTGACGCAGATTCCATGCAAACTCGTCGGCGCCCAGGTTTTTCTCGCACCATAGCGCCTCGAAATAGGTCGCGAAGCCCTCGTTCAACCACGCGTGCGCCCAATCGCGGCAGGTCAGCAGGTCTCCCCACCATTGATGGGCCAGTTCGTGAGCGACCAGCGGATCGCTGCTGAAATCCAAATGGGCGCGGGCGTCATGCAAAGTGTCAGCGGTTTGGGTGGTCGCCGAGGTGTTTTCCATCCCGCCGAAAATAAAATCGGTGACCGCGACTTGTGCGTATTTCGCATACGGATAGGGCACGCCGATGATGCGCTCGTAGAACTGAATCATGCGTGGAGTATTCCCGAACGCCCGCCGCGCGTCCTCCTCGCGTCCCGGATGCACGTAATAGAGCACCGGAACCTCGCCCGCCTGATCGCGAAGCTCGACGAATTCGCCGGCCGCGAGCGTAATCAGATAGGCGCAGTGGGGCACCTCCTGACGCCAATGCCAGGTTTTCGTGCGGCATGCGGAATTGGCGGTAGTGGCGACCAGCGCGCCGTTGGAAATCGCGGTGAAGCGCTCCGGGACGGTTGCGATCACTTCACTGGTGGCTTTGTCG
This sequence comes from Deltaproteobacteria bacterium, assembly GCA_027317185.1. GTDB lineage: Bacteria > Desulfobacterota > Binatia > Binatales > Binataceae > JAJPIG01. Next base: position 3,532 of record DAHVFB010000119.1, read on the forward strand.
TTGGGATAGTCGTAGCAGGGAAACCAATAGCGGCTGTCCTCGTCCTCGCCCTGGGTCCAGGCCTCCACCGGTTTATCAGGAAAGGCCTGATCGGGGCCGACGAAATACAATCCGCGGCGTGGGCGTATGGTCTCGTAATCAATCGCGATTTCGGCTTGGGCGCCGGCGCTCAGCGGATCGGGCAGCATGACGATCAGCTTGCCGTTGTCGGTGGTGAACTCGACCGGATTTCCATTTGCCCGCACCGACTTTATTGCGAGCTCGGCGGCATCGAACTCAAGCCGATCGAGCTGGTCGACGATCGCCGACAACCGATGAGTTGCGGTGCCCGAAATTGCCTGGCGATCGAAATCGAGTTCGACCTCCAACCGGATGTGCTCGATGTCGGCGACCCGATCGCGGGCCCATTTGGGCTCGACATGCTCCGGTTGAAACGCCCGCCGTCCCGCGGCGCGGGCGGAAAAAGCGGCACTATCGCCAAGCTCCTCGGCGATCTGTTGAAGAAATTGCGGCTTGTGCATTGCAAGCATGGTAGAGAGCGCTTGCCAGACTGCGCAACCTGCGACGGCGATCATTTCGGCCAGTCGCACGCAACTTGACGGCCATCGAACCGCCTGCGATTCGGGCACTACCGCTGCAGCGGTTTTAGTTTATTCTCGGTCTGTGGGGGAATTTTTGGTGGATGGCGCAGTCCGATGCGTACTGCTCTCTCTGCCAAACCGGTTGACACTTAAGCGGCGGTTGACGACCCGTGGTTGACGCGTGCGGATCAATATTTTGAACGCTGTTATTTTCTGGCCAGTCCGAGTTGCCATCGCCTTCGCGCTGGCGCGAATCAGGTTTTGAGAAAGGACAGGGCGCGGGCTGGCGGCTAATTAAGCCGGTACCGGAGAAGACCTGGGAACATTTGAAACCTCCCGCTTGATCGCGTCAGCCGAGACATTCGAGTATGAAAAAGCGGCCGGTACGGACTGTCTCATCTCGATGATGCACGAGACCTTCACCTTGCCGACCTGCCATTGCATCCTTGTGCGTCGTCGTTGGCCTCCTACGCAATCCGGTTCGCTACGTATCAGCAGTAATTTTCCGGTCGAGTTCCGTGACTCGAGCAACTACTCGGAATGGATCCGGCCGAGGGCGGTCCGCTCGACGACAACCCCTTCCCGCAGCTGGTGACCAGGCGCTGGGTTTACGAACAGTACCTCGCCTGGTGGCGCGGCAGTGAAGGCAGTTCGCCACACAGTGCTTTTGCCAATCCGGTCTGGCCCACTTTGATATTTAGATTTAACCCACCCTCTGGGGTTTCATGATTCTTGTTTCCTGAAAGATTTTAATCGTCTGATCCTTTCGCCGGTGCGCGCTAGGTGTTGTGCGCAGCACGTACCTTGCGCGATCAGCGTTACTAGCGCGCTCCACCATAATCGGCTTTAACTGCCTTTCTTTTCTGCTGCCTGCGGGGCCGCGGCGGTCATATTGGCGGTCGAAGTTCGGCCCTTGCGTTTTTCGAGGGTTCGGCGAAAGCGGTAGGATTCCGCGCCGGTCTCGATGATGTGCGCGCGATCGGTAGTGCGGTCGATCAGCGCTTTGCACAGCCGGGCATTGGGAATCACCTGCGTTCATTCCGAGAACGGCAGGTTGGTGGTGACCATCACCGCCGCTTTCTCGGCGCGTTCGGCAATGACCTGGAACAGGAACTCGGAACCGACTTCCGCCAGTGGCACGTATCCCACCTCGTCGATTGCGATAAGGTCATAGCGCGCCCATCGCGCCAGCACGCGGCCAAGTTGCAATTGATGCTTGGCCTCCACCAGTTCATTGATCAGCGCCGCGGCCGTAGCGAATCGCACGCGGCGCTTCTGCCGGCAGGCCGCTACCGCCAATCCAGTGAGTAGATGGGTTTTACCGGTGCCGCTGTCACCGATGAGGATGATCGGCTCCGCCCGCTCGATATAACCACCCTCGGCGAGTTCGTGGATCTGCTGCGGTGAGATCTTCGGACATTGCGCGAAGTCGAACCCTTCCAGCAGCTTCATCCGCGGCAGCCGCGCTTCGCGGAGGCGCCGCTCAACCAGCCGCTGTTCGCGTTCCTCGAGTTCGGCCTGCAGCAGCGCTTCGAGGAAGCCCAGATGTGAGCGTCGTTCGCGCAGCGCCTGTTCAGCGAGTAAAGCGCATTGCACTGCGACCGTTGGCAGATGCAAAACCTTGCACTGCTGCCCGATGGTGGCAACTTGCAGCGCCGCCGTTTGCGCACTCATGGCGCCACCTCCTGGCCGAGCAGCCCGTCGTAATCGGTCATCACCGGCAACGGCCGTTCAAAGCGCGACAGCGCGCCCAACTCGATCATCGCGCTACGCGCGTGAACCAGATCGGCCGCTCCCGCGAGATGCCGGATCGCGGCGGCGTCCGAACAGCCCAGGGTGATCGCTTCCTCCACCGCCGTTCGCACCCGCTCATGTCCATACTGTTTGATCAGGCTCAGCACCTGAATCATCTGGCGTGTGCCGCTCTGCTTTCCATGTCGGCGGATCAGTTCGGCGAGCAGTCGATCGTAACTGGCAGGCCACCGTCCTTTTTTCCGCCATGAGGCAAGCGGTTTGGATCCGGTTAGGGCGCCCGGCTTACGCTCCAGCACGTCCAGATAGGCGAGTGGGCCATTTTTCAGTATCGAAGTGGGCCATTTCAGAGTATCGAAATCAAACCCGACCTAGATGAACTGCGCACCTTAAGAGACTATTTGATGAAAGAACGTAGGATGACAAAAAAAAGGACTGATAGGTGGTGGATCGCGCGCGGACAGCCGGGCTATGAACTGCACAGCGTCGAGGTGCTAACTCAGCTCACGAAGGATGAGACGATTCAGCAGTTGCAAGCGGATGAGTTTGTGTAATTGTTTCTGGATACCCGCAAGATGGTCGAGCGGCTAAACGCGAAAATCGCGAGATAGAATTGGTTATACGGTCGAATTTATCTTCAGACGCGACGCTGGCAGCGCGCCCCGCGGTTCCGCGGCCTCTGCGGGTCGAGTGCAGTGAGTAAACCAACAACCGCAAGACGCACGACGACACTACGGGTGCCGTAGACACTAGCGGCAAAAGGTTTCTTGACGCGTACTCAATTGCCACCGCGTCGCCAAGAGGATAGCCAGAATCCGACGAGGAATTATCGGCGAAGTGCGCTGGGCGGCTTGGAATCCAGGACGTGTCGCTCTTGTGCTGCTGTCTCGATCGAGGCCGGGCGCGCCCCGCGCACCCTTTCAATGGATCTGGCCGGCCGTTCCCCTAACTCGACCATCAGGTGCGTGGCTATCATGCCAGTACGTCCAAGCCCGCCCTTGCAGTGGATAAGCACTTACTTGCCGTCCATGAGCGCGCACCTGAGCGCGTGGTCTGAAGACGTCGAGAGATCTTCAAAATGCTGGTCTGGGACGCTTACGTCCTTGATCGGAAGAAAGTGCCAATCCATTCCGGCACGCTGAACGGCAGCACCGATCGTCTTTACTTTCAGCCGTGTCAGCTCCTCCAGCTCCATTAGAATAACGACGGAAGACGCTCCCCATTTGCCCGAAAGCGCACCAACCTCATGTTTCCCTGGACAGATTGTCATGCCGATCTCGCCACCGGATTTGAGACGCACTGAAGCGATGCGCAAAGGGGAGTTGACGGAATTGCCATCGCATTGATGTCACTCCGCGTTTTTACACGTGCCTCCTAGAGACCTTGCGGTCGCGAGTTTCGCTCAACAGGGTTCATCGCAGCACCCTAAACAATTCGACCAACGCCTCAGTGTCGCGCTTGCAATAGGCGAAAAGAGCGGCGCGAATATGCGAGATGCGTTCAGGAGGAGTATCTGGCGCTTGCATCTCAGCATAGGCGAGCGATGCCAGGCCTCCGTTCGTGATATCGAGATCGTCATACCCGAGATCCGGCACCAGCGCTGGTAAGACCGATTTGAGAGAGAATGATCCATGAAAATCGGGGTCGTAAACGTGGTCGCGAATCAGCGGTAGTAAATCGATAATGCGTTTGCGAGCGCCCGCCAATGCCGGTGCCAAGTCGCTGTAATGCTCGCCCAACTCGCGGAGCCGCGTTGATTCGAAAGCTCCATATACGACGATCGATCCTTTGCTTCCCAAAGCGTCTAGGAGTTGGTCGGCGAAAGCCCGTCGCGGATCGGATCGATCGCTGTGGAGAAACTCGCGGTGTGTGACCGCTCCGTTCGCGTTGAGAATGTGATCCGACCACTGAAACGGAATTACCTGATACGGCCTAGTGCCGGAGTAGAGAGGCAGGGCGGGTGAAAAGGTCTCGAAGTCCAAGAAATGGAGCGGAAATTTGAGCTTCCGGAGTTTTCGCGAAATAGCGGGATCGTGATAGCGGGTGTCGGTCCGGACGGCCTCTACGACTCTAGCCTGCAGCGAGGAGAGACCGTCGAAATCCTCCGGGACTTTCACGATCTCGAAGACGCCCATTGATGTGAGTTGCTCGCGCAGCCGCATCCGGAGCCTGGGCAGTTGCTCAATCGAATGGTCAGGCTCGTCCTTATGGCAATGGTCATAAAATGAGCACGCATACGGCGTGTTGCATTGCGCTCCCACGGAAATCGAAGGAGCGGGTTTTGCTGCCAGGACCTTTCGCATCTCCTTGAGTGCGGCCATGACTTCTCCCGCTCTTTTAAGGACCATCTGCGTCAGATTGGTGAAGGTGAACAGCCGCTTGAGGTCATAGTCGCCGCCCGGATAGACGTAATCGCGGTTCAGGTGCATCAGGCGAGCCCACCGGGTCGGAAGGCCGGCACCCGTTAGCACATGATGCTGAATGGCGAGGTCCCACTCATGTTCAGGTTTCACGTTCAGCGTGGACTTAACTTCAATCAGATCGAATCGACCGTCGCGCGTTCTTGTCAAAACATCGGCCCGAATGCGGACGCTCTCGAAACTGAGCGCTCCTTCGAAGACTGCCGGAATGGCGGGATTTCGGAGTGTCGTCCGGGTGACGCGTTCTGCGTCAACCCAGTTCAGCTCTTCGCCGATTAGAGTGCCGTGCGGGTACCGGTTGCGCGCTAGGGCGCCGACTGCGTGGCCGACGTCGAAAGTCGCCTCACCGGACTCGTCCGCCGGCTCCGCGAGTTCAGGTCTAAACGTTTCGAAATAGAGCCGCTTATGGCACTGCATTCCCGCCATGAACCGAGACTTCGATAGCCCGGGCGATGCGAGAGGCACGTTCATGCAGACCTTCCTGCGTTTTTTTTAGTTGCGACATCGCGGTAAAGAAACCGCGTTGTGTTATGCATGCCGCCAGGTTCGCCCAATACCCCCGGCAGGCGTTGGTAGCCTTCCCAGGGCTCGGTGTTCTCGCCGGCGACCAGCCAAGTTGGGAGCGTCTCGCCTTTACGGGCGATACCCTCGAGAAGCCCGCCGGCGCCGAACCAGTCATAGTTACCTCCGAAGCCGTGATCCTGTAACAAGACACCGTAAGGGCTCGTGGTACCTTGGCTTTGGCAAAACAGCGCGTCATATGCGGCAAATCCGTCCCACTTGAGGAACATTATGGCGAGACGGCTAGGCCCATGGTTGTCATCGCGCTCGCTGTCACGATCGAGGACGGCCACCAAGCCGAACGAAAGTGACACCAAGGGATACTGATTATGGGCGCGTGTCTCACGGAGATCGTGAGCAGACCAACCTTGGGCTCCAAGAGATGCCTGCGTCACAGCCATCGTTCCGACGGGGTGATATCCTTGAAAATGACCGGGACCCGCCGGGTCAAGCCGTTGCATGATCTCGCTCTTTGCGTAGCCGAAATCGGCGTAAACAAAAACATGCGCGGCATGGGCCGACCCGAATAATTTCACAGCGTGTCCGTCGTCTCCCGAACCTGGATAATAAACGACTCGAGACGAAAAAAAGGCTCTTCGATTAAACCGATCGCCCCGGGTGTAGCCGTCCAACCACTCGGGCAACAGTTCTGGATCCTGTCGCAGTGCTTCGACGATAGTCATGATTCCTGGCGCTCCATGGAAACGCGAGTGACGAACGCGGTGAAGAGCTTCTCGAGGTCGTCGCATCTCGCGAGTTTCGCGCGCCAATCCGCTGGAATGGCATCGAGTCCGTAACGAAGACCCGCGAGTGCACCAGTTATTGCGCCCGTCGTGTCTGTATCGTCGCCGAGATTAACCGCGCTTAGCACGGCCTGTTCGAAACTCTTGGAATTAAGCAAGCACCAAAGGCTGGCCTCTAACGCATCCACCACATAGCCCGAACCCCTTATCACGCCCACTTTAAGCCTCATGAGATCCGAGGCTGATCCGATCCGAGAATAGGCGCGCATCTCCGAAGCGAAAGGATCCGCACGGTAATGCCGCTGTGCCTGCTTCCAGGCCCCCTCGATGGCTGATGCGCTACCGATTCCGGCCAACAGTCGCCGAGCAATCAGACAGAAAATCGCGCATCCGGCCTGCGCGCGGGGATGTCGGTGGGTAAGCGCGGAGAACTGATGGGCCGCCTCCACAGTGTCGGCCGTCCGCCGGTCCGCAAACCAGATCGCCACCGGCAGAATACGCATCAGCGAGCCGTTGCCGTTGGAAAGCTCGTCATCGCGGCCGGCCTCAAGCGGCGGTACGCCGCGAGCGAGGCGTCGAATAGCGTCAACTGTGGTGTTCCCAACATCGAAAACTCTGCCGCGAGGGGTCCAAATTTCCGCATTGAGCCATTGAACGAAGGACTGGCCGAGAGCCTCGTGATCTTCGCCTGCACGCAGAAGCGTATCGATCGTGCACAGCGTTAATGAGGTGTCGTCGGACCAGGTGCCGGGCTGCTGGTTGTGCGTACCATAGCCCCGAAAGTCTGTGACGGGGTTCCGATCACGATCCTTCCGGGAACAAAACTCAACTGGAACCCCAAGCGCGTCGCCAATTGCAGCGCCCCAGAGAGCGCCGAGAATCCTGTTCTTGACCGAAACGTCGGAACGCATAAATCTATCTCGCTGAACGGTGTATCACCCTCACCCGAGAAACTCATGTGCGATTTGGGTAGCGTTCGCATAAACGGTCATCTCCGCCCTAAGAAGTGAAGGTGCCAGTTTAGACATTTTGAACGCTGTTAATAACTCGATGTACTCACGATACCCAATGGGATCTGTCTCTCCGTTTTGCTCTCGGTCCAAGCGTCGCAACCGAAGTCGGGCCTCCGTGATGAGGTTGTTTTTTCCTGCGGGCATGTAGAAGCGACGCTTATCTCCCGAACCCCGCAGGGCGCAATTGAGGGCGACCGAAGTGAGAGCGTCATAAATCGCATGGTTCTCAGAGTCGGCAAAGGCGAGCAGCTTGCTCCAACTCGAAATGCGATTAGTGCCATTATTGACAATGAAATTGCTGATGGTTTCGTCTTCAAACGCGCCCAGTGCTTCCATCCATTTCCGCGGCGCATCGTCGACACCACCCGTGATGCCTCCCCAGTCTCTGATGATCCACTCGGCTAATGACAAAGAGCTTTCGGCGCCGGCCTTAAGAAGTGGCGATAATTCCACACGAAGCCGCACGTTTAGCTCCTCAGGCGAGGCATCAAAGGTGTCAGGCTTGCGCTTAGGCACGAATTGGCGCAAGCGCTTTTTCGCCGCTGACTTGAGCCGGTAGTCGTAGCGAGACCCTCGATCGTCCGTTGCCACAATTCCGTCACTGTTTGTTGTTCCCATACCATTCCCGTATTCCCTCCGTCCTGTAGTGTGTGCGACAGGAATTGTGCAAACTCGGAGACGCGTTACCCTCGGAGAAAGCTCATGTTTAGGTTGCACCATTTGCACGCCACGGCGTGCAATGTTCCGAAATTCTTTAGCGTCTGTCGCATCCCTCGATCCCGCGAAATCGAAATATCCTACGAGCCTTGGACAACGGTTGTCCAGCCCGCTCAACGCGGGTCACTATCTGTAATTCCGCGCCGCCTTTCTGAGCAGGGTCGAAACCTCGTTGCACAGGGTCGCCGGCTTAAGCACCTCCAGCCAGGGGCCGAACCCCAACACCCAGTTACGAAGCTCGGTTGTCCCGCGCACAGTCATCGCCAGTACCGTCTTGCCGTCCGGCCGCTTTGCAAACCGTTGTGAGGGATGCACGTTACGAGCCCGAAGGTAGGCCTCGGTCTCATCGTTTTGGATCAAGATTTCAACGTCGGCCGGCTGTTCTTCGACGATGATTCCGAAGGCTGTCAACGCGGATTGAAAACTGACCCACCTGGAGCGGTCTGATGAGGGGGAGTGCGAGAAGGATATTCCCCTCGCCGTTCCGTTTAATGCCTATTAGGTTTGGCCGAAGCGGTGAGCAGTCCGGCCTTGCGCTTGTCCTTGAGTCTAAGCTATCCCCGTTGATGCTGACGATAGTCGAGTGGTGCAGAACCCGATCGAGCATCGCGGCGGTCAGCACACTGTCGCCGGCGAAAGCGCTGTCCCAACTGCCGAAGGTGAGATTCGAGGTGAGGATCATAGCGCCGCGTTCGTAGCGTCGTTCGACGATCTGGAAGAACAGGTTGGCCTGCTCGCGGCTCAGCGGCAGATAGCCGATGTCGTCAACGATCAGCAGCTTGTAAGCGTTGATTGCGCGATGCATGACCTCGCAATAGCGGCCCTGGCGCTGCGCGGCTTCCAGCATCAGCACCAGATCGGCGGCACTGAAGAAGCGCGTCTTGTAACCCTTCTGGGTGGCGAGATAGCCGAGCGCGATCGCTAGGTGAGTCTTGCCC
>DAHVFB010000011.1 GCA_027317185.1 Deltaproteobacteria bacterium
GGCTTTCACCTGATCGCCATCGGTTCCGGTAACCCGCACGTTGGTGACGAAGCGACGGGTGCGGGACCATGGAAACTCGCGATGCGCATGGCGCGACAGCAGCCGATCCACCCGCGCCTGCAGGCGCGTGAAATCGTCGTCGATCAGCCCGAGCACCTCGCCCGCCTGTCCCTGCGGCAGGTCGGTAGCGGGGACCCAATAGCGCGCGTCGCCGGTGAACAGCGCCAGCCATTCGGTAAGCCGCCATTCATCCAGTAAGCCTGCCTCATTGAAAAAGAACCGCTCGACTTCACGCTCAAGATCGGCGGGCTTGCTTTTGGCAACCCGCCCGTTGGATTTTGCCGCCACCGTCTACCCTACTTTCCGCCCGCCGCCGCGCCGTGCTCGACGGATCGCGGATCATCGAACTGGTTTGCGCGCTCATGACCAAGCATCTGTGCATGCCATTGACGCCAGAACGCACGCATCGGCAGCTCGTCCATCACCTCGGGATCGCGATTCATCCCTTTTGAGAAGTCGGACCATTCGACTTCCTGCGAACGGAAGGCATCCTGGCACGATTCGATCGCCTCAAGATCGTCGGGATGAGCGAAGCCGCCGGGACCGAGAAAGCTGACAAAGTTGTTGAGCCGCAGCTCCAGTTGGTCCTTTGATTCATCCTTGGGCGCCAGCGCGTACACCGTCAATCGCACCGCATCGGGCCCCACCGGCTCGAAATAGCGGATGGTGATCGCCATGATGTCGTGAAATACGAAATTCGGATAGATGAGAAAGAGCCGGAACGTATCGCACATCATCTGGGCGCGTTCCGCGCTGAAGCGTTCGAAGATCCGCGCCCGTATACGCGTGATCTCGGGTTTTGCCGCATCACCGAACATCGGATGCCAGTGGGCGATCGGACGCGCCAGCCCGCCCGGCGCCGATTCGCTGGTGCCGTGCCCGTTGCGTAGCGATCGCCCGTGACCGCCCGCGCGCATCGCGGAGGCATTGGTCTCGGCCTCGTAGTCGAGTCCTTTGAACTTCGCCATGTAGCTAAAATAGGTCGTGTGCAACGGCGGCGCGTGGTAGGTGTCGAGGCTGTTGGTCGCCATCAGCTTCCAGTTCGCCCGCACGGTATACAACTGGGTGCCGGCCACCACCCGCATGCCAGCTTCCGACTGATCGAGAATCAAATCGATATAATCTTTGGCGCCCGCCAGATAATCGGGCAGCGGCTCGATCGCCGGGTTGAAGCTGACGAAATACAGTCCGCGGTAATTATCCACCCGTGGCGGCGATTTGAGCGCCAGTTCGGGGCGATTGAAGTCCTGCGGGTAGCCGCCGGCGTCAGGTATCGCGATCAGTTGCCCAACGTTGTTGAAAGTCCAGGCGTGATAAAAACATTGGAAGCTGGCCGCGTTGCCCTGATCGAGACGGCAGACCTTCGCGCCCCAATGCGTGCAGGTGTTGTGAAACACGCGCACCACGCCGTCTTTACCGCGGATGAAGATCAGCGGACGGCCGCCAACCTCGCGGCGGCGGTAATCGCCAGGATTCTCGATCTCCGATTCATGGCCGATATACAGCCAGTTGCGATCGAAGATTCGTTCGCGCTCGAGAGCGAAAATCTCCGGCGAAGTCATCACCGAGCGATGCACCCGGAAAATCCGGCGCTCCGGATCTTCAATCACCAGGTCTTCGATATTCATGATCAACTCCGCGGCGTTCCTCGTTGGTTTTCCAACCGGTGCAACCTATCGCGCTAACATCTATCGTCAGGCATATCGTCAGGTAAAACAAGTTAGATGAAACCGCGGGCGCTTACGATCGCGGACCGCCGCGCGCTATCATCGAGCGGCAAGCGAGGTAAGTATCGATGGACCCGACCGATTCCGCAATCGATAGCGGGAAAATCTCCGGCTATCACGCGCATATCTACTATGACGAACACAGCCGCGCCAACGCCGCCTGGCTGCGCGAGCAAATCGAAAAGCGCTTCACGGTCGTGATGGGCCGCTGGCGCGAGGAGCCGGTCGGACCGCATCCGCAATCGATGTACCAGGTGGCCTTCGCAACCGCCGAGTTCGCCCGCATCGTGCCGTGGCTGATGATGAACCGGCGCGGCCTGCCAATCCTGGTCCATCCCGAGACCGGCGACAATTACGAAGACCACGCGATCAATTCACTGTGGCTCGGCGATAAGTTGACGCTGCGCCTGGACTTCTTCCGGCACCAGTAAACTTTCCGCTCACGCACCAGGAACCGGCATGATCGTGCGGCAATGCCCGCAGGTGCGCGCCGCTTCGTCCGCGTAAAATTTTTCGAGCTTGCTTCCGAACAATGCGAAATCGGAGAAATGAAACCGATCTTCGTACAAGTTCTCGCGGCAATTGTCGCAGTACCAGACCAGCCCATCGAGCTCATCTTCGCGGCGCGGGCGCTCGATCACCAGGCCGAGCGTAGCCGGTGGACGCTGCGGCGAATGCGGCACAAACGGCGGCAGCAGAAAGATCTCGCCCTCGCGAATTGGAACCTCGCGATGCTTTCCGTCCTCGACCACGCGTAGCGTTATCGCGCCCTCGATCTGATAAAAAAATTCCGCGCCGGGGTCGATATGATAATCGGTGCGCGCGTTGGGCCCACCGATGATGTTGACGAAGAAACCCGCCTCGTCGTCCCAGACCTGCCGGTTGCCGACCGGCGGTTTGAGCAGATGGCGATGCTCCTCGATCCATTGTTTAAGATTGATCGCTGCAAGGCTCATCGGCGCGCTCCTTTCATTACCCGTGCGTGATGCTCACTGAATCTCTCTAATAGTACAAACCTTTAGCCTCGCGATAGCGCTGCGCGCGCCGGTTTTCATTGATTGCAGCGGAGCCTGAGGTACACTGACGGCTAGAATGGCACTCCAGTCAACCATGATGAATTATGCGCTCACGCCGGTCCATTTTCTGGAACGCGCGGGACGCTATTTTCCCAAGGTCGAGATTGTTTCGCTCCTGCCCGATCGCACGCTTCATCGCACCACCTATGGTGAGTTCCACCGGCGCGCGCGATCGCTGGCGGCCGGGTTGCAGGCGGCCGGCCTGCGCCGGGGCGATCGGGTGGCCACCTTGATGTGGAATCATTACGCGCACCTCGAAGCCTACCTTGGGATTCCGGCCGCGGGCGGGGTGATTCATCCGCTCAACCTGCGGCTGCATCTCGATGACCTCGCATACATCGCGAATCACGCCGAGGATCGTTTCTTAATCGTCGACGATGCGCTGCTGCCGCTGGCCGAACAGGTGCGTAGCAGAGTCAAATTCGATCGGGTGTTCGTCGCGCCGCTGTCCGGCGCTTCGGTTCCATCAGGCTACGAAGATTACGAGGCGATGCTCAAGGCGGCGCCGGCCGATTTCAGCTATCCGGATTTCGACGAGAACGAACCGCTGGGAATGTGCTACACCTCGGGCACCACGGGACGGCCGCGGGGCGTGGTCTACTCGCATCGCTCGACCACGATTCATACCTACAACATCACGCTGCTCGGCGGGATGACGATTACCAATCGCGACGTGGTCTGCGCCTGCGTGCCGATGTTCCACGTCAACGCGTGGGGGATGCCATACGCCTGCACCATGATCGGCGCGAAGCAGGTGTTCCTCGGACCCCATCTTGACCCGGTGACCGTGCTGGACACTTTCGAACGTGAGCAGGTCACCTGCTCGGCCGGAGTCCCAACCGTATGGCTTGGGGTGCTGGATCTGCTCGATCGGGAGCCGGGACGCTGGAAACTACAGCCGGAATTGCGGCTGGTGATCGGCGGCTCGGCCGCGCCCGAAGCGATGATCCGCGGTTTCGATCGTCACGGCATCAATGTGATTCACGCCTGGGGCATGACCGAGACCTCGCCGACCTGCACCTTCGCGGTGCTCAAGCGTGGCATGGAAAAGCTGCCCGAAGATGAGCAGTACGCTTATCGTTCGAAGCAGGGAATCCCGCATCCATTCGTGGATCTACGCGTTCGCGGCGCGGACGGAGAGGTTCCGCCCGACGGCAAGACCATGGGCGAAATCCAGGTTAGCGGGCCTTACGTAACCTCGCGCTACTATGCGATGGAACCAGACCCGGAGAAGTTCACGCCCGACGGATGGCTGCGCACCGGCGACGTAGGCGTGGTCGATGACGAGGGTTTCGTAAAGCTGACCGATCGGACCAAAGACCTGATCAAGTCGGGCGGCGAATGGATCAGTTCGGTGGACCTGGAAAACGAAATCATGGGTCATCCGGCGGTGGCCGAGGCGGCGGTGATCGCGGTGCCCGATCCGAAATGGGACGAGCGTCCGCTCGCGGTGGTGGTGCTCAAGCCGGGCGCGCAGGCCACTGCCACCGAGATCAATAAATTCCTCGAAGGCAAGTTCGCCAAATGGTGGTTGCCGGACGGCTACGCATTCATCGATGAGATTCCGCGCACTTCGACCGGCAAGTTTCTGAAATCGGCGCTGCGCGAACGCTTTGCAGTAAGTTACGGCGCCGAGAGCAGGCGCGGAGGTCAGCGATGAGCCGAATCGATAAGCAACTGATGCTGGTTGGGAGCATCCCGCTCGAAACTGTTGAAGAGGTTTTCCGGACCTGTAGCGACGCAATCGGCAATGAAGTCTTCTGTCTGCCCGACGGCGAAGTTGGCGATCGCCTGTGGTGGACCAATTACCAGTGCTACCGGGTATTTCACGGCCATCCGGATTTCGAGACCGTGCAGCGGCCCGATCCGGTAAATGGAGTCGAGAACTGGAAGCCGCGCGGCTATGTCGATCAATGGCAGTTCCGCGTCAAGCCTGGCCTCAAAGAGGTTCACTTCGGCGATCCGGGATGGCGCCTCGGCTATACCCGCGAAGCGATCAACTCCTATTTCATTTTCAAACATCTGCGCGAAGCCGGAGTGATTCCGCGCGACGTTCGTTTCCAGGTTTGTATCCCACTCACCGGCAGCATCGTCGAGCATTACTTCCGCAATCCGGCGGATTACCCGATCGTGAAGCCGGCTTACGAGCAGGCGCTGCGCGAGGAAATCGCGAAGATATGCGAGAAAATTCCGCCACGCGACCTGGTGATCCAATGGGATGCGTGCTCGGAAATCCTCGACCTCGAAGGCTTTTACGATTGGACTCCAAAGGACGACAAATTTGAGCGGCTGATCTCGGCCTGCGAACGGGTCACACCGGGTATCCCGGACGACGCGATGGTCGGCTACCACTTCTGTTACGGCACCCTTGGCGGCTGGCCGATTGTGAAGATGAAAGACCTGGATCTTTGCACCAGGTTGGCGAACTCGGCAGTCGCCCGTTCAGGCCGCCGGGTAGATTTTGTCCACCTGCCGGTGCCGCACGATCGCACGGACGACGCTTTTTACGCACCGCTGAAAAAGCTGGACATCGGTGATACGAAGCTGTTTCTCGGCCTGATTCACGCCGATTCAATCGACGACTTCAAACAGCGTCTCGCCGCCGCGCGCAAGTTCGCTGACGGCTTTGGGCTTGCCTCGGTGTGTGGCTATGGACGACGGCCAACTGCCGAACTGCGCCCGGCGCTGGAAACGCATCGGCGCGCCATGGAGGCGATGCGCGCGAGCGGCTAACGGTGAATGGCCGTACTGCGCACGGCAGATCAATCGGGATCGGGAGAGAGCTCTTCGAGGGTCTTGCCGCGAGTCTCGGGCGCCAAAGTGACAACCAGAATCGCGCCGAGGATTGGGCCGGCCCCAAACAGCGCGGCGGCATTGCCCAGGCCACCCATCGGACCCGATAAAATTCCGGCCAGCAACGGGGCGAAAGTCCATCCGAGCTGTCCCAGCACCTGTACGCACAGACAATAGCCGGTAGCCCGCGCGCCGGTGGGAAACAATTCAGCCGAAAAGGCCGAGGTTGCGGTGCGCGCCGCCTGGTAGGAGAACATGGTCGCCATCAGCGCGAACAGCATCGCGTGATGCGTCGAGCTTTGAAACAGAGTGGCTTCGGCGATACCGGCGCCCACGTAAAACAGAGCTGCCGTGCCGCGGCGTCCGATCCGATCCATCAGATAGCCGCATAGGGCCGTTCCGATCGTCGCCATGAGGTACGCGGCCACTATCGCGAAGCCGATCTGGCCGGAACTCCAGTGATGATCGCGTTTGGCATAGAGACTGAAGAAGGTGATCGTGGGACCGCCGGCCAAGCCTACGCTGTTCCACAGCAAGGCGATCAGGATTAGGCGTCCGCGGTAGGGTTTGCTGAGCGGGGTCACGCAGTTATGCAGATATTGCCTGAAACCCGCCGCCTGTATTTTGCCGGCCGCGCGCGCCACCCGCAGCGCCTGGAAGCGCGCAGTCTCGCGCAGACCGCGGCGTAACAGAGCGACCAGCAGCATTGGCAGGATGCCGAGAAAGTACATCCCGCGCCATCCCCAATGCGACGGCGCTACTACTCCGTAAAGCAGGCCGGCCGCCGCCACTCCAAGGAACGCGACCATGTGCAGGATTGCGATACCGCGCCCGCGCAGGTCATCGGGGAATTCTTCGGAAACCATCGTGATTGCGACGCCGAACTCCGCAGCCAGAAAAATCTGCGCGGAAGCCTGAAATAAAGTGAAGCTCCCGACGCCCTTCGACAGCGCCGTCATCAGCGTGAAGAACGCGTAGCAGAGCACGGTGTAGGAAATGACCGTCTTGCGGCCATAGCGATCGGCAAGACTGACGACAAAAAACGAAAGTATCCCACCGAACCGGACCACCGCGGCCATCGCTCCCACGGCCGTATCGGTCATGTGGAAAGTGCGCGCGATATCGGGCGTACATAGATGAAAAATGGTGATGTCGTAGCCCTCGAAGATCGTGGCCGACATCAGCATCGCGACCATGGCCCATAAATATCGGCGCGAGGGCAGTGTCCACGTCAGCTCGGCGCTTACATTTTCATTCAGGGCGATAGTGGAACGGCCGGTATCCATCATGATGCGCTGGCAGTGCCGCTACAGGACTTCAGCCGTGCGCTGGCGCGGCAAGCCCCACGGCTACCTCGGAGTATCAAGCATATGCCAGACGCGGCGATTCGGCGTGCGATTCTCAGCACGTTTGATTTCGCTGACTCAATTGCCGTCGCCTTTGAGGGTGGCGAGTTGCGGGCTGTTCTCCCCATTATCGGTGATCGCCAGCGTGCCGGTTTGCGGACCCGCAGTGGTGGGCGCGAAACTGACGCCGATTTGGCAATGTGCGCCGACCGTCAGCGTATGGCCCGCACAGTTGGTGTCCGCCTGATCGATCATGAACGGCGGCCCCGAAGCCTCCACCTGGGTGATGATAGCGACCCCATCGTTGGTCGGCGGATTGGTCAGCGTGAAAACATGAATATGACTCGAGCTGCCGGATTTTTGCCTGCCGAATGACAGATCATCCGGAATAAGCGTGAGTGGGCCGACGGTTGGCGGCGGTGGCGGCGGTTGCAGCTTGTCCCATACGCTGCACCCGGTGAGCATCAGTGCAAACGCGAGCATGAGCAACGGCAGTGATGAGCGCCACGGCGAAAAGTTTCGCAAGCTTGGGTGAAATTCACGCATCGGGAGAACCGGTTCTTTCATTTCCATTGCAAGGGAGTCAATCGCAAACGAAGGCGCACGCCATGGCTCAGCGCAGATAATCTTCGACCTGAATTGCAGGGACCGCTATCTGCTGTACCTGATTGTTGCGCAGAATTTTAAGATTGACGATCTCGCCGGGGCGATGACTGTTGACCGCATCGTATAACGCCCGCCTCTCCGTTATGTCCCGGCCATCGACCATCAGTACCACGTCACCCTGCTTGAGGCCGGCCTTTTCTGACGGACTGCCGGGCATCACGCCGGCGATAATCACATGCTCCTGAAGTGTGTATGAGAGCAGTCCGAGCCACATGCGGGGCGCAATGCTGATACGGCGTCCATGCCGCACCAATTCATCGCATGCGCCGGTGAACAACTCGCCGGGTATCCCCAGAATTGGCCGGCCAATTTCGGCGAAATTCAGGTACGAGATACCGAACACCTGCCCGCTCGCACTGCAGATTGGGCCGCCGTTTAATCCGATGTTAAGGGCCGAAGCCGTCATGCAGATAGATCGTTCAAGAAAAAATTCCCAAACCGCGTCGAACGATCCCAGATAGGTGATGATCCCACAATCGGCGCAGCGCTTGTCTTCGCCTAGACTGGCGACAATGAAAGCTTCCTGCCCCAACGTCACGCCAGTGGAGGACACCACTTCAAGATACGGGAATGCGCCGCCATTGATCTTAATCAGCGCCAGTCCGGTGGCATAATCCTGCCCAATGATACGCGCTTCCTGTTGCTCACCATCCGCGAGGGTTACGACGATGCGCCGCGCGCCCATCACCATGTAGTACACGGTCAGGATTAGACCGTCGGCGCTGACGATAGTACCGGTGCCGCAGCGATCGGTGCCAAGCCCGATCGCGTTGGAGATGTGCGCCGCGGGAACCTGCGTATGCACGGACACGGTGGCCCGCGATACCTTCGCCAGCAATGTTAGTTTTGCATTCACCGCGCGCCGCCGGATCAAGCCTAGGGCAGGCCCAGCTTAACATTCAAGGGCACCGGTCCGCCGGCAAGGGCGCCGGTCCGCCGGGATGATCACCCGTAAGATGCTCACCGTTGGAAAAAGACCGCATCGCCAGCCGCGACGCGGTCAGTCCAAGGATTCAAAAGATTATCGGGCGGAAGACTGTGAGTTGGCAGCCGGATTTTTGCCCGGCGTGGGAACCGTTAAGAGCTGCAACGCCGAACCGAGATCGAGCTCGGAGTACTTGCTGTTCGCGTACAGCCTGTCCAGGCGATTTACTGCTTGCACGGTGGTGAAATCCGACAGCGAAAGCTCACGCGACAGTTGATGGATAATCTTGTTTGCCCCTTTCCAATGGAAAAGGTCAGCCGCGATCGTCAGGCTGTCGAGCTTGCCCACGCTCACCTGCATCGCATCGTTGTACCCATCGACGTACCCGTTCTTGCCCTGGGGGCTAAGGCGATTCCAGAAGATGCCGTTATGGTTGAAGGTCGGAGTGGCGAACGCACAAGCCCAACTCGCCAAAAAGCCAAGAACAGCCCCACAAATGAATTTCTTCATTCCTTTTCCGCTCCTCCCCACCATCAGGAGCTTATCTATCACAATCATTTAGAAGGAAAAAGTATACACGGTTGGCGCAGCAACGCAAAAGGACTCGATCGTCCATGATTGCCTACGAAGCCCTCGCTATATCTAATGATGCGAGCGCAGCGGCGGGCCGCCCCGCCAACCGCAGTCGCGATGGAGCAGTTTCAGCAGCCTCACGGCAATTCCACGGTGAACCCAGTTCCGCCCGCTTACGTGGGCTCGCCGAAAAGGATCGATAGCGACGACGAGGCAATCCGGGTTCTGCGGCTCAGCGGCCCAGTGGCAGTGACGTTCATGCTCGCCTATTTGACGATTTCGCAGGGCCGCAATGAGCAGATCCCCTCGCTTACCAGCGATCGTTCGGCCGTTCTGGCCGTCACAGTGGTATTTTTTGGCATCACCTGGGCTCCCATCTTCCGCCGTCATTGGCGCTTATGGACACTGCTCGTCAGCGCCCTCGTGATCGCTCTATTCATCCGCATCAGTGCCGCCACCGGAGACCCGGTATCGCGCTTTGTCACGATATTGCTTTTCCCGCTAGCGACCGCGTCCTTCGTGCGATGGAACCCGCGCTGGCAACTGACCATGTGCGCTGTCTGCTTACTTGAGTTTGCCGCCGCGAATTATTTCGCACCAATTCCCGATCGCTTTCTCAGCTATCGATGGCTGGGATTGCTGGCCGGACTTTCGCTCTCACAGTTTACCGCAATTTTCCTGCATGAATACGACGCCCGGGTGCATCGCAACTTGGACCAACTCGCGGACGCCGCGAGTTTTCGGGAACGGCAGATGGCGATGCTGGCGCACGATATTCGCAATCCACTTTCCGCCGTCACCGGTTTTGTGGGGATTTTGGAAGAGGACCAGGAACTGAACGAGAGTGAACGGCGCGAGATGCTGGTGCGAATCGGGTTGGCGATGCAACTAATGGATCTCATCGTCGGCAACGTGCTCGATTATCAGAATATCGAGGAAAGACGGCTCACACCCAATCGCCGCATCATCGATCTGAATCTTGCCGCCTCCGAAGCGGCTCATGAGGGTCAGCAGCGCGCGCAACGCAAGCGCGTCAAATTCCATACCCGGCTGCATCGGGTACCGGCGGTGGAGTGCGATCCCCTGCACCTCGGGCGGGTGCTGAAGAACCTCTTGATCAACGCGATCGATCGCGCGGATCGCGGGCGGGTGATACTGACCACGGCCGCGAACAACGGCCACGTCCGAATCGAGGTCAGCGACTCCGGTCCGGCCCTCGATCGCGAGACCCTAGACCGCCTGCTTGAACGACCGGCAAAATCGACTGTTCACGCCTGGCCCGCGATAATCGGCATGTTTGTTGCCCGCTGCCTGGTGGAGGTAAACGGCGGACGCATAACCGCGGAATCGGACGCTCGCGAAGGAGGCCTGACAGTGATCGTGGAACTCCCAGCCGACAAATCATAGATAAGGTATAATAGTTGCCCTTGGTGGCTCTCGAGCGCGGGTCCAGCCACCAAACGGGTATTGCCCGTTACAGACGAATGCTTTAGCGTGTTGCGCTGTGAGTAGATTTCAAAACCGAAGCATCTGCGGATCACTCCGCCAGGAGTTCAATCCCTGATAACCGCCCACTGGCTTCAATCTTTTTGACCGGTTTGGCGCGCCGCCCAAAAGAACCCTCCGGCGAATTTGAGTTGATCGATCGGCTTTGCGCCGGCTTGCGTCCGCGATCGCGCACCATCCTCGGTCCCGGCGACGATTGTGCGATCCTCGCGCCGATAAAACATCCCGTGCTGGTGACCGTCGATTCGATGGTCGAAGGCGTTCATTTCCGCATCCCATGGTTTTCGGCCCCAGTGCTGGGCCGCAAAGCGCTGGCCGTTAACCTGAGCGATATCGCCGCTGCGGGCGGATGGCCGCTGGCGTGCGTGATCAATCTCGCGATTCGCCCCGGGATAGACCAGCGATTCCTTGCGCAGCTTTATGTTGGTCTCAGACAGGCTGCATCTGAGGCTGACCTAGATATCGTGGGCGGGAACATCACGCGCTCGCCGGCGCTGGCTATAACCATCACGCTGATTGGCGAGGTCCGGCGCTCGGCGCTACGGCGCGACACGGCGCGACACGGGGACGAAATCTTCGTCACTGGCAGTATTGGGGACGCGGCCCTGGGTCTAAAGATACTTGATCGCAAACTCAAGGCACGCGGTGCGCATCGCCACTTCCTGGTCGATCGCTTTCGCGATCCAACCCCGCGGCTGCGCGCGGGCCAGGCGCTTGCGGGTCTGCCCAGCGCACCGGCCGCTATCGATGTGAGCGACGGCTTA
Organism: Deltaproteobacteria bacterium; assembly: GCA_027317185.1. GTDB lineage: Bacteria > Desulfobacterota > Binatia > Binatales > Binataceae > JAJPIG01. Next base: position 11,437 of record DAHVFB010000011.1, read on the forward strand.
TGCCAGGACCTTGGCCATATACTCGACCGCAGCGGAGTCGGCGCGGAACTCGACGCCGACGCGATTCCGCTTTCGGACGCATATCGCGCCGTGTTCGGTGACGACCCCAGCGTGGCGCTCTCGAGTGGCGAGGATTACGAACTATTGTTTTGCATGCGGCCCGGTTCTTCAGCGGCGACCCTCACGCGGCGGCTTGGCGTCGCGGTCCATCGCATCGGAGGCATCGTGCGCGGCAAACCCGAAATTAAATTCACCGGCCAGTCTGCCCCAATCCTCAAATCTCCCGGTATTGCAGGCTTCGATCAGTTGCGCAGCGGTAACCGGAGCGGCCGCCGCCGATGACCCTGCTGCCGATCGTCATTGCGATCCTGCTGTTGGGCAGCGCCTTGCTCGCGGCCTCCGAAACCGCGCTGTTCTCGCTGGCGCGGATGGAGCATACGCGCGCCCGTTTGGGCGAGGGGGTACGTCAGGCGGTCGAAAAACTAATGAACCGGCCGCTGGAATCGCTAGTGATCGTGATCGGGCTCAACGAAACCGCCAACGTATTCGCCGAATGCCTCGCCACCTCTTTCCTGCTGCAATGGATCGGCCCCTGGGGTTCGTACGTCTCGGCGCCGCTGATGCTGGTGATCGTGATGCTGTTCTGCGACATCACGCCGAAAACCTTCGCGCTGGGCTATCCCGGGTTGATCGCCGCGCTCACCGCCCGTCCATTGGCGGCAATCAGCGGACTGGCGCATCCGATAGCGCGCTGGCTAACCCCTGCCGATCTATCCACCCGTCCGGCGCCGGTTTCTGAATCCGAGTTCAAGGCGCTACTGCGCATGAGCGAGCATCAAGGAGAGGTCGAGCCTGGCGAGCGCGAACTGATCCACAAGGTGTTCGATTTTGCGAATCGCCGAGTGGCGGACGTGATGACCCCGCGCGACCAGATTTTTTCGCTCGACGTCAGCACCCCGGCGGGTCAGTTAATCGGAGAAGTGGCTCACGCGCATTTCTCACGCGTACCGATTTATCGTGGAAATCCGGATTACATCGTGGGCATTCTGCATGCGAAAGATCTGGTTATCCGCCGTCTCGACAACAGCATGCCGCGGTTGGAACGGCTGATTCGTCCGCCGCGCTTCGTACCGCCGGTTAAAACGCTCGGTGAACTGCTCGAGGAGATGCGCCGCGACCGTTTTCAGTTGGCGCTGGTGGTCAACGAATATGGGCGCCTGCTCGGCTTGATCACGCTTGAAGATCTGCTCGAGGAACTGTTCGGCGAAATCCGCGATGAATTCGAATTCGACGGGCCCGAGCTGCAGAACCTCGAAAATGGCGAATGGCTGGTATCCGGCGGCATCGATGTGGCTGAACTGCGCAAAGCCCTGAATGCGGACGGTTCGCTGCCGGCGGGCGGCAATGCGCGGTCGCTCAGCAGCCTCGTGCTGCGTCATCTGGGACGCGTACCGCGGACCGGCGACCGCTTCAGATTGGGCAGCTTCGAGGCCACCGTGGAACGGGTTAGCGGCGCGTCGGTCGAGCAACTGAGGCTCAAGCAATGGCATTAGCGGAACTGGCGATTATCGTCGCCGCCTGCGTGATTGTGCAGGCCTTTTTCGCCGCCAGCGAAATCGCTTTGGTGGCGGCCGACGATGCCAAGCTGCGAGCGGCCGGCGAACGCGAGGGCAAGCGCGCTTCGATGCTGGAATCATTGCTACTAAAGCGCGATCGGCTGTTGGCGCTGGTATTGACCACCAACAACCTGGCTACTGTGATAGCGGCCGCGGTGCTGACCACGTTTCTTCATCGCATCGGACCGCATTACTCGTACCTTGCACCCTTTATTCTGGCCCCCATCACGCTGCTGCTGGGCGAATCGATTCCCAAGCTGCTGGCCCTGCGCGGCCCGCTTGCCTTTGCGGCCTTCGCGGCGCGTCCGCTGTTGCTGATGGCAGCGGCGCTTGCGCCGCTGCTCAAATTCGAGACCATGCTCAGCCGCTGGCTGCGCAAGCTTGCGGGAGTATCGCCGGAAATCGGTAGCGTGTTCCTGACCCGCGAGGATCTCGCGTTGCTTTTATGGCGCGACGCCGACGGACATGGTCCGGTCACCGACGCCATTTTGCCTGCCGAGCAGCAGATGATCAGCCGCATCTTCCGCTTCACCCATAGCGAGGCGCGCAAGGTGATGGTGCCGCAGGTGCAAATCGAGGCGGTGCCGGACGATATTACGCTCGCCGCGACTATCGAGGTGGCCCGGCGCGAGGGTTTCAGCCGTCTGCCGGTGTTCCACAAACGAATCTTCGACATTATCGGCGTGGTCCATGTGTTCGACTTGCTGGAGGCGCCTGACCTCACCCGGCCGGTGACCGAAGTGATGCGTCCGGTGAGCTATTTTTCCGAATCTACCCCGCTTGACGAAATTCTGCTCGCGATGCAGCGCACGGGGGAAAATCTGGCGGTGGTGGTGGATGAATATGGCGGCGCATCTGGAATTTTGACGGTCGAGGATTTGCTCGAAGAGATCGTTGGCGAGATCGAAGACGAATACGACGCGCGCGAGGAGCTGACCACGGTATTAAATGCGCGCTCGCTCGCGGTGCTGGCCCGCGCGCCGATCGCGGAGCTCAACGATCGCTTCGGTCTGAACCTTCCCGAAGGCGAGGAGTATGCTACGATCGGCGGTCTGGTGGTGGAACGCCTTGGTCATATTGCCAAACCAGGCGAACAATTTAAGGTCGGCGACGTGACAATTACGGTGACCCGCAGCGACGCACGCGCGGTACGCGAGGTAATCATCGGGCTGGACCGGCCGCTGCGAGTGGATCGCACACGCCACCGATGACCGCAGAAAACATCCGCCGCATCCTCGATGAAGTCGCAGCTGGGCGCCTGGATACCGCTGGGGCGCTCAAACAGTTGCGCCTGCTGCCGTTCGACGATCTGGGATTCGCGAAACTGGACAATCATCGTGCGCTACGGCGGGGTGTACCCGAGGTGGTATTCGGCGAGGGCAAGACCGCCACCCAGATAATCGCGATCGGCGGGCGCGTGCTTGCGGCGGGCGGCAATCTGATAGTGACGCGGCTGGCGCCTGACAAGGCTCGCGCGGTCAAAACCCGCCTGAAGAAATTGGTTTACCATGAAAGCGCTCAGATTGGATCGATCGTCGCGCATCCAGCGCCGCAAACGGGACATGGAACGGTCGCGGTGATCTGTGCCGGCACGTCCGATCTGCCGATCGCCGAGGAAGCGGCGTTGTGCGCCGAGATGTTCGGCAATCGCATCAGCCGGCTGTACGATGTCGGAGTGGCCGGGCTGCATCGGCTGACCGCAAACCTCGAATTGCTCGGTCAGGCGGCGGTGCTGATCGTGGTGGCCGGGATGGAAGGCGCGCTGCCGTCGGTGGTGGCCGGGCTGTTCGACAAGCCGGTGATCGCGGTGCCCACCAGCGTCGGCTACGGCGCTTCTTTCGGCGGAATCGCGGCGTTGCTGGGGATGCTCAACAGTTGCGCCGGCGGAGTCACCGTCGTCAATATCGACAACGGCTTCGGCGCTGCCCTGGCGGCGACGCTGATGAACCGCATCGGGATCGACCGCGACGGCAAGTGATGGCTGACCGCAAAACGCTTACCAGCGGGCGCGCGCGACGCGCAATCAAGATTGGCGGCCTCGCCTCGCAAGTAGGGTCAAGTTACCTGTGGAACTCGATTCGGCGCCCGTTTCTCAACGCTTCCAAGGCCGATCGCGAACTGCTCGAAACCCATATCAAGAACGCGCGCCGAATCGTCGAAAGCTCGCAGCAGTTACGCGGCGCGTTCATGAAGCTGATCCAGATGCTCTCGATGCGCAGCGATCTGCTGCCGATCGAGGCGGTCGATATCCTCAAGACCACACGCTCGAGCGTGCCGCCGATGGATTATTCAATGATCGCCGCCCAGGTGAAGCGCGAGTTGGGAAAGCCTCCGGAGCAGATTTTCGCCAGCTTCGAACCTGATGCATTTGCTGCCGCCTCGCTCGGCCAGGTGCATCGCGCGACGCTCAAAAGCGGCGAACAGGTGGCGGTTAAGGTGCAATACCCGGGCGTCGCCGAGACCGTCGGTCAGGACCTTGGCAACATGAAGATGCTGCTGCGGACCTTTCAGGCGATCGCCGGCGATGTGATGCGGCAGAAAATCGATACGCGCACCGTTTACCGTGAGCTGGAAGACCGGCTGCGCGAGGAACTCGATTACGTCAACGAGGCCCGCAACATCAAGGAGTTCCGGCGTCTGCTAGCCGATGACGAGGAAGTGATGATCCCGCGCGTGATCGAGAAGCTCAGCTCAAAACGCGTGCTGACGATGACTTATCTCGACGGCTATTGGCTGTCCGACGTGATGAGTCCGGCGGTCGACGAAGATCTGCGCCGATGGGTCGCACGCAAATACTACCGCCTCGTATGGCGGCAGATTCTCGAGCTTGGCGTACTGCACACCGACCCTCATCCGGGAAATTACCTCGTGAGCCATCACCCACGGCTCGGCATTCTGGATTTCGGATCGATTCGCCATTACAGCGACGCGCTGCGCCAGGGCAGTCTGACCTTGGCGCGCGGACTGCTCGGACGCGACGACAAGTTGATCGCGCAGGCGATGGTGAAGCTCGGCTATCTCGATCACGATCAGGATCCCGCCGCGATGGTGCAGGTCATCTACATCCTGTTCGAGCCGCTGATGAAAAACGGCGTTTACGATCCCAACCAATACGATTCGATCGGCAAGATGGCCGAGGTGGGCGAGATCGCGGTCAAGCACAAGCTGTACAAGTCGCCGCCGCACAGCGTTTTTACGCTCCGCGCCCTGATTGGACTCGATGGAATCGTAAAAGGCCTCGCGGTGCCGGATAACTACCAGGTACTGTTCCGCGAAGCCGTCGCGCACGCGACCAGGCTCAACTGACCGCCAGCGGCCGGCGATGGAAGCATCCGGGCTGATCGACCGGCTGGAAGCCCATCGCGACGTCCACTTTCGCCGCCTCAAAAGCCGCCGCGTAACCGGCGATCAAAGCGCGTTAAAATTCATCGATGAGTCCGGCTTCTGTACCGCCTTCACGGCCGGCCTCGGCGTGGCTTGCCTGCGCGAGGCAATTGCCGGCGAACGCGAACCAGTGATGCCCGAACATATTCAGCATGATTACGCGATTGGCCGTACATGGGAGTTGAAAAATCGCCTGCCGGCCGGCCGGCAGGCGTACTACGGCAAGGTGATCGCGGGCCGGCCGGGCTTTATCGCGCTCGCAATGCTGCCGGCCTTCCTGCGCCTGCGCGTGCCGCCGGGTGGGTACAAGGCGCTATACGCAAAGGGTGCACTTTCGCGATGCGCGAAACTGGTGATGGACACGCTGTCGCGGCGCGGCCCTGCGGAGACCCGCGTGCTTAAATTATCGAGCGGATTTTCGCGCCCGCGCGATCGCGCCGAATTCGACCGTGCGATGAAGGAGCTACAGGAGAAATTCCTCGCGGTCAAAGTCGAGGAGCGTCGCGATCCGTTCACCTACATCTGGGGTACGCTCGATCAGCGATGGGCACAGGCGTTACATGAAGCCCGCGCGCTGTCATCCGCCGCGGCCGTCTACCAACTGGTGCGGCGCTACTTCGAGGTGGCGGCCTTTGGCACTGAAAGATCAGCGGCGCGGATACTGGCGATCGATCCGGCATTAGTCGAGCGGGCCGCGCGCCGGCTCGAACGCGAACGGATGATCGTACGCGGCGTGAAGATCGACGGCCTGATTGGCGCCCATTGCCTGCTTGTCAAGCTGATGGGTTAAGCGCTGTTACTTCTCCGATACCGGCCGAATCGAACCGATCCGATCACCATTGTTCATATTTCACCGCGCGACGTTCATAGCCCGAACCGCGTAGCAGATCGCGCAGGCGCAGCACCCCCGCGCCGACGCCGCAAATATAAACATGGCGGGCGCGAACGCTGTCCGCCTTGATCCATCGCTGCTCGGCGCGGCGTAACAGTTCGGCGTAAAGCCATTCGATGCCGCCGCTACGATTGGAAGTGATCCATTCGATCTGGAAGCCGGAATTGGCGCGCGACGCCTGTTCCAGTTCGCGCCGATAAAGTAGATGGGCATCATCGAGCGCGCCATACAGCAAACGAATCGGATGCGCGGTTGCGATGGCCAGCGCGCGCCGGATCATTGGACGAATAGGCGCGATCCCGGTGCCCTCGGCGATGAAGACCAGCTCAGTGTCCGGCGGCCTATCGAGCGTGAACAGTCCGTAGGGTCCGGTGAACGAGATTCGATCGCCGATGCGCCGCGCAAACAGATGCTCAACGCCTGCTCCACCCGGCACGCGATTGAAGCAAAGCTCAAATGGCTCGCCATCCTCGGGACTCGAGGCGATCGAATAAGGACGCGAGCGAGTCTCGCCAGGCAGCGGAATCGCAATCGAAATGAACTGACCGGGAATAAAGCCGCTTAGCGGCGTCTCCGCCGATCTTAGAAAGAGCGATCGCGTATCATCGTTGTGGTCAACTATCCGCTCGACCGTCGCAATTCGGCCAGAGCGTTTTGCATTACCAGGGTTGGCGTCCGTCGCGCTCATGCGAACCTCGGCGATGTGGTGTGGCGTCCGGTTGATACGTTTACAGGGCTATTGTTCGGGCGAGATTCTTCGCTCCGCCAGCCTACGCTCAGAATGACAGCAATGACGGAAACTTGTCATTCTGAGAGCGCGAAGAATCCCGATCATGACGTTCGTTCAAGTTATTTGCGGGACACCATACTAGTGGCTTTCGCTTAGCTGGTTGATCGTATATCGCGGCACCACCACGACGATCTCTGCATCCGGGTCCTGAATCACCGCCTGGCATCCCAATCGCGAAGTGGGCGTCAGGCCCGGCGCGCGATCGAGCATGTCCTCTTCCTGTTCGCTCGCCTCGGACAGTTCATCCGCGCCCTGCTTTACCACCACGTGGCAGGTGGTGCAGGCGCAGTTTCCCCCACAGGCGTGTTCCAGATGGATTCGATGACCAAGCAGGATATCGAGAATCGAACCCGCTTTGCCGTCGTGATAAAAGGGGGCACCGGCGGGATTGAACTCGATCACCTGCTCCGGATCACCATTTTCGTAAATGACGCGAAGCTTGGCCATTCAGTTTAGATGGAGTGCCTTTCAGTCTCTTCAACCACAATACGCGGTCCAAGCAGCGATCGGAACCGCCGTTCGCGCTACTTCACCGCGCGGCTCAAATCGTCATAGTCCGGCACCGTGACGGCCGCGGGCGAGACCGCGATCGTAGCCGCCACCGCCGGTCTGAAGCGGCGCTCGAATTCTCTCGGCGTGAGCCTGGTCTGAGCTGCGAGTTGCGACAGCATCGGCTCCTCGAAATCCGACGCATTCAGCCGGATCATATAGGAGCGCGCCACCGTGTATGATTCGCTTTTCACATCGACAATCCGCGTGCGAATTCTGCCGGTTGCCGGATCGAGCAGGTCCGCCAGCTTGACCGGTGTCACACTGCCACCGGTAAGTGCGATCAGCGCGCCCGAGCCGCCGTTTAAGAGATAACGCACGGCGCCGTAGCCGAGCGTGCGCGTGTATTCGATATCGAAGGGCACCGGCCGCGCGCATCGCAGTTCATAGCCGATATCCTTGGCGATCACGGTGCCGTGAATCCCCAACTCATTAATCGTGGTGCGAATTCGATCGCGCAGGAAGGTGGCCAGTGGGATATCCGCGATATGCACATGGCCATAGGCGTCGCGCTGCAGGCTATCGAGCGGCAGCGTGTCGAGATCGAGCCGCTCGGCGATTCCTTCCGCGACGATCGCGACCCCGTCATCGTGCCCCGCCACCAACCGTTTAACGATCGCGCCGACGATAATATCGACCACCAGCCTGAGATCGATCCGGCCCGAGCCGAATTCCTCCGGAATTACTGTGAGCGTCGCCCCGGCCGATTTGCCGATACCCAGGGCTAGCGCACCCGCCTTACGTCCCATCGTGACCACCACATACCAGCGGTCGGTGCTGCGCGAATCTTCCATCAGCGACTCGATGATGGTGGTGCCGAATGCACGAGCGGTCTCGAATCCGAAAGTGGGCACGTTCTCAGGCAACGGCAAATCGTTATCGATCGTCTTGGGCACCGTCGCCACGCCAATCCGGCCCGACGCGCGTTCCGCGATACGGGCTGCACCGAAGGTGGTGTCATCGCCGCCAATACAGATCAGATAGCGCACCCCGAGCCGCTCCAGCGCCTCCACCGTGCGCGCGATACTCTCCTCGTCACTGGCGGGATTGGTCCGTGAGGTGCGAAGAATCGATCCGCCCGTAAAGTGGACGCGGCTTACGTCGGCGATTCGCAACTCGACAGCTTGCGAAATATCGCCCTTGACCAGCCATCGATAACCCTCACGGATTCCGATTACGCGCAGGCCGGAGTTGATCGCCTCGATCGTGGCGGAGGCGATTACGCCGTTGATCCCTGGCGCGGGGCCACCGCCCACCAGTATCGCCAGTGTGAGCCGATTATCTATTTTTTGAGGCACGACAAATTCTTCCGCGGTCTGAAGTAAGCACCGCCTGACGCTTATGACAGATGTGTTTTAGATTACAGATTTCTCTAGCCACCTTATACGGGGAACAGCGCGTATTGAGTTTTCGCCTGATGTTCGCCATGATTGTACATGAGCGGCGGGAGACGAGGGACTGACCCATGAATACTATCACCAAGCGCCAGAAGCAGATGATCGATTTCATCGATCGGTACATCGAGCAGCACGAGTACGCGCCCACGCTGGCCGAAATCGGCGAATACTTCGGACTGTCGTCGCTGGCAACCGTGCACAAGCATTTGAAAAATTTGGAAGAGCGCGGGCGTATTCGCCGCGACCATAACCACAGCCGGGCGCTTGAAATTGTCAAATCCAGCGGTATTCCTTTGCTGGGGCAGGTGGCGGCCGGCGCGCCAATCGAAGCGATTGAGAATCCCGATACGATTTCCGTACCCGAAGATTTCGTCCGCCGCGGCAATACCTTTTGTTTGCGCGTGCGCGGCGAATCGATGATCGACGAGGGAATTCGCGATGGCGATTACATCATCGTTGAGGAACGCGAAGCGGCCAGCAATGGGGAAACGGTGGTGGCGTTAATCGGAAATGAAGCCACGGTCAAAAAATATTATCGCGAGGATGCGGGACGTATCCGGCTGCAACCGGCCAACACCGCGATGGAACCGATTTACGCAGATGAGCACGATCTGACAATTCGCGGCGTGGTGGTCGGTCTCATGCGCCATTATCGTTAGGCTGGTTTGCTCCAAATCGGCCCACTCGCCGGCCAGCCCACGGTCAGTTTCCTTTCGCAGCCCCGGTGGGCGCCGGCTGAACTGGAAAATTCACCACGAAACGCGAACCCTGACCGGGCTTCGAGTACACCTCGATGGTGCCTTTCAGAGCTGCTACGCAGCGTTTAACCACCGTTAATCCTAACCCTACCCCGCGGTAGCGACGGCGGTTGCTCGAGGAAAGTTGCGCGAACGGTTCGAATATCTGAGCATGCACCTCGCGCCGGAAACCGACACCAGTGTCGCTGACCTCAAAGCAGATTGCCGGCTGCTCCGGCGTACCGGACTGGCGAATTGCAATAGTCACTCGGCCGGCAGCGGTGAATCGGATCGCATTCACGGCCAGATTGGACAGCATCAGATGCAACTGGCGATGACGGGCGCGAATGGTCGGTGGAGCGTCATCAAGTTCAAACTTGAGCTTGAGATTTTTGTCGTGATTGGCCGCTTCGATTAGCGGCATGATCTCATCGATCAGATCGAGCGTGGCCACCTCGGTCTCCGTATCGGCCTCCGCTTGAGCATCGACCAGCGCGAACTCCATGAGGTTCTCGACGATACGCGCGAGTTCCACCGCAGTCACATTCATGCGCGCGATCATCCGGCGCGAGGCAGCTGGCGTGTTTTGCGGCAGGTCCTCGGGCAACGCATCGAGGTAGCCGAGCAAAATCTGGATCGGCGTGCGCAGTTCGTGCGCGAGCTTGCCCAGCGCCTCGAGTCTGATACCCCCCTGCGCATCCTTCAATCGGGAGGAGTCATAGATCGCTGTCGTCCGATTTCTGGACAGCGCCGCTGTCGCTTTTTGATACTCAGTGTTCAATCTCGCCACCCTTTGCCAGTCGCGGTAGCTTCAGCCACCCCTACATCGCAACCGACATGCCGCACGCTAAAGCATCGGGTGAGATCGCGTAATCGAGAATTGTCTTAGGCAGCGGTGGAAAAGTACCTAGAACGGCCGGAAAAAACCCCTCGTGCGGCGTTTCGCAAAATCCAAGCTGAAATGCGTTGCAGCGTTCAACGATGATTGGTCCCGCAACTTTCGCGCTGCCCGGCAAAGGGCGGCTGGATTCTTAGCGCAGTGAAGAACCCCAGGATTCTTCCTGCGCTCAGAATGACAGAATGAGCTTTGAGCAGAGCTTCCTTAGCAGCAGCGATTGGGACCGCGATAGCGATCGGTCAGTTCGGCCGTCACCATACGCGCCCGTTCGCGCCGCGTGGCCGAGGACTTTCCTTCGACCCCGAACCGGTTAAGCCGCGCCAGTTCGTTGGCGATCGCGCGAAGCACATACCACGCCTTGACGGAAGCTTTCGCGGGCCGGGCGGGAAACCATGCCGGATTCACGCGGCGGCCTCCTCGCGACCCGCCATCCGCATGCGCTGACTGATCAGCGTGCGTATCCACAGGCGTATCGAGTCGAGCAAAATGGTCGCCGCCACCGCGATCAACAGCACCGTCATGGCCGCGTCAATGCGATCATTCCATACCAGGCGCGTAATTTCGGCGATGCGGGCGGTGCCAAGGTTCGGCGCGGTCAGCTCGATTCCGAGTTTGGCCGCATGGGCGAGAAAGCCAACGTTCGGCGCAGCGCTGAAAAGTTTTTCGAACCCGGCGGTCATCGTAACCGCCACCAGCCAGACCAGCGGAATCAGGGTGACGAACGCATAGCGCGCCTTGCCCTGCCGGATCATTGCGCTGGTGGCGACGCACAAGGCGATCGTGGCCAGCATCTGATTGGCGATTCCGAACAGCGGCCATAGCGAATTGATTCCGCCGAGTGGGTCGATCGTTCCGAAATACAGGAAATAGCCCCAAGCGCTCACCACGATCGCGGAGCTGACCAATATGTTCGCATAGGAGCCGCTACCGGCCAGCGGCGGATAAATCTGTCCAATCAGGTCCTGAAACATGAAACGAGCGACGCGCGTACCGGCATCGAGCGTACTCAGGATGAACAACGCCTCGAACATGATCGCGAAATGGTACCAAAGCGCGACCACCGCCTGGCCGCCCAGCGTATGCGCGAAAATGTGCGCCATCCCGACCGCGAGCGAAGGCGCCCCGCCGGTGCGTGCATACAAGGTGGTCTCGCCGATCGATTTCGCCAGCGCGACCATCTGCGCGTTGCTCACCGGAAAGCCCCATTTGGTAATCCTGGCGCAGGCCGCCGCGCCGGTACCGATCACCCCGGCCGGACTGTTGATCGCGAAATAAACGCCGGGATCCAGCATCACGGCCGCGATCAGCGCCATCATGGCCACGAACGACTCCATCAGCATACAGCCGTAGCCGACCAGCCGGGCATCGCGTTCCCGTTCGAGCATCTTGGGCGTAGTGCCCGAGGCGATCAGCGAGTGGAACCCCGAGATCGCTCCGCAAGCCACCGTGATGAAGGCGAAGGGAAACACCTTGCCGCCGAAGATCGGGCCGCTACCGTCGGTGAAGCGGGTCAGGGCCGGCATCAGGGTGGGCGGATGCAGCGCGATGATACCCACCGCGAGCGCGGCAATAGTGCCGATTTTGACAAAGGCGGAAAGATAATCGCGCGGCGCGAGCAGCAACCAGATCGGCAGCACCGAGGCGATAAAGCCGTAGCCGATAATCCACAGCGCGAGCTGCGGCGCGTCCATCGCGAAATAGCGCCCGAAGCTGCATTCGCCGACGTAGCGGCCGGCGAACACCGCCGCGACGATTAGCGCAACGCCGATCGCTGAGGCTTCGACAATCCGGCCGGGGCGAAGCTGCGTCATCCAGATGCCGACCAGCATCGCGATCGGAACCGTCAACGCCACGGTCGAAGTGGCCCATACGCTGTGCTTCATCGCGTTGACCACCACCAGCCCAAGCACCGCGATCAGGATAACCATGATCAGCATCACGCCGAGCAACGCCACCAGGCCACCTACCGGCCCGATCTCGTCGCGCGCCATCTTGCCTAGCGAGCGGCCGTCGCGCTTGAGCGAGTAGCCCAGGATGATGAAATCCTGCACGCAGCCGCCGAGCACCGCGCCGATCACGATCCACAAGGTCGAGGGCAGGTAGCCGAACTGCGCCGCCAGCACCGGACCCACCAGCGGTCCGGGACCGGCAATCGCCGCAAAATGGTGACCGAAGGTCACCCAGCGGGTGGTCGGAACATAGTCGCGGCCATTGGCCAGCCGAATCGCCGGGGTCGGATGCCCGTCGTCGAGTTCCAGCACCCGATCGGCGATAAACCGCGAGTAGAAACGGTAGCCGAGCGCGTAAATCGAAACCGCCGCGACGATGAACCACAGTGCGTTCGGATGGCGCTCGCCGCGGGCAGTCGCCACGATAGCGAGCGCCCCAGCGCCGGCCAGCGCAACTATCCCCCAGACGATGATGCGCGGCAGCTTGCTCATAGCGGCTTAATAGTTGGACCGATCGCCAACCGCAAGCGCCGCGGGGGAAGCCGCTTTCTTGTCGCTAGCGACTCTGGTTGAATCTGAGGTTGCGGCGAACGAGCCGCAACGGAATATATATCATGCTGCGTTTTCTTACCGCCGGAGAATCTCACGGGCCAGAGCTGGTCGCGATCATCGAGGGCGTACCGGCCGGCTTCGAGATCGATTTGGCGCAAATCAATGGCGATCTGGCGCGCCGTCAGAAGGGCTACGGGCGCGGGGGCCGCATGCTTATCGAGCACGACGAGGTGCGCCCGGTCTCCGGCCTTCGCTTCGGGCGTTCGATGGGTAGTCCGATCACGTTCATCGTCCAAAATCGCGATTTCGCGAATTGGGAAAAGCGGATGTCGGCCGATCCGGCGGACCGCGGCGAAGCCAAGGTTGTCACCCGTCCACGCCCGGGGCACGCCGATTTGGCGGGCGTGCTCAAGTACAACCTGGAGGATATTCGCGACATCCTGGAACGCGCCTCGGCGCGCGAAACCACCGCGCGGGTGGCGGTGGGCGCATTGGCTAAACAAATTCTGGCGCCGTTCGGAATTTCAGCGCTGGGCTACGTGGTGCAAATCGGCGCCACGCCGGCGGCGGTGGCGGAGGGAACTTCGATCGCGGAATTGTCGAGGCTCACCGAACAATCCCAGGTGCGGGTAGCCGATCCGCGAGCCGAAGCGGCGATAATCGCGGAAATCGACGAGTGCAAAAAAAGTGGCGATACGCTCGGCGGCATCGTCGAAGTGATCGTCGCCGGGCTGCCGGTCGGACTTGGCAGCCATGTGCAATGGGATCGCAAACTCGACGGCCGGCTGGCGCATGCGCTGCTCTCGCTGCAGGCGGCCAAGGGAGTCGAGTTCGGCATGGGCTTCATGGCGGGGACGATACGCGGATCGCAACTGCATGACGAAATCGGCTATGACGCCGGCGAGCGCCGTTTCACCCGGCATTCGAACAACTCCGGTGGCACCGAGGGCGGCATGACCACTGGCGAGGCATTGCGCGTGCGGGTTGCATTCAAACCGCTGTCCACTCTGATGCGCCCGTTGCATTCGGTCGATATTCGAACCAAACAGGGCGCCACAGGGACTATCGAAAGATCGGATGTGTGTGCGATTCCGGCCGCCGCGGTGATCGCGGAGACCGTGGTTGCGCATGAAATCGCAAGCGCCTTCCTGGAGAAATTCGGCGGTGATTCTCTGGCCGAGATCACGCGCAATTACCACGGTTATCTGGAACAGGTGCGCAGCTATTAGGACATGGAACCGAAGCTGGTGCTGACCGGTTTCATGGGAACCGGAAAAAGCCGCGTGGGACGGGTCGCGGCCGAGCGTCTGGGATGGCGTTTTGTCGATAGCGATCGCGAGATCTCGGCGCGCGAGGGTAAATCGATACCGGAGATTTTCGCGATCGAGGGCGAGACGAGCTTCCGTGCGATCGAGCGCGAGGTAATCGCCGCGATCGCAAGCGATCCAGCGCCCGCGGTAATCGCAACCGGCGGCGGCGCGATCGCCGACGCGCAAAATCTTCGCATACTCGAAGAGAGCGGAATTGTTATCTGCCTGACGGCTAATCCCCAGGTAATTACCGAACGCGTCGCCCGTTCCAGTACGATACGACCCAAACTGCTCGAAGGCGGCCAGCCGCTGCTCGAACGGGTGATGCAATTACTTGATGAGCGCGCTCCAATCTACGCGCGCGCCGCGGCTACGGTCGACACCTCGGAGACTTCGATCGAAGAATCGGCCGAACGCCTGCTGGACACCTATTTCGCGATCAGGAACCAACGATGCAAACCTTCCGTGTAGAGCTTGGTGCGCGAGCTTATCCGGTTCACGTCGGCGTTCATCTGCTCGATGAGGTGGGGAAACTGGCGCTCGAAGCCGGCCTCCACGGCGGACGGGTGGCGCTGGTGACCGATGCCAACGTCGGACCGCTGTATTTCGAACGGGTAGCGGACGCGCTCAGCACAGCGAAATTCGATCCGATTAGAATTCAGATCGCGTCCGGCGAGGGGAGCAAGTCACTCGCGATGGTGGAGCAGCTTTACGATCGAATGGTCGAGGGCAGGCTTGATCGCAACAGCGCGGTTTTCGCATTAGGCGGTGGCGTGGTCGGCGATCTGGCAGGATTCGCGGCGGCAACCTTTCTGCGTGGCCTTGCGCTGGTGCAAATTCCGACCACGCTGACGGGACAGGTCGATTCGGCATTAGGCGGCAAGACCGGCGTGAACCATCGGCAGGGAAAAAATCTGATCGGGGCGTTCCATGAACCGCGCCTGATCGTCGCCGATGTCGAGACACTGACAACGCTCGGCGAGCGTGAATTCCGCGAAGGACTGGCCGAGGTGATCAAGTACGGCGCGATTATGGATGCCACGATGATCGACGATCTCGAACGCGATCTGCCGGCGATCATGGCGCGCGAGCCGCGTCCGATGGAAGAGATCGTGGAGCGTTCGCTCAGACACAAGGCCACGGTCGTTGAACGCGACGAGGCTGAGTCGGGTCTGCGCAAAATCCTTAATTTCGGGCATACGGTGGGCCATGCGATCGAAGCCAGCTCCGGCTTCGGTCACTACCTGCACGGCGAGGCGGTGGCGATCGGAATGATGGCGGCGGCGCGTCTGTCACAAACCTACGCTGGATTGCGCGCGGTCGACGCTGAGCGGCTGCGGGCTTTGCTCAAGATGGCTGCGCTGCCGGTCGAGATGCCGTCGCAATGGGCCAGTGAGAACTTCGCCAGTGCCCTTAATCTGGACAAAAAGCGATCAGGTTCGAATATTGAATTTATCCTGATCGATCGGATTGGGCACGCACTCACCTATAAACTTGATTCCGAGCAGATCATAGCTGAGCTTTCTGCTGACTAAAGATGCTTCGTTCTTTGCTCTTTTTATCCCGGACGGCTCCCGGAAATTAGCTTCTCGTTCCATAACACGGGTTATTTTTCAGAGTTGTGGCTTTATGGCGGTTAATCGGCGTCGGGCAGGGTTGTAATTTTTTTTCGATAGCGCGACACTGAATTAGGCGGTGGGGGGCTTTTAGAAGCCACCTGGGGGGGAACTTCCCGCCGGTTGATTATCTAGAATCAGCCAGGGAAGTCGAGAGTCATGGGCGGTCCCGAATGTTCGGGATAGCGTGCATTGCGGTAACTAGTTTGCCCATGTCTAGCGCATGACGTTGGTGCGCCGAGAACTACCAGGTGAGGATGGATATGGCACAATCAGCAAATTTGCAAGCGAAGGTGCTCACGGTCAGAGAAGTATCCGAATACCTTCGTGTTCACCCCTCCACGATTTATCGGCTGTTGCGACAGCGTCAGCTACCGGCCTTCAGGGTCGGCAGCGACTGGAGATTCAACGTCGAAGCGATCGATCGTTGGCGGGCCGAAATGGAAGAAAGCGGCAAACCCATAGAAAAAGCTGCAATTCCGGCGCAAAGCCGCCGCCGCGGCGTCCAGAGCTAACTTTTTAGGTCTCCGCACTGCCGGTCAGTTCATCTGACTGGCGGCAGTGCGGAGCGAATGCGCCGCCATTTAACCGGGGGAAGATTCTGTCAACCGCGTGGTGGGCGGCGTCGGCGGATTGCATCCAAATAAAGCGATACGTTAAGCATCGACTCCGGGTGGTGCATCGTCTGCGCCGCGCAGGGAAGCAATTAGAATAAGTACTACCCCGATTGTTATCGCGCTGTCGGCCAGATTGAAGACTGGATAGCTCCAGCGATAGTAGTGCATATAGATAAAATCGATTACGCGGCCGCGTAGCGCGCGATCGATCAGGTTACCCAGCGCACCGCCCAGAATCAGCGCAAACGCAACTGCATTGGCGGTAATCATGCGTGCCTGCCCCAGCAGGATTGTCAGGATCACGATTGCAGCCGCCGAAATCGCGAATAGCATCCCAGCACGTAGTCCCGGCGAAAGATTGACGAACAGGCTGAAGGCAGCCCCCGGGTTCAAAGTGTAAGTGATATCCAAGACGTTCGGCACCAGCGCGATCATCTGGTACAAGCGCAGATGGGAAGCGACATACAGCTTGCTCGCCTGATCGAGGATCAGTACCGGAATCGTCACCCCCGCCAGCATCAGCCATAACGTGCGCAGGTGCGATCGTTTATCCGCTGCCTGCCCGCCGATAGAAAAAGCCTCGCTCACCTGATCAGGCCTGCAACACCGAGCGGCATCGCGGACACAACTCCGCATCGCCACCGTCATCATAGTACTTCCAGCAACGCTGGCATTTCAGTCCCGGAGCCTTGCGCCCGGCAATCACCAGTTTTGGGTTCGAGGTGAGCCGACCAAACCAGCCGTCAACCGTGAACGAATCGGCCCCGTTTGCGGACGCAGCGAGGCGCTGCGTCGCGGCGTCATCGAGAATCGCAACCTTGGATACAATCAGGAAATCGGCAAGCTGATCGCGATACTGCTCAAGGATCGCGCCTAAGCCGTCATTGTTTGCGGACGCCACGCCAAGTTGAAGCTCCGCCTCCAGCGGCGCGCCGATGACGCCGGTCTGGCGCATGGTTTCGAGCAGCTGCAACGCCTCGTCGCGCAGAGCAATCAGCCGGCTCCAGCTGGATTCCAGATCGCCGTCCGCTAGCGTGGGATTAGGCGCGGCAAGCTCCAGCAGATGCACGCTTTCCGCGCGCTCGCCGGGCAGATGCAGGTACACCTCGTCGGCGGTGTAGGGAATGAGCGGCGCGAGCATCCTGACCAGCGCATCAAGCAGATGGAAAATTGCGGTCTGCGCCGATCGGCGCTCGTGCGAGCGTTCCCCGGAGCAGTACAGCCGATCGCGCGCCACATCGATATATAGCGCGCTCAAATCTACCACCACGAATTTCATAATGCCGTGATAGGCAGCCTGAAAATCAAATTTTTCGTAAGCCGCACGAACTTCGCGCTTGAGCCGTTCCAGCCGCGCCAGGATGTAGCGATCGAATTCCAGCATCGCTTCCGGCGCAACCGAATCGCGACGCGGATCGAAATCGTACAGATTGCCCAAAATGTAACGCGCGGTGTTGCGCAGCTTGCGATAGGCCTCCGCCGCCGCGCTGAACAGGTTCTCGCCCACGCTCATGTCTGCCGCATAATCTACCGACGCGAACACCAGCCGGAAGACATCGGCGCCCATCCGGTTTACCGCGTCGGCGGCGTGTTCGAAATTGCCGAGCGACTTCGACATTTTGCGTCCCAGTTCATCGAGCGCCAGCCCGTGACTGATGACGTTGCGATAGGGCGCGTGCACCTCGGTAGCGACCGCGCAGATCAGCGAAGATTGGAACCAGCCGCGAGCCTGATCGATACCCTCGACGTAGGCTGCCGCCGGCCAATCCAAATTTCGCTGCCGCAGCACCGCCGCCTGCGAGCATCCGGAATCAAACCACACATCGAGGACGTCCTCTTGTTTGGAAAACTCCGTGCCGCCGCACTTTTCACACCTCAACCCTGGCGGGACAAAATCCGTCACCGGCCGCTCATACCACGCATCGGAACCCGCCTCCGCGAAAGTCTCCTCGACCCGTTTCATCACCGCCGGATTGAGGCTGACGAAACTGCAGCCTGAACATTTCAATGCGGGTATGGGCACGCCCCACGCACGCTGACGTGACAGGCACCAATCGGGCCGCGACTCGACCATGTTGCGGATGCGATCGCGCGACCAAGCCGGCACCCAGTTCACCTGATCGATTTCTTTCAGTGCCCGCGCACGGAGATCGTCATGGTCCACGCGCAGGAACCATTGCTCGGTGGCGCGGAAGATCAGCGGATGCTTGCATCGCCAGCAATGCGGATAGCTGTGGCTGAGATTCTCGTTGTGCGGCAGCGCACCCGACGCTTTCAAATCTGCGACGATCTCCGGATTGGCGTCAAATACCTTGCGGCCCGCATACCTGCCCGCTTCCGGCGTGAACACGCCTGCGTCATCGACCGGCGTCAGCGTTGGCAAACCGTACTGGTTGCCGATGACAAAATCCTCGTAACCGTGGCCGGGGGCCGTATGCACCAGGCCGGTGCCGGATTCGGCGGTCACATGCGGACCAAACATCAGCCGTGAATCGCGATCCACGAACGGATGACGGAAAATGTCCTGACCGTCGAGGGCCTTGAGCGCCGCCCGGCTGAGTGCGATGCGGCTCGACGCCTTGAGACCGATCGCTTGCTCGACTGCCTCGGCCAGCCGTTGCGCCACTACGTACCATCGTTCGCCGAATTTCAGCGCAACGTAATCGAAGGTCTCGTTGAGCGTGATGCCGAGGTTGGCGGGCAGCGTCCACGGCGTGGTGGTCCAGATCAATGCGAAAAGCCGACCCATGCGATGGGCCGCGGCCAACTCCGATCCATCGGATGAACTCGCAGCCAGCGCAGCCGAGTCGCCGATCGAGTCATTGAACCGGAAGGCGACATAGATCGACGGCGAAGCGTGATCGCGATACTCAACTTCGGCCTCAGCTAGTGCCGTACGGCACTCGATACACCAATGGACCGGCCGCAGTCCGCGATAGATGTAGCCCGCCTCGACCATCCGGCGCAGCACCGCGATCTCGGCCGCTTCGTAGCGCGGATCGAGGGTCACATAAGGATGATCCCATCCGCCGATCACACCAAGCCGGCGGAAATCGACGCGCTGGATATCGATATATTTTTCGGCATGCGCGCGGCACAGTTTGCGCAGTTCGAGCTTCGAGACGGTGCGCGCCTTGTCGCCCAACTCGCGGGTGACATTGTGCTCGATCGGCATGCCATGGCAGTCCCAGCCCGGAACGAACGGGGTGCGGAAGCCGAGCACGGCGCGCGAACGCACGATGAAATCCTTGAGCGTTTTGTTAAGTGCGGTTCCGAAATGCACCCGCCCATTCGCATAGGGCGGCCCATCGTGCAGCACCCATAGCGGCGCGTCCGCGCGGGTGGCCAGCAGGCGCTGGTAAATTCCCAGATCCTCCCAGCGTTTGAGCATCTCGGGTTCCCGTTTAGGCAGATTCGCCTTCATCGGGAAATCGGTTTTGGGCAGTTTTAAGGTAACTTTGTAATCTGTCGCCATGTTGCGGATCGGTCGTGCGAGGTGAAGCTCGAGTTGGAAGATTACCGGATGGAAGCGATGCGTTAAACAGTCCCGTGGAGGCGGCGCCGATGGGATCGCTTGAAAACGCGCGGAGAGCTTCGTACCATCCCGCGCTGACTGAAGTATTTCCGGGGTTTGAAGCATGACCACACCGACCGCGATTGCCTCCGGTGCCCTGGCGGGACTCAGAGTACTCGACCTGACCGACTATACCGGCCATCTATGCGCACGTCTGATGGCCGATCTCGGCGCGGACGTGGTCAAGATCGAACCGCCAGGCGGCGATAGCGGGCGGCGTATCGGTCCGTTCGTCGATGACCTGCCCCATCCGAATCGCAGCCTGTTCTTCTGGTTCTACAACTTCAACAAGCGATCGTTAACGCTCAACCTCGAAGCGCCGCGCGGAAGGGAAATCCTGCTCGATCTGGCGCGTTCGGCGGACGTGGTGATCGAGAACTTCGCGCCGGGACGCGCTGACGCGATGGGTCTTGGATGGGAGCGGCTGCACGCAATCAATCCCGCCCTCGTGATGCTCTCGATGTCGCCCTTCGGGCAGGACGGGCCGTATCGCGACTTCGTGGCTGACGATACCGTTCTGACCGCGATGGGCGGCATGCTTTACGTCAACGGTTATCCGGGCCGTCCGCCGGTGCGTCCGCTCGGGCTGCAAGGGTATCATCCGGCCTCATTTTACGGCGCAATCGCTATCATGTGCGCGCTGTTCGCGCGCGATCGCGACTCGATTGGCCAGTGGATCGACCTGAGCATGCAGGCCGCCACGGCCGGCACCCTCGAACACGTGGTCGGCGGCTACTTTCAAAATGGCGTGCCGGAACGCCGGCGCGGCACGATGCATTGGTCGCGCTTTTTCCGGGTCGGCAAATGCAGCGACGGCTACGTGATGCACTGCACGATCGGCGACTGGACCTCGCTGATCGAATGGGTCAAATCCGATGGTGCGGCGCAGGAGTTGGTCGATCCGGCCTGGGAAGCACACGCCCATCGTGCGGCCCATGCGGAACGCTTATTCGATGTGCTCGATCAATGGGTGGCTGACCGCCCGCGCGATGAGATCGTCGCGCGGGCTCAACTGCTGCGCCAGCCTTACGCCGCCGTGCGTCATCCGGAAGAGCTGTTCGACGACGAACAATTGCGCGCCCGCAACTTTTTTGTCGAAGTCGATCACCCCGAACTCGGAAAGAAATTCCTCTACCCGGGCGCACCCGCGATCATGCACGGGACACCGTGGCGCATCTATCGGCGACCGCCATTGCTCGGTGAACATACGATAGAAATTCTGCGCGATGAACTCGATCTGCCCGCCGATGAACTTCAGGTGTTGACCGCCGAGGGGGTGCTTTGACCATGGCGATGTCGCTGGAAGGCATCCGTGTGGTGGATTTCACCTGGGTGGTGGCCGGGCCGGTCGCCACCCGAATGCTCGCGGACAATGGCGCAGAAGTGATCAAGGTCGAACGCAGGATTCCCGGCTACATGGGTCCGCGCAAGGTCGGCACCCAGCCGGATCTGAATCGCAACAAGCTCTCGGTTTCGATCAACATGGGTGAGCCGCGAGGCGTCGAGCTGGCGCGCCGGCTGGTGAAGATCGGCGACCTCGTGATTGACAACTTTTCGGCGCGCGTGATGCGCGGCTGGGGAATGGATTACGAGAGCTTGCGCAAAATCAAACCCGACATCATCTCCATGAGCATGTCCGGGCTGGGTCATACCGGCCCGCGCAACAACTACGTCAGTTATGGTCCTACGCTGCAGGCGCTGGCCGGCTTCACCCGCCTGATGACCGATCCGAACGGCGAACCGGCTGGGTACGGCTATTCGTTTTCCGATTTGGCGGGCGGACTGGCGGGAGGATTAACCGCGCTGGCCGCATTGTGGCATCGTAAACGCACCGGCCTGGGACAATTTATCGATCTGTCGCAACTCGAATCGCTAACCGGCTTCATCGGTCCGGCCTTGCTGGATATCTCGGTCAATCAACGCCCGCAACCGCCGGTGGACTGGCGCGCTCAGGAGATGCCGGCGGCGCCTCACGGGGTCTATCGATGCAAACCGCGTGGCGATGACGACGATCGCTGGATCGCGATCGCAGTCCGTACGCAGGCCGAATGGACCCGTTTCGCCGCCGCCATCGGCGCTCCAGCCTGGACCACCGAAGAAAAATTCCGCACGCTTTATCTGCGCATGCGCAATCGCGAGGAGCTGGACCAGCATATTACCCGCTGGACCGCCGAGTGCGAGGCCGAGAGCGTCATGAGGCTTCTGCAAGCGGCTAAGGTGCCGGCCGGCGTGGTCCAAAATGGCGAAGACCTCTGCACTCACGACCCACAGCTTCGCTCACGCGGTTTTTGGCCGCTGGTCAAGCGGCCGGACGATAAGGATACGGCGGTTAGCGGAATTCCGTATCGTTTGTCCGCGACCCCCGGATCGATTCGCCGCAATGCTCCTGAAACGGGCGAGGACAATGACTACGTACTCGGCGAGTTGCTGGGATTATCTGTTGAGGAGCGCAAGCAACTGATGGCGGACCAGGTGCTATGGCCCTAAATCGGGGAATTCGGATATTTTCGCCCCGATAATTAGCCACGCTCGCGGTCAGCTCCGCGCCGGGTTATCCCAGGTAGCCCGCATGGCGCAGGTATTCGGCCACCAACACCGCGCCGCGTCCCGCGCCCATCGCAGCATTATGCGTCACCAGCAGATACTTGACCCCGTTGGGAACCACTTCATCGAGGCGAATCCGTCCGACCGAAGTGGTCATGCCATTTTCGGCGTCGCGATCGAGCCGCGGCTGCGGACGCATCGGATCGCGATGCACGGTGATCATCCGGCGCGGCGCGTTCGGCAGGCCGATCGCGCTGAACTCGCGGCCGAAGCTCTCGAAGGCCTCGATCACCTGCTCGATCGACGCCGCCCGCTTGAGCCCCACCGTCGCCGCTTCGGTATGCCCGTTGAGCACTCCGGCGCGGGTGCAGGTGGCGCTGACCCGGACCGGCAGCTCGTCGATTTGTCCGTCGCCTACGCGCCCGAGTATCTTGCGGGTTTCGATCGTGAGCCGTTCCTCTTCGCGCGGGATGAACGGAATGATGTTTTCGACGATATCGAGCGCGGCGAGGTCGCGTCCGGCGCCTGAAATCCCCTGCATGGTGGTGACGATCGCGCAATCGACGCCGAAGCGCAGGTCGAGCGCCTTGAGCGTGATCGCCAGCCCGGTCGCAGTGCAGTTCGGCAGGGTGGCGATGAATCCCTTCCATCCGCGGCGGCGGCGCTGCTCGTTAACAATCGCAACGTGATCGAGATTAACGCCCGGAATCAGGAGTGGCACGTCCGCTTCCATCCGATAGGGCCGCGCGGTGCTGATCGTCGGCACTCTGGCGGCATAAATCGGTTCCAATTCCCGCGCCGCTTCGGATTCGACCGCCGCAAACACCACTCCGATACCGTCAAGGCGCATCGATTTGGCTTCCTGCACCGGCAATTTGAGCGCCGCCTCGGGCGGCTCGCTCCCCGGCACGTACCAGCGGCGGATACCGCTTTGTTCGTCGGTGATAGCGGCGGCATAGCTCTTACCCGCCGATCGTTCCGAAGCCGCCAGCGCGGCAATTTCAAAATCCGGATGCTTATCAAGCGCCGCCAGCACCTGCTGACCCGCGATTCCGGTAGCCCCTACCACTGCTGCTTGAATTTTCATATTTGAGATTGAATTTGCCTGAAAAGCCTAACAGCTAGCCCGCGCGCGGGCTACATCAGGCGAACTCGATTACGATAAATGTTCCTTGATTCATTCAATTTAGCGCATCGCTTTCTTTCACATCGCCGGTATCGGATAAAATCATTATCATGAAAAGCGAACGGCCCGTGGCGATAACTGCGACACCTGAAAAAGCGGCGCTTTATCCCGCGCCATTGACGCTCGAAGGCGCCAGTGTCCTGCATCAGATGTTCCGCATTCGGCGCGCCGCGCTACGTGATCTGGCTTCCGATCGCGTCGACCAGATGATTCAAGAAGCGGCGGCGCTGCTCGCCCGCATGGAACAGCGCGAGGATGGCAATAGCGCAGCCTTTTCAGTGCTGGGGCATAAAGGCGACCTCCTGTTGATCCATTTCCGCCGGGATTTTGAAGCACTGGCGCAAGCGCAGGCGCAAGTCGCCGCTCTGGCGCTGAGCGATTTCCTGGAACCCACCACCTCGTACCTTTCGATGGTCGAAATCGGGCTCTACGAGGGCAGCGTTCACCTATATCGACGTCTGGCGGCGGAAAAAATTGAACCGGGCACCCCGCAATGGAAATCGGCGGTGGACGCGGCGATGGCCGAAGGCCGCGGCCAGCTCGGCGGCCGCTTATCGCCACCGATCCCACCGCGCCCCTACGTGTGTTTCTATCCGATGAACAAACGGCGCGGCGAAACTTGTAACTGGTACCAGTTGCCGATCGAAGAGCGGCAGCGACTGATGCACGATCACGGGATGATCGGGCGGCGCTACGCGGGACAGGTGACGCAGATCATTTCGGGATCGGTCGGGTTTGACGATTGGGAATGGGGCGTCGATCTGTTCGCCGACGACCCGCTGGTGTTCAAAAAGCTGATCTACGAAATGCGTTTCGACGAATCGAGCGCGATGTACGCGGAGTTCGGACCATTTTACGTCGGTCTCAGGCTGCCGCCGGACGAACTCGGGGCACTCTTTTCGAGCACCCCGCGGCCCTAGTTCCGAAATTTGTCGGCCAGGCGGCCGAGGAGGCCCTTGCCCGGCGATTCGCGATCTTCGGGCGGCAGTTCGCGCCCCTCGCGCAGGGCGGCGATACGCTCGCCCACCTCGCCTTCGATCGGGAAGCGTCCGCTCTCCCGCTTAGAGAACACCGCGCGGCCATCATATAGAACGTCGAACTGACCGCTGCTTCCTTTGGTCAATTTCGCTTCTTCCCCGAAGCGCTGTTTCAACTCGGCGGCCAGACTGACCGCCCGCGGCCGGTATCTTCAGGCCTCGCAGTAAAAGATTTCCGTCGCCATAATTATTTACCCGCCATAATTATTTACCGTTGTTCGGCAGATCGACGAACACCGCCGCCGCGACCACCGAAGACCATAACCCGTCGCGGTCGCCAATCGCGGATTGGGTTACGTTGCGGGTCGAGACGATCTTGTCCGATACGCGCCAGATATCCTTGCGCTCGTCGTAATGGGCGTTGGGATCGAAATCCACCCCGAGAATCGTCGCCAGCATCGTGGCCGCCAGATCCTCGGCATAGTCGCCCGCCTTCTGCTCGGTTTCACCGTAACTGTGATGCTCCGACAGATAGCCGTATTGCGCCGCATTGGCGGGAATCGCGACGCCAACCGAGGCGGCGATCAGCCGATGCGGTTCGTTGGTCGCATTATCGCTCATGACGGTGAAGACGATCTGGCCCGGCGTCAGGTAGCGCAAGCCTTCCTGCGGACTGATCAACTTGCAGTTAGGAGGGAAAATCGATTTGACCCGCACCAGGTTGTATTCGGCGATACTGGCGGAGCGCAGCGCCATCTCGAACGAGGTGAGTTTTTCGCGGTGCTTGCCCACGCCCTTGGTCAGGAAAACGCCCTTCGGAACCGGCCCCATCCTTGTTACTCTCCTTGAATTGTTGGATCGGGCGAACGCGGGCGGTTCCGAACCGAACTCCTCCCGCTTTCAACTTCCCTTTAATTAAAGTGATACCGGACGCGAACCCCGCGCGCTACTACACCACGTTGGGTGGCCGATATTCGCCAAAAACCCGGCGCATCGCGTCGGAAATTTCGCCCAGCGTGGCGCGACTGCGCACCGCTTCGATTATGGGCGGCATCAGGTTGGAACCTTCGCGCGCGACGATTTCGATTTTATCCAGCGCCCCGGCTGCCGCCGTTGAATCGCGATTCGCGCGCAAACGGCCCAGTTTCTCCCTCTGCTTCTGCTCGGTCTGCGGGTTGACGCGCAGGATATCGGGCATCGCCGCGGATTCCATCGTGAAACGGTTGACGCCGACGATAATCCGTTCGCCGCGCTCGACCGCGCGCTGATAAGCATAGGCGGCATTCTGAATCTCGCGCTGCATGTAGCCCTGCTCGATAGCCGAAACCGCGCCGCCCAGATCGTCGATTCGCGTAAGATATTCTAATGCCCGCCGTTCGACCTCCTGCGTCAGGCTTTCGAGGTAGTACGAACCACCGAGCGGATCGACGGTATCGGCGACTTCGGATTCATGCGCGATCACCTGCTGCGTGCGCAGCGCCAGCAAGGCGGACTGCTCGGTCGGCAGCGCCAGCGCCTCATCGCGGGAATTGGTATGCAGCGATTGTGCCCCCCCGAGCACCGCCGCGAGCGCCTGCAGCGTGACCCGCGCGACGTTGTTATCGACCTGCTGCGCGGTCAACGACGATCCCGCGGTTTGCGCATGAAAGCGCATCATCATCGAGCGTTCATCCGCGGCCTTGAAGCGATCTTTCATCAGCCGCGCCCAAATTCTGCGGGCCGCCCGAAACTTGGCAATCTCTTCAAAAAAATTATTGTGGACATTGAAGAAAAAAGACAGCCGGCTGGCGAACTGATCGATCTTGAGTCCGGCTTTAAGCGCCGCTTCGACGTAGGCGACGCCGTCCGCGATCGTAAACGCGAGTTCCTGCGCGGCGGTCGAGCCGGCTTCGCGAATGTGGTAGCCGGAAATCGAAATGGTGTTCCAGTTCGGCACTTCGCGCGCGGCGAAACTGAAGATGTCGGTTATCAACCGCATCGATTCGCGCGGCGGATAAATGTATGTGCCGCGCGCGATGTACTCCTTGAGGATGTCGTTCTGGATTGTGCCGTTAAGCTTGTTCCACGCCACGCCGCGCCGCTGTGCGCCAACCAGGTAGAGCGCCAGCAGGATCGAGGCGGTGGCGTTGATCGTCATCGAGGTGGAAATCCGATCGAGCGGCAGGCCGTCGAGCAGGGTCTCCATGTCCTCGATTGAACCGATCGAAACGCCGACCCGTCCGACTTCGCCGGCAGCCAGCGGATGGTCCGCGTCGCGGCCCATCTGGGTTGGCAAATCGAATGCAACCGACAGCCCGGTCTGGCCCTGCTCGAACAGGTAGCGGTAGCGCCGGTTCGACTCCTCGGCATCGCCGAACCCGGCGTATTGGCGCATGGTCCAGAACCGGCCACGATACATGGTCGGCTGGACGCCACGGGTAAACGGATATTCGCCGGGAAAGCCCAGCTCGGAGAGGTAGTCGAAGCCGTTCAGATCGAAAGGATCGTACTCGGGCGCGACCTCGATTCCGGCCGTGGTGGTGAACTGATCGCGCCGTTCGGGATTGCGCTTGCGCGCCGGATCGAGGCGCTCCGAACGCCAGCGTTCGCGCTCGCGCTTCAATTTTTGCAGATCGTCGGACATCTTCGGGGTTTTTTCTTCGGGGTTCCACGCGGGAGATCCGCGCTATTCGATTATCACCAGCAATTCGCCCTTTTCCACCGTCTGGCCGGGAACAACTCTGATCTCAATCACTTTACCCGACTTTGGCGCCTTAAGCTCATTCTCCATTTTCATCGCCTCGATCACGAGTACGCCCGCTCCAGTCGCGACCTCGTCCCCCAGGCTGACCAGCACGCTAACCACCCGCCCAGGCATCATCGCGCGCATCTCGGCCCGGCCGCTTTGCGCGGCGCGCGCCGAACGGCTGGTAGCGGCCCGCCGGGCGAGGTCCGAAATTACGATCCGGGTCACCCCCTCGCGCGATGCGATCGCGAGGTCTTCGCCCTCGCCCGTTACTTCGAAATCGAACACCCGATCGCCGATTAGAATCGAAAAAGAGGACGGCCCGGCGCGGCGCAGATCGAGATCATATCGATTGTCAGCGAGACGAAGCCGAAACGAGTTCTGTTCGCCGGTCTGCTCGACTTCGAATTCATGATCCTGGCCTGCGATCGTTGCGATATAACGCATGATTTACCGCCGCAGGAGATCGAGGCGCGCCGCGATCTTCCAGGCCGAAGCCGGCGGCTGCAAAGCCATGATTTTCACCCCGGTTGGCGCGGAGTGATTCTTATAGGCCGCCGCAGCGGCCATCAGGATTGCGGCGAGCCGCTCACCCTCCAGACTCTCTTCAGTCGGCGGCCGGTATTCCTTCTCCAGAAAATTATTATCGTATTCACCGCCGAGAAATTGCGGATGGCGCATCAGCCATCGATGGAGATCAAGATTCGTGCGCAACTCACCCGCGATCACAAATTCGTCGAGCGCGCGCCGCATCCGATCGATCGCCTCGCCGCGATCGCGGCCCCAGGTGGCGAGTTTCGCGATCATCGGATCGTAATGGATTGGCACCTCGGCGCCCTGATACACGCCCGTATCGACCCGCACGCCCGGTCCGTCGGGAAAGCGCAAGGTTGCGATCTTTCCGGGTGCGGGAGCGAATCCGTTCTCGGGATCTTCGGCATAGATGCGGCATTCGACCGCTGCACCGCGTTGCGTGAGATCGGCCTGCTTAAATGGCAGCGGCGCGCCGGCCGCGATCCGAATCTGCTCCTTCACCAAATCAACCCCTGTGACCAGTTCGGTAATCGCATGCTCGACCTGGATTCGCGTATTCATTTCGAGGAAATAAAAATTGCGATCGGCGTCGGCGAGAAACTCGATCGTGCCGGCACTGACATAGCCGACCGCTTTGGCCGCGCGCACCGCCACCGCGCCCATCGCCTGGCGCATCGCCGGGGTGACGAAGGGCGACGGCGATTCCTCGACCACCTTCTGATGCCGCCGCTGAATCGAACATTCGCGCTCGAACAGATGCACGGTATGGCCTTGCGTATCGGCCAGCACCTGCACTTCGATATGCCGGGGGCGATTGAGGTATTTCTCGACATAAAAGCGGCTGCTGCCAAACGACGATTTGGCCTCGCCGATCACCGCACGCAGTGCCGATGCGAGTTCCTCGCCGCGATGGACCTCGCGCATGCCTTTGCCGCCGCCGCCCGCAGCCGCCTTGAGCATGATCGGAAAACCGATCTCGGCCGCCACCGCCCGCACCTGGGCCTCGGTCTCGAGCACGTCCGGCGATCCCGGCACCACCGGTACGCCCGCCGCGGTCATCAGCTTGCGCGCCTCGACCTTGTCGCCCATCTTTTCGATCGCACCGGGAGGCGGACCGATAAACACCAGACCGGCCTCGGCGACCGCTCGTGCGAACCCGGCATTTTCCGAAAAAAAACCATAGCCCGGATGGATCGCCTCGGCTCCGGTGCGGCGGGCAGCCTCGATGATGCGATCGATCCTGAGATAACTGTCGGTGGCGGGTGGTGGTCCAACCGGGACGGCGAAATCCGCTTCACGGACATGGAGCGCGGCCCGATCGGCGTCCGAGAAAATTGCGACCGTTTCGATTTCGAGTTCGCGGCAGGCGCGGATCACGCGCACGGCGATTTCACCGCGGTTGGCTATCAAAACCCGTTTGAACATCTGGCGCGCGGCAGCCTCACAAAGGGATGTTACCGTGCTTGCGAGGCGGATTCTTGTCGCGCTTGTGTTCGAGCGCGCGCAGCGCCGTGATCAGCCGCGGCCGCGTATCGCGCGGCATCAGCACTTCATCGATATAGCCCAACTCCGCTGCTTTGAAGGGGTTGGCGAAGGTGCGCCGGTATTCCTCGACCAGCCGGCTTTTTTCGGCCACCGGGTCGGCGGCCTTCTCAATCTGGCTGCGGAAAATGATGTTAACCGCGCCCTCGGGACCCATCACGGCGATCTCGGCGGTCGGATACGCAAAGTTGAAATCGCCACGAATGTGCTTGGAGGACATCACGTCGTAAGCGCCGCCGTAGGCCTTGCGGGTAATCACGGTGATTTTCGGCACGGTGGCCTCGCAGTAGGCGTAGAGCAGCTTGGCGCCGTGACGGATAATGCCGCCAAATTCCTGCGCCGTGCCCGGCAGAAAACCCGGCACGTCCACGAACGTGATCAGCGGGAGATTGAAGCAATCGCAGAAGCGCACGAAACGAGCCGCCTTGTTCGAAGCCTCGATATCGAGGCACCCGGCCAGATACGCGGGTTGATTGGCGACGATTCCCACCGGATAGCCGCCCAGCCGCGCAAAACCAATCAAAATATTCTGCGCCCAATCCTTTTGAATTTCGAAAAACACCGCCTCATCGACCACGTGCCGGATAATCTCACTGATGTCGTAGGGCTTGTTCGGGTTCTCGGGAACTATCGTATCGAGAATTTCGTCGCGCCGATTCGGATCATCGTTGCTCGGCCGGAAGGGCGGATCATCCAGATTGTTCTGCGGCAGATACGACATCAGTTCGCGAATTGTGAGCAGCGCGCTCTGATCGTCGGCCGCTTCGAGATGGCAGACGCCGGATTTGGTCGAATGGGTATCCGCGCCACCCAGGTCGTTCATGGTGACCTCTTCGTGGGTGGTCGCCTTGATCACGTCGGGGCCGGTGATGAACATGAACGACGAGTCGCGCACCATCACGATAAAGTCAGTGATCGCCGGAGAGTAGACCGCGCCGCCGGCACATGGTCCCATGATCCCGGAGATCTGCGGCACCACGCCCGAGGCCAGCGTGTTGCGCAGGAAAATGTCCGCGTAGCCGGCCAGCGATACCACGCCCTCCTGAATCCGCGCGCCGCCCGAATCGTTCAGTCCGATTACCGGGCATCCAATGCGGGTCGCAAGATCCATCACCTTGCAGACTTTTTCCGCGAACGCACCCGACAGGCTGCCGCCGAAAACCGTAAAATCCTGGGAAAAGACGCACACCTGGCGGCCATCGATCGTGCCATAGCCGGTGACCACGCCGTCGCCCGGAATACGCCGCTCGCCGATTCCGAAGTCGGTGCCCCGATGGGTTTTGAACTTGTCCATCTCCACGAACGAACCGCGATCGAGCAAAAAATCGATCCGCTCGCGCGCGGTCATCCGGCCTGACTCGCGATGACGCCGAAGCCGTTCCTCGCCGCCGCCCAGTTCAGCCTGGCGCGACAGCTCCCTCATCTGTTCGATATTCTCTTTGACGCCCATTACCATGCACCGCAGCCGCCAGCCGGGTGCTTCAATCGCAAAATAAATATCGCATGTCGCCGGATGGTTAAAGCCACCCGCTACAGTTTGGGGACGGGGAGCGATCCGATGAAGCGGAGAAAATCGCCTTTATCGACGCCGTGACGCTGGCAGAAGCCGCCGTTAACCTCGAGCACATACTGCGCGGCTTTACCGGGTCCAACCGGCTGCTCCGAGTACGGTTGAGCGTTGCGCACGATACCAACCACCTTGCCGTTTTGATCGGCGAAAATCATATCCAGCGGAATCTCCGTGTTCTTCATCCAAAAATACAGCTTTTGCGGGGCGGCGAAGACAAACAGCATCCCGGCATCTTCGTCCAGATGCTTGCGAAACATCAGTCCATGTTCGCGATTTGCCGGGGTAGCCGCAGTCTCAACCTTTACCATCGCCAGTCGGCGATCGCCGGACGAAAAAATCGCGACCCGCACTGGCGTTTGAGCCCCCGCGCCGGTAGCTCCCGATATCGCGATTAAAGCAATCGTCACGGCAATCCACCGCCAACTTGAATTAATGCGCAGAAGCGATTTCAGGTGAGATGGTTTCCAGTTCACGTCCTGCCGTCTCCGGAAAGAAGCTGTACATGATTAGCGGAGCGCCCAGCCAGAATAAAGTGACGTAGCGAACCGCGATCCAATGCGATCCGGTCTCCCCGTAAAAAACGCTTTCCAGCACCAGGCCGAGCGCACCGCCGAGGGTACTGGCGGCGATCAAGGCCGTGCCGGCCGAGGCGCGATGCGAGGTGGGAAAAAGCTCGGCGGAATAGGCGCTGACGATAGTGGCTGCCGCGGTATCGAAGAACAACCGCAGAATCCAGGCAGCGATTACCGAATCATTGGGCGTGGTGTACATCCATAGGGTGAACAGCGGTCCCAACAGCGTGAAGAGCGAACCCATCACGCGCCGCCCGAAGCGATCGCTCAAGCGTCCGGCGACTATATTACCGGCGATCCCGAGCGCGCCGCCGAGCAGCACCATCGTCGAAATCTTCGCGGGCGACCAGTGATGCGCCTCCTGCAGGTACTTGGCGTAGAGATAGCTCCCCGGATTGTTGCCCATCGAGACCAGAAAACCCACGCTGGTAATCATCGCCAGCCGGCGCGGCGAAAAACGGATTAGTTCCACCAACGGTTCAAGCAGGTTCGATCGATGATCGCCCTTTTGATGCTCGCGTTCGAATCGATGACTTTCGGGCAGCAGGCGGCGCAGCGGCGCGATTATAATCAGCGGCGCCAGCGCCAGTGCATACAAACCGCGCCAGCCATAAGGAATTCGATGGATGAAGGCGAAGGCGATCGCGGCGAAGCCATAGCCGGAGGCAATCAGCGCGCCAAGTAATCCGATCATCCAGCCGCGCACGCCCGCGCGCATCTCCTCGGCTATGATCACCAGCGCGACCACGCCCTCTGCCCCGGCAAAAGCACGGGCCAGGCATTGAGCGGCAACGAAGCTCTTGGCACCGGGCGCAAGCGCGCTGAGCGCGGTGAATAACGTATATCCGGCAATCGTGTAGAGCAGCAGGCGGCGGCGTCCCAGCACATCGGCCAACGGAGATATCAGCAAGGAAAGCAGGTAGCCCAGCCGCACAATCGAGAGCATCCCGCCGAGGTAGGCTTCCGCAATCCCGAAGCCATTCTGAATCTGCTTAAGCGCGAGGCTCAACAACGCATTGTCATAGTTGTCGAAGAATCCGGCCGTCGCGGCGATCCCGAAAATTCGCCATTCACGTGCATTCAAGGGCGGGAAAAGGCCGAGCAGAGCACCTCGGCGACCGATCGTCGCGGACGTAGCACCCTCAGCTTCGTCGGCGGGTTGGTGCGATTCGATTTTCACCAGCTAGCGCTCGCGATCCGGCGGCCTTAGTCGATCGCCATGCGCAGTCCGGCCAGCCCGCGCAGGAAGTACGATCCTTTGTAGATCAGCGAGGCGTCGGGCGCGGCGAGGCGCAGGCGCGGGAATCGATGCAGGATTGATTCGATTGCGATCGTTCCTTGAAGCCGCGCCAGCGAAGCGCCAATGCAGTAATGATTACCGGCGCCGAAGGCGAGATGTTCGTTGGGAGTACGCGCGAGGTCAAAGCGATCGGGATCGGGAAATTGCGCGGGATCGCGATTGGCCGCGGCCAGAATCACAAAGGCGAAACTACCCTCGCGCAGCTTCACGCCGGACACTGCGGCATCGGGGCCGGTGAAACGCACCGCGCATTGAGCCGGCGCATCGTACCGCAGCATCTCCTCAATTGCCCCTGGCATCAGGTCCGGATGCTCGCGCAAAAGTTCGAGTTGATCAGGATTGCTGGCCAGCGCCAGCATCCCATTCCCGATCAGATTGGTGGTGGTCTCGTTACCGGCCAGCAGCAAAATGACGATAAACGCCATCAGTTCCGCCGCGCTCAATGAATCGGATTCCTCCTGCGCGGTTATCAATACGCTGACTAAATCATCGCCCGGGTTGCTTCTCCGTTTTTCAATTTCCGCCTGAAAATACTCGACGATCGCGGCCAGCGCGGTTCGCACCGAATCCGGCAGCGGGGCCGGCGGCAGCGTGTTGTCGCCCTCGATGATGATATCGGACCATGACTTGAACTGCTCGTAATCCGCGGGTGCGACGCCAAGCATCTCCGCGATCGTCATGACCGGCAGCGGGATCGCGAGATCGGCCATCAACTCGAGTTCACCGCGCTGCTCCGCGCGATCGAGCAGCCCCGCCGCGATGCTCCTGATGCGCGGCTCCATTTCGCGAATTCGCCGCGCGGTAAAGGCGCGGGTGACCAGCCGGCGTAGCCGGGTATGCACCGGGGGATCGGAGAACAGCACCGTGGGCACATCGCCAAAGACATCGCGGCGGCGCTGGAAAAGCTCGGTCCGAGGTTGGACGCTGGAAAAATGCTGATGGTCGCGCAGCACCGCGCCGACATCGGCATAGCGCGCCACCAGCACCATCGGCATCAGGCCATCGATCAGATGCGGGGGCCCGGATAGCAGCGGACGATAATGGGGATAGGGATTGGCGCGGAACGACTCGTCCCAGGGATTGAAGTAAATTTCCTGAGCTGAGTCATCCATCGCAATTACTCGCGCAATTACTCGCGCAATTTCCCGCGCAATTACGTACCGAACCGACCGGACGCGTGCCGGTCAACGGCCGTTGAACTTCGGTGGACGCCGTTCAAGGAAGGCGCGCACGCCTTCGCGATAATCCTCGCTGTCGTAACACTGTTCGACCGTCGCACGGACCTTGTGCAAATCGCGATCGTCGGAATCCTTCAAGGCTTCGCGTATCGCAATTTTGGCCGCACTGACGGTCAGCGGCGCATTATCGGCGATCTTGAGAGCATATTCGCGCACTGCGCCGTCGAGCGCGTCAGGCTCAACCAGCCGGCTTACAAGTCCCATATGGTAAGCCTCTTCGGCCTCGAACAGGCGCGCCGAAAACAGAATGTCGCGGGCGTTGGCCGGCCCGACCACGTGCGTCAGCGCCATCACGCCGTCGATCGGATAGGCGAGTCCCAAACGCCCGGCCGGCACGCCGAAACGGGTGCCCTTCGCGGCGAAGCGAATATCGCACGCGAGCGCCACCTGGATGCCGCCGCCGATACACAGGCCCGAAATCATGGCCAACACCGGCTTGCCGCAATCGATCATGGTGGCCAGGGTATTTTCGACCTGAGCGCGATAGGCGCCGGCCTGTTTCGCATCGGCGCGCTGGTTGGGAAACTCGGATATGTCGGCGCCCGAGATAAAGGCTTTGGGGGTCGATCCGCGCAGGATGATCACCCGTACCGCCGGATCCTGCTCCAATTGGTTGATGCCGCTGGCGAGCAGCCGCCAGGTTTCCAGGTTGAGCGCGTTGCGCACCTGCGGACGGTTAAAGATTAGCCATCCCAGCGGCGCATCGTTTTGGATCAACAGGGGAGTATTCGATTCCGAATCGCTCACGTTAAAGCCTTTTGTTCAGCAATTATCGTCAAGCTCAGGATTAAGCGGCCTTGCAAGACTTTGAGCATATTTGCCGCAGCCGAGGAATAGCATCTCTGGGCAGCTTGCCCCCGAACTAAAGCCGGACTAGCTTTCAGTCACGCACGCCTTTGCGGCCGCGAAGTTAGCTTTTCGGGCACGCGGGCAGGGAGCCTTATTATGCCAATCGTCGACAACTCCGCGCTGACCATGTACGAACTTCCCGGCCTGAAGCATCAGACCTTCGCCGGCCCTGAGCATGGCATGCAGACGCTCGAGGTCTGGGGACAAACCATCACGCCGGGCAGTGCGACTCCAGTCCATCGCCACGTCTGCGAGGAAGCGATCGTGGTGCTGGAAGGATCCGGCACCTGCATCATCAATGGCGAGAATTGCAAGTTCGGCCCCATTACGACGTTGCTCATTCCGGCCGACGTGGTTCACCAAATCATCAATGATGGGGCCGAAAATCTGCGTCTAATCGCAGCGCTCGGGATGGCGCCGGTCAAGGTGCGTCACGGCGGCGGCGAGGCGATGCCGCTGCCCTGGCAGCAGGGCTGATCTTCAGCGCCGGCGATCGGTGCGGAAGACCGTTCAGGGCGCCGTGATCGGCATGATCGCGGCGCTCATTTCGCGATGAACTCGTTGGCGATCCGCTCGCATCCGCGCTTAAACGACTCCTGATCGAGTCCGGGCGGCGTCACGATCAATCGCTCGATGCCAAGTTCGTGGCAAGTGTCGAGCATCGCGGAATCGGCCCGTCCCAGGCATGACAGCTCCAGTTCCGCGATCTTACGCCCGCGCTTGTCGCATTCCGCCTCGAGCATCTGAATCAACTCGCGCAGCTTGACCGGCTCTCCAATCGCCGGAAAAAAACCATCGCCGTAGGACGCAGCGCGCCGCACCGCCGCCGCGCTGTGTCCGCCGATATGAATCGGCACCCCGCCCTTTTGCACCGGCTTCGGAAACGAATTCACCGGCCCGAAATTGAAATGCTTGCCGTGGAAATTCGATGGATGCTCCCGCCATAGCGCGCGCATCGCCTGGATCGCTTCGTCGGTCACCCGGCCACGCGCCGAAAAATCCAGCCCCAGTGCGTCGAATTCCTCCTTGAGCCAGCCGCTGCCGACGCCGAGAATCACCCGGCCATTCGAAAGCACGTCGAGCGTCGCAACCTCTTTAGCGGTGTACAGCGGATGCCGCTGCGGCAGGATCAGAATCCCGGTCGCGAGCTTGATGCGAGTCGTGATCGCCGCCGCGTAGGCCAGCGGCAGCAGCGGATCGTTGATCGGCACCTCCTCCGGTCCAGGCATCTTGCCGGTGGGCGAGTACGGATAGGCCGATTTGTAACCTTGCGGAACGACTACGTGTTCAACCACCCAAATCGATTCAAAGCCGCACTCCTCAGCGGTGCGCGCCATATGCGCGAACATCTGGGGCTGGCTGAACGGACCGGCATTTATGAACATCAGTCCAAACTTCATTGCACCTCTCCCTCGCATTTACTCGGCTGGCGTGAGTGAACCTGGTCAGAATCTACCGCTTCATTGCCTCGCACGGAAACCGCTTGCCTTGTGCGCGAATAGTGACTCGGTTAAGTAGGGAATCATGGAACTCGGCAAATACGGATTATGGTTCTTCCTCGACGCGATGCCCGCCAAAGAGACTCTCGAGTTCGCGCGCACCGGTGAGAAGCTCGGCTACAGCGCGCTGTGGATTCCGGAGGCGGTCGGACGGCATCCGTTTGCCCATGCCGGTTATCTGCTGGCGGGGACCGACAAGCTGATTCTCGCCACCGGCATCGCGAACATTTACGCCCGCGATCCATTGACGATGGCAGCCGGGGCGCGCAGCCTGGCGGAGCAATCGGGCGGGCGGTTTATCCTCGGAATCGGCGTCAGCCATAAGCATCTGGTGAGCGGACTGCGCGGCCATGATTACAGCAAGCCATACAGTTACATGGCGGAGTATTTGCCGAAGATGAAACAATCGATGTACAAGGCGGCGGCGCCGAAAGAAGAACCGCCGGTGCTGCTGGCTGCGCTGCATCCGAAAATGCTGCAACTCGCGGCCGCGCAGGCCGATGGCACTCATACCTACTTCACCACCCCCGATCATACCGCGAAGTTTCGCGCCACTATCGGTGAAAAGCCGTGGATTTGCGCAGCGCAAGCCGTGATCCTCGAAAGCGATCCGGTCAAGGCGCGCACTGCGGCGCGTAATTACATGCAGATTTATCTGCGGGCGCCGAATTATATGAACAGCGTCAAAAACGCTGGGTTCACCGATGCCGACCTCGCGAACAACGGCAGCGATCGGCTGGTGGATGCGATCGTGGCGTGGGGCAGCGCCGATCAGATTCGCGGTCGCATCGAGGCGCATCTCAAGGCCGGCGCCAACCACGTCTGCATCATTCCGCTGCGGGTGGACAGCAAACCGATGCCGGACACCAAGGCGGTCGAAGCGCTGGCGCCGCGCTGATTGGTCCACGCTTGAACAAGACTGTTCGATTCATTCTGGGCGGGGTTCTTTGCGCCGCGCTGTTCGCCGCCGGATGCGGTCCGTCGCAGGCCGAGCGCAATACGCAGGCGCAGCAGGCCGCGATTCAGGCGCAGGCGGCCTCGGCTCGAGCGCAGGCGGCCGCCGAGAAGGCGATGGTCGCCGCGCAACAGGCGTCGCAGGCGGCCGACCACGCCGCCAAGGCGGTCCACGAAAACACCATTGAAATCAACCGCGTCTCCGACCACCTCGAGAAACTGAACGCCGCCAACTCCGCCGATCCCGCCAGCCGTTAGCCAAGCGGCGGGTGGCGTAGCAGTGCCGAACCGGCAATTTTCATCTATCGAAGGGGAAGATACGGGATTCTTCGCTGCGCGATCCGTGATGCTGATCCTTCATGATGACCGGGGGCCTTCGTCGCGCTGCTTCAGATGCTCCAGAATTTCCTGGTAATGCTTCGGCATCGTGACCGTGCCGCGCATCGCGACCGGAATCGGGTAGCGCACGCCGCCTTTGTGTGTGCCCTCCAACCCGGCGAGAATGTCGTCGACGTAACGCCACGGAAACGAAAACACCATCTCGTGATCCTGCGCCATCCCAAAGACCCGGTCGCCGTTGCACGGGATGATCACCTTGGGCGCATCGGCGGTCATGGTCTGGATCACGATTTCTGCGCAATCGAGCCGTCCACCGGTGGTGGTTTCCAAACGTCCGCCGTGTTTGTAGAGCGCGGCGGTGACCAATCTCATCACCTGGCCGCTGTTGCCGTACATCGCGATTACGTGAGGCTCGAAGCTGGCGCGTGAAACCGGTGCGATACACGCATAGTCGTAGGTGCCCGGCTCGAAACGCCAGGTCGCCGCTTCGAGTTTCGCCGCCGCCTCCTCGGTTTCGCAGTACATGCCGGCCGCCGCCTTGCCGCGCAGGTATTCATCGTTGGGCGCGCGGAAGCCGAAAGCGATTGCCGACAGTGGACAAATCACGTCTTCACGGCCGATCACGATGCCCCATCCGTAGCGGCGCGCCACGCCGATCGACTGGCATACGATCCAGTTCTCGTGAAACGACTGGCTGGGCATCTTGACGCCCTCGGGAATTGGTTCGCCCGGCTTCAGCATCCGAATCGCCAACGGATAGGTTTCGGGGCGCACGTGACGGGTCAGCGCGGAATCCAATTCTCGAAGCTTGGCGGAAAGTGTGTCGTCCATTTCAAGGCTGTCCTTCTAGGCTGTTGGAGCTTTTAGGAGCTCCCGGACTCCGAGTCAACGCTCAGATTACTCCCGCAGACGCCCGATCCCAACTTGCGCTGGCGCTGTTCTATCGGCTAAGGGGATTTGAGAATGGAGATCGGATGAAGCTCTATAACCTGAATCTTTCAAATTTCGCCAGCAAGTGCCGGATCGCAATTTACGACAAGAATCTCGAGGTCGAGCTTGCACCGCTGCCTGGCGGCAATTTCCAATCGCCGGAATATCTTCAGATCAACCCGCTAGGCAAGGTCCCGGCGCTCGAACTTGACGACGGGATGGTGATCGCCGAATCCGAAGTGATCAACGAATATTTGGAAGATCGATTTCCGAATCCACCGTTGCTGCCCGCTAATCCCGAAGCGCGCGCCCGGGTGCGCAGCTTCACCCGCTTTCATGATCTTTATCTTGATCCGCCCATGCGAACTTTGTTCGGGCAAACGATGGCCCGGAATCGCGACGAGGCCTTGGTGAATGAGGCGCTGAGCGGGCTCAACCTGCGGCTCGATCTACTCGATTCGCGAATCGCGCCTGAAGGCTTTGCCTGCACCGAGTTTTCGCTGGCCGATTGCGCGCTCGCTCCCACCATGGTGTTTGTAATCGCGATGCTCGGCGCGTACCACGCAAAACCGGCCTTCGAGCAACGTCAGCGTCTGGCCGAATGGTGGCAGAGAGTGCAGGAGCGGCCGTCAGTGAACAAGGTGCTGGCCGAAATGAACGAGGCCTATCAGGCGATGCAGCAGAAGAAATAGTTTCGATGGTCGCCCGCCGCGAGACGGAACGATATATCGGAAATTAGATTTGGAAAACGTATACCGCCGGTACGTTGCTCATGCCGAAAGCGCGATTGGATGGCTGATCGAATTCACCACCGGGGTCACCAGCACGATCGCTAGCATTACCAGGGCCGAGATAACGATAAAAGCGGTCATTGCGCGGATGAGAAGCGTCTGCCGGGGCGGGAACGGCTGTTCTTCGCCGACGCACGCGAAACATACAGCGAAGCGCCAAAGTCCGACGATAAAGAACACTTCTCCCAGGCGCAGCATCGATTCCGCGCTGTAGCATAGCGATCGCGCCAGCGCGGCACGCTCGGGCGATTGGCGGAGAATCACGGTTGAGGCCAGGTACATCGCAAAACTGATGACGGCCGGTATCGCGGCCCATGCGATCGCGGCGCGAACCTCCGCGGCGTCCCCCGAACCGCCAACCAGCATCCCGGATCCACGCGCTGAGGCCACGTCCATCGCGCCGCCAAAAGCTTTCGCGTTTTCCATATTTTCCCCCGCTCGAATTGACCCCCGTGGCATCGCCGCCTCCGCCGGGTTGCATTGCCGCAACCGCCGGGATGCTCGCGAACCACCGCTACGACATGATCGCTCGGAAATCCAGATATTTTCTACCAGTCAATCATGCCGTACATCGGCAGATCGCAATGAATATGCCGTCAGAGGCGAACGGCGCAAAGGTTGATCAGCGTCTCCTCATGGCCGCTTCGCGGCATCAAGCCGAAGCAGCGCTCTATGATCGCGAAGTCGGGTCGGCTCCACCACAGATAAGGGTAGGAAATCGATCCGGGTGCAACCGCGAAGCCCGCCTGACGGATCATCAGCAGGTACTCTGCCGCGGTTCGCTGTACGTCCATCGGATGGCGGAAAAGTAGGCGAATGATCCACGAATGGATGAACTCGCGAGTGGATTCGGCGAACAGCAGCACCCCGTTGGGCTTCAGCACCCGATGGAATTCGCGCAGCGCATCTTCCTGATCGACGACGTGATGGAAGGTCTGATGGCAAAAGACCATATCGATCGACCGGTCCGGAAGCTGCAAATGGGAACCGGTAGTGGTTTGAAACTCAACCGCCAGGTTCTGACGCAAAGCCTCCGCGCGGGAAGCGGTAATCATTTTGCCATCGACATCAATCGCCACCAGATGTTGCGGGCGGAAGTGATCGTGCAGCAGTTTCAAGGAATGACCCCAACCACAGCCCACATCCACAATCCGGGGGTACGATGGGCGTCGATCCGCGATTAAGCCTTCAAGATTACCGATCGCGGTTTCGAGGACGTACTTATTCCAAATCCCGGTATTGATGAACCAGGTGCCGAAGCGCGATTCGGGCACGTGCAACAGGCGCCCAGGCTCGGCGCTATTCGCGGTACCCAGCGGGGTCATCGAATCGCGTCGGCTGCTCGCGTCAATCGATCGTGACATGGCCATCGCCGCGGGGTTGCCCAGCCGCGCTTGAGATCGGGGGCGCAGGAGATCGCCCCAGCCGCCAGACCAGCGACTTGGCGTAGAAAACGCTTTTGAACGCCAGCAACGGCCCTGAATAACGCCAGCCGCCTTGTAAATTACCAGCCAGCAGACCGACGATCCCTGAGCGCATCCGGAAAATATCACTGGGGGCCATGAACATATCGCG
This sequence comes from Deltaproteobacteria bacterium, assembly GCA_027317185.1. Taxonomy (GTDB): domain Bacteria; phylum Desulfobacterota; class Binatia; order Binatales; family Binataceae; genus JAJPIG01. The sequence continues at coordinate 52,443 of DAHVFB010000011.1, forward strand.
GAAAACCGGGTGATTAATCCGATATAT
>DAHVFB010000120.1 GCA_027317185.1 Deltaproteobacteria bacterium
GTTAGACACTTTCAACGTCATGCGGGACACAAACAGCTTGTAAGCAGGCGATGCGGCTTTATCGGTATAAGCAAATTCGCCATGTTCGATGAGCAGTTTCTGCATCGTTAACTGCACTCCCGCGCGATTGTTTTGTTTTCTCACCTCGTGTCCTACCTTCGACACCCGTCTCGATTCTTTAGCGGCCGTCTGCGGAATATGTACATAGCCGCAATTGACTCCATCGATTGTGACATAGTTGATATTCACCCGTTCAATTTTGGGTGAGTATTCGACCCTGCCCTTACTATCAAGGATTCCACCGTGAAAAGTCAGGTTCACGTGCTTCATCTCAGGATCGAACATACTCAGTGGAGCATGACTGATTCGATACTCTGTAAGCACTCCAGGAAACGGCGTGGCCATGAAATTTCCTTTGCCGTCGAGTGCCATCCTACCCTGCCCGTCCAGACCTGCGGACGCGTGGAAGTCGGAGGGATAAACGCGATTGGGCGAGTAGATATTCCGAATGTTTCGGGCGCTCAGGTTGAGGTTTACCAGATGTAAGGGGCGCTGAGGATCAGTGTCGATATACACGATGTCGCCGTGCTCAATGTCGAATCGATTGATCTTGAATGGATATACGGCGAGGAGCGCCTGTTGCCAGCCCTTATGCTGAATAGGCACTTTCGAGTGCACCTCGGTACTGAACTGAGAAAGATCGTAGCGCAGCCGCGGCTGCTCAAAAGTGAAATCAGCCACCACATGGCCAGTAAACAATCCGAGCCACTCGATACTCGCAACGGTGGTTTTAATTTGCGCCACCGGAGGCCGCGGATGCGCCTCCTGTCTAATTACAAGGTCGCGCAAGGTCAGGGTTCCGTCAAAGAGCGTCAGATGAGCATTACCAAGGGTGGCTCGATAGCCCTTAAGATTCTGATTCATCGCACGCTGCATGCGCGGGGTTAGTATCGGATCGAGAAAAAAGGAGGCGATAAAAACAAGTACGATAAGCGCCGCTATCCCAGCCAGCGTCCAAAGCACCACACGCGATTCAAAACGAAACACTTTGGCGGCAAGACCGCGATAATCAGGCATAGCAATCCACCATGAGCTTGGAAAACAAGGCGGCTGGCGGCAGCCGTACTGTTAACTGCGTATGATCGATTATTTGTATCGCGATCCACGCCAGGCAAGTGGTCGCGAAACAAACTTTAGCGGTCCGCTTTAAATCCGACTGAAGGGCAGCTATTAGACTACTTTGTCTCGCCGTAGCATCTGAATCTCATCTCTATCCAAGCCAAGTTCAGTGAGTATTTCTTCAGTATGCTCACCGCGTTCGGGCGGAGCTTCGGTAAGTGTGCTCGGTGTACGCGACATAGTGAATGGCTGGCCCACGAGCTCAATCCTGCCCAGCGCCGGAGATTGAACTGCTTGCGCCATACCTAGATGGCGAACCTGCGGATCGGCAAACATCTGATCGATTGTGTAAATCGGGCCGCATGGCACGCCTGCCGCGTTGAACAGATCGACCCATTCTTTGCCGGTACGAGTACGCAACTTCTGACTGAGAACATCATTGAGGGCGTCGCGATTAGCGGACCGCTTCGCGGCGGTGGCAAAATCCGGGTGGTCGATCAGCTCGGGCATCTGCACGCTGTGCGCCAGTTTCTCCCAGATTCGCTGGCCGGTAGCAGCGATATTCACATAGCCATCGCTGGTTGGGTAAACTCCGGTTGGCATACTGGTCGGATGATTATTGCCGGCCTGTCCCGCGATTTCGCCCTCCATCAACCAGCGCGCGGCCTGAAAATCGAGCATGAAGATTTGCGCCTGCAACAACGAGGTTTGTATCCATTGTCCCTCGCCTGAAACCTCGCGTTCCAACAATGCGGTCAGAATTCCATAGGCGCAGAAAATCCCCGCCGTCAGATCGGCGATGGGTATCCCCACGCGCAGCGGCCCCTGCCCCGGCAATCCGGTGACGGACATCAGGCCGCCCATGCCTTGCGCCACCTGATCGAAACCCGGCCGATTGCGATACGGCCCGTCCTGGCCAAATCCCGAGATACTGGCCAGCACTATTGCGCGATTCACTTCCCGCAGCGCCAGATAATCAAGTTTGAGGCGATGCTTCACCTCGGGCCGAAAGTTCTCGACCACCACGTCCGCCTTCGCCACCATCCTGATCAACAGATCGCGGCCGCGAGGCTCCTTGAGATTCAACGTGATGCTGCGCTTATTGCGGTGGAGATTCTGGAAATCCGAGCCTTCACGCGGACCGCCCATCCCTTCGCGCTCGTCAAGTTCCTCCGGTAATTCAACTTTGATTACGTTCGCACCCCAATCGGCAAGTTGGCGCACCGCCGTCGGACCGGAGCGCACGCGAGTCAGATCGATCACTGTAAAGCGGCTTAAGGCCTGCGAGGCGGGACGATGCGGCATGATCGCTATTAAAGCTCCGTGATTTTTTTATTTGCTTAACAATAGGGAAGTATTTCAATAAAAATTCGCACATTCGATGGCCTGAACAATGACCCGCATAAAACTACTGAAGCAATAAAATGCGGGCAGCAGCGACCCTCTCAGCGGACCCCGCCACTTCGATTACGTCGTTCTCACGCAGTAACTCATGACCGGTGGGAAAGATCGCGCCGTCTCCATCGCGCGCGATCGCCACCGCAATCGCGCCGGTTGCGCCGCCCAAATCGAGTTCCGCCAGCGTTTTTCCGATCGCTCGCGCACCGGCGCTCAACTGAATTGGCGTAAGAATATCTTTGCCGCGCTTGTTGGTGGCGCGCCCGGACGAGATCGCACCCCCGACCATCGTGGTCAGCTTTCCAAGTTGCCACTGAACTCTGTGTCCAGCGCGCACCGAGACGACTATCATTATCGCGATTCCGATCACCATCGCGCCGATGCCTTCAAATGGCGCCACAAACGGCTGCACGAACGCCAACAGCGGCGTCACCACCGCGAACAAGATGGCGGCGCGCAGCACTCCGATCAGCGCTTCAGTCATGTCCGGAGCGCCTTCGTTATTGCGCGATGCGCGGCCTGCGATAACGTGGGCGAGCTTGTGTGCTCCCATCGCCATCGCCGCGGCGAATGGTACGCAGACCATCAAGGCCCCCAGATCGACCAGTAGCCCGGCGCGAAACTGGCCCACGCCAAAAGCCCGCTGCGCCATATCGGTCAAATCGAAAGGATCAGTCTCATTCAGAATCAATATTACGGCGATCGCGATTGCGCCCGACAGCAGTAGCGCAACCGGTAGGACGGCTCTGGCTCGATCCCGCCGCGCGCCGCGAGCGCGTTGAATCAGCGCATCGTACATCACCTGCATCGATCGCAGCCGGTTGGAAATCAAACGGCGCCCGACAAAATCGGCAACCGGCTCCGAGGCCCGGATCATGAAAGGTGTGGTGAAAGTGGTGATGGCCGAAACTGCCACCGCCAGCGTGTAGAGAAATTCCCGCGTCGCGTTAGTTCGGATCCCAAGCCCCGCGATGATAAACGAGAATTCGCCGATTTGCGTCAAACTCATGGCGGCCTGAACCGCCGTGCGAGGGCCGGATCCGGCCAGCAACGAGGCAATCGCCACGCTCACGAACTTGCCGCCGATAACCGCTCCAATCAGCAGCGCCAGCGCACCCCAATGCGCCAAAATTTGCGCCGGGTCGATCATCATGCCAACCGAAACGAAAAACACCGCCGCGAACATGTCGCGCACCGGCGTAATTAGGTGTTCGATCGATTGTTGAGCACCCGACTCCGCCACCAGCGATCCCGCCAAAAATGCACCCAGCGCGACCGAGTAACCCGCCCGCTCCGCAATGATCGCGAATGCGAAGCACACTCCGATACTGGCGACCAGCGTGGTTTCAGGCCGGCCCAGCCGCACGATCCAGCGCACCGCGCCCGGCACGATCAGCAGCCCGCCACCGACCATGAGCGCCAGAAACAGCACCAACTGCCCAACCGTCCTGGTCATCATCGTGGTCGACAGCCCGGCCCCCGACGCCAATGCCGTCAGCACCGCCAGCAGCATCACCGCCGCCAAATCCTCGGTCAGCAACACCCCAAAAACCAGTACGCGAACCGGCTCGCGTACTGGTTGCTCGCCATAGGCCTTCGCCACGATCGTGGTGCTTGAAATCGACAGCAGCGCACCGCCGAAGATACTTTCAAGTTCCGACCAGCCCAGCGCGCGGCCCACCATGAAGCCCAGCCAAATCATCAGGGCGACCTGCAAGGCGGTGACAAATCCGGCCGTCGGACCGAGCTTGAGCAACTTGCGCAGGCTAAACTCGAGTCCGAGCGCGAACATCAGGAGGATCACGCCCAATTCGGAGAGCGTCTCAATTCGTCCATGATCGGCCAGCAACGGGATCGCCACATGAGGTCCGACAATCATGCCCGCCACCAGGTAACCGACCACTACCGGCTGCCGGATCTTCTGGAAAACCACGGTTGTAACCGCGGCCACACATAGCACCAGTCCGAGATCTTCCAGAATGTTGTGCGACACAAAGAGCATGAGCTCCCCCACTTTTTGGCGGGATTATCTTAGCAAAACCGCAGCGCAGATAGCGCTTTCAAGCAGACTTCTTCGCCGCTCTGCGTAAAGTAGCCGGACGCCGGAAAAGCAGGCTAATGGCCAAACCCAAACAGATGCGCGACGCCGGAAAACAATCCGTGTTCGGGAGTCGGCGCGGCCATCGGCGATCCGGGTGGATTGGCGACGCCCGCCGCGTTCGCATTGGTCCCCGAATTGGTAGTTCCGGCAGCGCCGGCCGTTATTGGACCAGCCATCCCGCCCCCGCTATGCAGCGCGCAATAGGCAGTCGGCTGAGTATCGTACAGAAATGGGAGCCTGGCGGTTTTCGGGCATGCGGGGGTAGCCAGTCCACCGGTGGCCGGATCGATCGTCGCGAACGTGATTCCCGGCGGTATTTTGAAATCCGCCGCCCGCGATGATTCCGCCGACATCAATCGAGCCCATGCCGGCAGGGCCGCATCGGCGCCCGGGATACCCAGCGATTGCGGCTGGTCGAATCCGACCCATACACCGCATACCAGATTCGGCGTGTAACCGACGAAGTATGCATCGCGATAATCCTCGGTGGTGCCGGTCTTGCCCGCCGCCGGAAAATCCACTCCCAGCCGGGTTGCGCCGACGCCGGTGCCGTAACGCATCACGCCTTCGAGCGCGCCGGTCATCACATATGCGACATCCGCCGCGATCAACCGATGCGCCGCAGGGGTATGCTGATAAATCACACGTCCGGCGCCGTCTATAATCGATTCAATCGCATATGGCGGATCCGCCATGCCTCCCGACGCGAACACCTGATAGACCGAAGTCAGATTGAGCAGGGTGGTCTCGCCCGCGCCGATCGCGATCGGAAGCACCGCCGGCATATGTTCGGGAATACCCATTTCATGCGCCGTCCGCACCATCCGCGGCGCGCCCAGCAGGCTGCCCAGATAAGCAGTCGGTACGTTGAGCGATTCCGCCAGCGCTTCCGCCACCGTCACCGTGCCCTGGTAAGTATGTTCATAATTTACGGGCGCCCAGCCGCCGAATGACATCGGACGGTCGGGCAGTAGCGAGGCCAGCGTCACGTCCTGAGCCAGTGGCGATCGCGACGGATCGAGCGCGATTAGATAAACGATCGGTTTGAAGGCCGACCCGACCTGGCGTTCGGCCTGCGCCGCGCGATTGAACTGACTCGCCTGATAGTCGCGTCCACCGACCATCGTGCGGATCCCGCCGGTATGCGCATCGAGCACCACCATCGAGCTTTCCAACCGATTTTTCGGAATCCGGCGGCGCAACCGCGAATGAATTTTCTCAAGATGCTCCAGATTGCCGGTTACCGCGTTTTGCGCTTCGGCCTGCATCTCCGGATCAAGCGTGGTGTACACTCGCAGTCCGCGCAGGGAACCGGTAAACCCCGGCATCCGCGGGACCAGGCTGGTGACGTAATCGGTAAAATATGGCGCGCGGCGCAGGCCGGGTAGTTGCGCGATCGCGATCGGTGCGGCGAGCGCCTGCGTGTAGCTTGTTTCGTCGATCAGGCCCGCGCGCCGCATCACGCCCAGCACCACGTCGCGGCGCGCCCGGCATGCTTCGGGATGGCGGCGCGGATCGTACATCGTGGGCGCCTGGATCATGCCGATCAAAATCGCCGCCTGGTCCGGAGTCACCTCGCCCAGGTCTTTGTTGAAAAAGTAACGCGCCGCCAGCGGCATTCCATAGATTGGCGTGCCGTCATACTCACCCATCGGAACGTCGTTGACGTAGCGCTCGAGGATGTCGTTCTTCGACAGCTTCAGCTCGATCACCAGCGCCACCGCCAGTTCCTTGAATTTGCGGCGGAAGGTGCGCGTACGCTCACCCGTGAAGGTACGGGCCAGTTGCTGCGTGATCGTGCTGGCGCCTTGAGCCAGCCGATGGGAATGCCAGTCTTTGAGTGCGGCCTCGACGATCCGAATCGGATCAAAACCGGGATGCCAATAGAAATAGCGGTCCTCGGTATCGGTCAGGCCGCGGACCAGATACGGCTTGAGGTCGGCGAGCTGAACCTCGACTCGCTCAGCCGGTGCGTTGGGATACAGCCGTCCGATCACTTCAGGCTCGAGCGTCGCATGCTCCAGCGGCATGCCAAAGTAATCATGCACGCCGGTCACTTTGCTGCCGGAAAGACTGATTCGGACCAGCGTGGCCGACATCTGTTGCGCGCCAATCGAAAATTTACGGGAGTAGATCGTCATCGCGCCGGGCTGTTGCTGATATTGCCCCGGTCGCGCAACCTTTGGCATCTCGGAATAGCTCAAGGAGCGCAGGCGGTCGAGAATGTGCATCCGCGCCAGGTCGTCACCCTGGCTAATCACCATGGGCGCCGAGTAAATCGCCGAGGTCAGTCCGGCGCTGCGCTCTTCGATCAACTGCGAAATTTCGCCATAGAGTTGCGCCAGATAGAAGCCGGCGCCAAAGAAAAACAGCAGGAAAGCAGCTAGTCCAATCCGACGCCAGTGGGATCGCAACCACTTCCAATACGATGGCTTTTTCTTTCCTGAGCCTCGCGGCCGCCCCATTCAAAATCTCCCCGCGCCTGCTTCGCGCGCATCGCCTGGCTGCGAAACCAACGGTTCACCAGCTTGAATCGGATCTGTGTCGATCGCCCTCGTCTGCAATCGACAAGGATCGACCGAGACTCCGCATCCGGCGTGTACGATGCCACAAAACCGGCTGCTGGCGCACTATCCATCCATTCCAATCGCGATTAAGATCAACCCGTCTTACCGGAGTTCGCATCCGAACCCGGCGCGCCGGAGGTAACCCAGGATGTCAATCGCGATTGAAATCGGGAAGCTCGTCGACGGACATCGCGTAAATCGCCGCGTATATACCGATCAGGATGTTTTCGAAGCGGAGATGGATCGGATTTTCGGCCATACCTGGGTCTTCCTTTGCCACGAAAGCGAGTTGGCCGAAGCGGGCGAGTTTCGCACCATGACGATCGGCACGCAGCCGGTGATCGTCACCCGCGACGATAACGGCAGCGTGCAGGTGCTGATGAATAGCTGCGCGCATCGGGGAGCCACTCTATGCCAGCAGACGCGCGGCCGGGCGAATAACTTCCGCTGCTGGTATCACGGCTGGACCTACAATCATCGCGGGGAACTGGTCGGCGTACCCTATGCCGAGGCCTACGGACCCGATTTCGATCGAGGCCGGCGCGGCCTGCTCAAAGCGACGCGCGTGCAGATCTATCGCGGACTGGTGTTCGCCAGCCTCGCGGCGGCAGGCGACGACCTGATCGATCATCTCGCCGGCGCCAGGCGGTACATAGACGCATTCATCGATCTGTCGCCGCTGGGGCAAATCGAAGCTCGCGCCGGTGGCCACTCGTTCACCTATCCGGGCAACTGGAAATTTCAGATGGAGAACGGGGTCGATGGCTACCATCCCAATTTTGTTCATCGATCGTTTTGGGAAAATCAGCCCGAAGGCGCGATGGATATCTTCACCGCAACTTCGCCGTGCGTGACGCGCGCACTCGGCAACGGCCACGGGATTCTCGACATGTCGGCGCTGGTCAGCCACCCGGCAACAAATGGAAAAGCTAACCGGTCGGCGGACGCAAAGCCCGCCACTCAACTGCCCTCCGATGGGCTCAAGCCGGCCGTGGATGGAGCTTACTTCGATCAACTGGTGAAAGCCTGGGGCTATGAACGCGCGGTCGAGGTGACCGCCAATGCGAATGTGAACCTGTTGATCTTTCCCAATCTGTTAATCATCGGAGTTCAGCTAAGAACCATTTCGCCGATTAGCGTGATGGAAACTCAGGTCTACCAGCAGCCGACGACGCTTAAAGGCGTGCCGGAACAGATGAACCTGGCGCGGCTACGATCGCACGAAGCGTTTTACGGACCGGGATCGCTCGGCGCGCCCGACGATGTCGAAATGTTCATTCGCTGCTCGCTCGGAATGCGGGTGCGGGGCCGCGAGTGGATCGAGTTCGATCGCGGACTGCATCGCGAGCGAATCGAGCATGGCGAGACTGTTGCGCAGATCACCGACGAGTTGACCCAGCGCGCCTTCTACCGCCGATGGCGCGAACTGATGGCCCGCGACAACCCGTATCGAGATACTACCGCTATTCGGGACGCGTCAGCGGACGCCGTACGCTCGAAAAGCCGGGGTTCTTCGCCGCGCTCAGAATGACAGAAAAATGGCCACCTCAACCGAACGCAAAAAGATGAGACCTCTCCTAACCCTCCCCTCGGACAAGGGGAGGGAAATTACGGCGGGAGTTTCACCCCATGCGCGAGGCCAGCGCCGCGTGCCGATCGAGGAATGCTTCCAACGCCCGGTTGAAATCGTCGGGACGCTCCAGATTACTCAGATGGCCCGCGCGATCGATCACCACCTTCTGCGCGCCAGATATATTCTTCGCCAGTTCGTCGGCCTGCGCCGGCGTGGTCAAGCGATCGTCCGCGCCGACGATTACCAGCGTCGGAACCTTGATTGCCGGATGCACCTTGAGGAAGTTGGTGGTCATGATCGCGCGCACCGCCTGCTTGTAGGGCTCGACCCGCAGCGCGGATAGCGACGAGCGCAGCTTCGCCACCAGTTCATCCGGAGTATGCGGCGAGACCAGCGCCTTCGCATTCTCAATCGCGGTATCCGCCGGAGTCAGCCCGCGCTCCAAGGGTTCCAGTCGCCGCGCGAGAAAGTCCTGCTTGAAAGCGTCCGAGGTCATGCCGACACCGGAATTGGTGTCGACCAGACTCAAGGTGGCGACCCGATCCGAATAGCGTCCATAGAAGTCCTGCGCGATCATCCCGCCCATCGAGAGCCCGACCACATGCGCCTTCGCGGCCTTGAGATGATCCAGCAGCCGGCGCAAGTCATCGGCATAATCGGTGAACTTGAGCGTGGCGGGCGAGTCGTCGCTGGCGCCATATCCGCGCGCATCCCAGGCGACCGCGCAATAGCGGCGGCCGAAATGTTCAAGCTGTCCAGTCCAATTGCCGCGATTGCCGCCGATACCATGCATGAAGACCACCAGCGGCCCGCTGCCCTGGCGCTCATAGGCAATCTTCGGGGAACCTTCCATGTAGCTTAAAGTTGGCATCGGCATACCTCCAGTGCTGAGACTTTATTTGGGAAATCGCCCCGCTTTGATCGCCGGCTCAGCGGCCGCCCGCTGCTATACTCCGAGGTCATAAAGCTGTTCGAACTCAAGATCTAAATCGTTGACGGCCTGCCACATGCAAGCCAGCGCCTTGCGCACGGCACGCGCCGCGCATGGAGGCAGATCGGAGATGGCCGCCAGCCGTTTGAGTTCCCGGTAGGCGGCCAGCAACTGCTCCTCGTTGGCGGTCAACGATTGTCCAAGCAGATCGGTTGCCGTGTTAGATATGTTCGACATCTTTTCCTATTGAGTCAGTCCGCCGGCCTGGGGGCGCGCGTCGATCAGCCGTTTGGCCTTGAGTTCATAGCGCGGCAGGCTGTCCTGCGGCATCAGCTCGAGGTTGAAGCGTAAGCCTTCGTGAGCGCCGGCCAGATCTTTGCCGAGCCGTTCGCGGATCGGTTCCCAATCCGCCAGACGATCGGGCTTGAGCTCCAGCCGGATAGTAATTTCGTCGCGGATATTGTTTTCGTCGCGCCATACGTAAATCTGAAATTCGTCGATCGAGTCGTGCTCCCGGATGATCGACTCGACCGCGCGCGGATAAACATTGGTGCCGCGAATCAGCTTCATATCGTCCCAGCGGCCGCGGATGCCGCCATCGTAGATGTCGCTGTTGCGCCCGCAGCGGCAGGTGCTGTGCGGCACCCGCATCACGATGTCGCCGCTACGATACCTGATCAGCGGGATAAATCCGCGTCCGAATGAGGTTACGATCCGCTCGCCGAGCTCGCCGTATTTCGCAGGCTCGCCGGTGGCCGGATTCATCACCTCCTCGAACATATTGTCCTCGATGATATGCGTGCCGCCCGGCTGCGCGGCGCATTCGTAAGTGAAGATGGTGCCGATTTCGGTCATCCCTGCGGTATCGCCGCACTTGGCGCCCCATCCGTGCTCAAGCTGGCGTTTCATCGCGGGGATCGATCCGGCGGGCTCGCCCGAAACGATCACCTTGTTCACTTTGCTCTTGGTCAGATCGATGCCCATCGCAACCGCTTCCTGCCACAGCCGCAGCGCATAGGTCGGAGTCGAATAGATCGTGGTGACCTCCAGCTCTATTATCTGCTCAAGGCGGCGTTCGGTCGATTGCGCGCCGCCGGGCACCACCAGCGCGCCGATCTTTTCACAGGCGTAATGCGCGCCCCAAAAGCCGATAAACGATCCGTAGCCAAAAGCGAAATAAACTATATCGGCCGGACGCACGCCGAAGGCCCACGACCCGTAGCACCACATTTCCGAAATCCACTCCCAGTCCTTGGTGCTGTCGAGCGCCCGCAGCGGCTGCCGGCCGGTCGAGCCGGAGGTCAGATGGTAGCGAATCGCATTGATCGGGTCGGTCGCGATCAAATCACCCCACAACGGTTTCTCCGACTGGCTCCGCACCCAGTCGTCGCGCGTCATGGTTGGAATTCGCCGCGCGTCGTCGAGCGATTTCAGTTGATCGGGATGGAATCCGGCCTCATCGAAGCGGCGCCGATGAAACGGCGTGCGCGCATACGCCCAATCGCATAAGCGCCGCAGCTTGAGCAGTTGGAGCCGCCGCAAATCCTCGCGCGGCATGGTTTCGTTCTTGGGATTCCAGTACGGGCTATCGGCCATGGCAGTTCATCTCATTGCTCGGCGATGACAGCAATTCCCTCGATCTCGATCAAAGCGTCGGATTGAAAAAAACCGGAGACCTCGAACAGCGCCATGGCCGGATAGTAGTCGCCGAACCAGGCGCGGAAAATTCGTCCCAGCTCTTTGAGCCTTGCGATATATTGCTCGCGGCTGCGGACAAAAATCGTAAGTTTGACGATATCGCCGGCCTTGCCGCCCGCCTCTTCGGCGACGGCGGTCAGGTTGCGCATCACCTGCTCGAACTGCGCGACTAGATCGCCCGGCGCGACGATTTTGCCATCCGCTCCGCTGGCATCCTGCCCGGCCATGAACAGAGTCCTGCCGCCGCTGACCAGAATTCCATTGTTATAACCGCGCGGGGGCGGCAGACTGGCAGGATTGATCAGTCGCTTTTCCACTTTCAACCTTAATGGTGGCTGTCAGCGGCCGATCCACTTCGGCTCCTGTTTATTCTTGAAGGCCTCGTAAAAGATTTTGAAATCCTCACCGCGCATCAGCAGCGCCTGCGCCTGTGCTTCGTTCTCGATCGCCGAGGACAGATCCATGTTCAATTCGTTATTCACCAGATGCTTGGTGATTGACAACGCCATCGACGGGCCTTGCGCCAACCGCCGGGCCCATTTATCCGCGGTCGTCATCAGTTGATCGGGCGGCACCACCCGGTTCGCGATTCCATAGCGCTCGGCCGTGGCGGCATCGATCGTGTCGCCGAAGAACAGCAGCTCCAACG
>DAHVFB010000121.1 GCA_027317185.1 Deltaproteobacteria bacterium
CGTCGAGCACAGGATTGCGATGGCCGTGCACGTTGCACCATAGCGATGAAACGCCGTCGAGGTAGCGGCGGCCATTAACGTCGATCAGCCAGTTACCCTCGCCTCGTTCGACGATCAGCGGCTCGTCGTCGGCGAGCCAGGTGCGCATCTGGGTGAACGGATGCCACAGATAGCGATGATCTTCATCGCGCAGCTTCTGGTAACGGGTGTCTGTCATGGTTCAAGCCTGAAGATCATAATACCCGTAAGGCCTGCGGTCGAATGCGAGCACCTGTTCATCTGATTTGCGCGGGATTAGCATCTTTCTGTGATGCCTGAACCTATTTTAGGAGTGTGAGGCAAAAGATGCAGCCTGAGATGCAGGAACTGCTGGTGCGCACCGGACCGGGGACCCCGATGGGCGAGTTGATGCGCCGTTATTGGATACCGGCGCTGCTCAGCCGCGAGATTGCCGATCCGGATTGTCCCCCGATACGCGTGAAACTACTGGGCGAGCGCCTGCTCGCGCTGCGCGACAGCAATGGCCGCGCCGGGATCATCGGCGAGTTCTGCGCTCATCGCGGCACCTCGCTGTTCTTCGGACGCAACGAGGAATGCGGCATCCGATGCTCCTATCACGGGTGGAAATACGACCTCGACGGCAACTGCATCGATCTGCCGCAGCAGCCCTCCTACGCTCCCGAAATCAAACTGACCGCCTATCCATGTGTCGAACAGGGCGGTGTGGTGTGGGTCTACATGGGACCGCCGGCGCGTCGCCCGGAACCGCCGGCGCTGGAATGGTCGCTGCTGCCGGACACCCATGCCTATGTGTCGCGCCGATGGCAGGAGTGCAACTGGATGCAGGCGCTCGAAGGCGCGATCGATTCGAGTCACGTATCGTTCGTCCATCGCTATGAAATGGACTTCGATCCGATGCACGATACCGCCGCCGGCAGAAAGTATTTGAAGGCCGACCCCAGTCCGATCTTCGACGTGCGTCAATCCGATGCCGGCCTGACGATACTCACCCGCCGCAATGGCGATGCGGATACTTACTATTGGCGGATTACTCAGTTCATCATGCCATGGTACACGTTCATTCCGCCGTTCGGCGATCATGCGCTGGGCGCCCACGCTTTCGTGCCGATGGACGACGAGAACTGCTGGACCTGGAATATCAACTATTACGCCGATAAGCCGCTCGACGAGGTGCAACTCAAAGCAATGAAGGACGGCAAGGGCATTCACGGCCAGGTGCTTTCCGGCACGCTGCGCGCCGTCGCCAACCGGGACAATGATTATCTGATCGACCGCGCGGGCCAGAAGGATCGCCGCAGCTTCAGCGGCGTGATCGGGTTCGCGATCCAGGATTCGTCGCTGCAGGAAAGCATGGGGCCGATTCAGGATCGCACGCAGGAGCATCTGGTGCCGACCGACCGCGCGATCGTGGTCGCCCGCAACCGGCTGGCCGACGCGGCTCGCGCGCTGCGTGAAAGCCAGGCCGAACCGCCCGGCGTGCGCGCCGACGATCAACGGTTGCGGGCGGGCAGCACGCTGCTCGGACGCGACCGTCCAATCGAGCAATGGTATCGGGACGCGCTGGCCGCGCGCCCCGACAATCCAATTTATACAGTTTAACCGCTTTACAGCCCCACAATCCTGCGTCTGCCGCCGCGAAATCACGGCGGAGGGCGCGGGTTGACGGCTATTTCTTCGTCACTTCATTAAACACGCCGATCGCCTCGACCGCGAAGGGAATCCCGGCGTATTGCGACAGGTGAACGATCACTTCCTTGATCTCGTCGGGCGTGATTCCGATATGCAGCGCGCCGATCATGTGACCCTTGAGCTGCGTGAATCGCCCCAGCGCGATCAGCGACGCCATCGTGATCAGCGAGCGGGTTTTGATCGGCAACCCCGGCCGCGACCATACGTCGCCGAAGCAGACGTCGTTCAGAATATGCGCGAAGCCGTCATCAAATTTCTGGTATGCGTCGAACCTTCCGCCGGCTTCCGCGCCGAATAGTTCATCGCGCTTCTTTTTGCCTTTGGCCTGTGAATCGTCAGCCATTTTCAAACTCCTCTTGCAGAATTGGATCGATACAAAGGGACTAACACAACGCGAACGATCTTTTGAAACACAGGCGATCATCGTTATCGGCTTTCGGCTGAATCGCCAATGTTTTCATTGAGGCGCACTTTCATGCTACGCACGGCATGTCAGACGATCACAGAATTGAGATCTCGGAAAGCTGCGCGAGAAATGAACGGACGGACTGACATTGGCAGCGTCCGCAATTGAGGTGAAAATGAAAACCTATACCCGCATCTACTCGGACGCGAAGGGCGAAACGCATTTCGAGGATGTTACGCTCAAGCTGGGAGATAGCCATATCGGAAAAATATCCGAGTTGCTCGCGGCCAAGGGCGTGCAGTTCCGCCATGCGGCCGACTATTTCATCGATTGGCATAACGCCCCGCGGCGTCAGTTCGTAATTCATCTGGCGGGCGAGATGGAAATTGTCGTCAGCGATGGGGAAAAGCGTCATTTCGGACCCGGCGCGATCGTGCTGGCGGAAGATCTGACCGGCAAGGGGCATACTACGCGCAGCCTCGGCAGCGAAGAACGGATCACGGTGTACGTACCGCTCGCCGATTGACGCAGTGTCGTTAGCCTTATTTTGGATATGCAGCGCTTAAGGGTGTGAAGATGCTATCTGGCGATCTAATCCGCCCGGCTCGGGCAATGCTCTAAATAAGATAAGAGGTCAATGGGGACTCCAGATTGGGACAATTCCGAAAAGCTGATCAATCACGCCTATTTGATAGGCCAGAAAAAGACCGAAGCAGAAACTGAGCAGGCCAGAGCCCATCACCAAGGTCTGATGGAGATTCGATATCCGCCGCGAAGCGAAAATAAATGGCGCGCCGATAGCCGTCGTAATGATTCCCATTCCAAAGATCACGCCGACGCAAAAAATCGCAAGATACATTGTGGCCCAGGACGAATTAGGAATAGCGCCCAAGACCAGCAACGCGATGGCGGCACTGCCCGCGAGCCCATGAACCAGACCGACGGCAAAAGATTTAAGTAAAGGCCGGCGTGCAGTGAATCCCGGCATAAAACCTTTGGGCATGCGAGATTCTCCGTAGAACGTATTTGCCGGCTCGGCGGGGGTGAACGCCGCGTCGATTGGTGGATGCATGTGCGGGTGGGAATGCATTGCGCTAGTGTGCGGATGCGGGTGTGAGTGGCCAACTATCCGCTCAGCGCGCTGACTGAACAGTCGAGCCGCGGCTTGCTGCGACAGACTGGTCACGGCGCCAGCGCCGAGCAGGATCAATACGACCGCGACTGCGAACTCCATTGCTAGCCCCAATCGCACGGGTATTCCAAGCTTAAAGACGATAATCGCCGCACCAACGGCGAGCACTGTAATCGTATGGCCCAACCCCCATACTACTCCTATTCGTGTTGCCGCTAGAATTCGCCGCTCGCGGCTGAGTATTGTCGTTATCGCGATAACATGATCGGGATCGGTGGCATGCCGCATGCCGAGAAGCAGTCCCAGCAGTGCGACTCCAAACGGGGCGGCAAAGCTAATGTTCACTTAAGGCATCCTTTGGCGGCGCTTGAACTTCATCATTTGCGCCTCACTGTCCAATATGGATTATCCCGGCAGTAATGAGTGACTGAATTGTAAGCGTGGCGCCGACGAGAGTGATTACTGCCGAGGATGCGAGCGGCAACCATCGTTCAGTCAGCGGACCGTCGGTTCGGAACCGCGAAACGAAACGGCGCGCATATACCATCGCAAGTCCAAAGCCGATCAGCACGCCCGCCAGTCCGATACTGAAGGCGACGATCAGAAAAAGCCCGAAAGCAACGCGATGAATAGCCAGTGCCCCGAGGAGCACAACCAGCGCGGCCGGGCAAGGCACGATACCGCCGGTGA
The DNA here is from genome assembly GCA_027317185.1 of Deltaproteobacteria bacterium. Classification (GTDB taxonomy): domain Bacteria; phylum Desulfobacterota; class Binatia; order Binatales; family Binataceae; genus JAJPIG01. The sequence continues at coordinate 3,939 of DAHVFB010000121.1, forward strand.
TACCCAGCGCGAAGAGGCTCTTAAGCGAAATTTTCCGGACAGGAGTGCTTAGCGCGTGACTACAGGAATAACTATCCACATGCGAATAGTTGTGAGGATTGACGATCTCATGCTCGTACTCGTAAATTCCGTGATCATGATGAGCATGCGTGTCGTCTTTCACATGCCCACCCCACCAAGTATGTCGATGAGCGGGCGCGTGGTCCTGATGATGATGATGATGATGATGATGATGATGATGATGATGATGATGATCGTGCGTATGCGCCCCGTGCACGCGTGAATGCTCATGCTGACGAAAATCGGAAGCCAAGCCGTCATCGCTTTCAGCAGCGAAGCGACTCATGAAAAGCGTAAAGCCGAAACCGGCAACAAGTATTCCCGAGAAAATCCCCAGCCACGGATACAACCGCTCCGGCACTATCCATTGCGAAGCATAAAGAGTGATTATCCCAAGAACGTAAACTGAAATTGTGTGCGAGCCGGTGACAATAGCACCAAGCAGGACTGCGTGCCGTGCCGTGCCATGCGAGCCGACCAGATAGGCCGCCACCAACGTTTTGCCGTGACCCGGCTCGAGGGCATGAAAGCCGCCAAGCGTTGCCGCAATCAGGGCCGCCATAAACAAAAACATCAAGTCGCCGCGCGGCGACTTGATTAGCTCTGTAAAAGCGTTATGCGGTGTCCCTTGGCGATTCGCTTCAAGCGCAACTCCGACTTGTGGCGAGATACTTCCACTTGCGAGCCATCCGCGGGTTGTGTTCGAGCGCTCTGATTTGGTCAAGACTCCAAGGGGCATCGCTTTGAACGTGATCACGGCGCTGAGGGTCTGTGGCGGACTATGAAGCAGGTCAGTTGGATAATTGCTCAATTCCAAACTGCGATCGCGCGACGGAACGGAAGTGCTGGTGAGAGCGGCGTCGCTGCTGCCAACCGCGATTATCTCCTTCCAACCGGCACGATCGGGGAAATTCTCGTCACGGTAGTCCAGCTTGAAAACTGATATGGCGGCGGTTTTTGGAAGCGCAGCGACATATATAAAACCAAGTTTCATCGTCGGCAGTCCACCGGCCCCTCGCGGAAAAATTACTTGCCGGGATCGTGTCATCAGCGGCATCGCACGCCCGTCTACTCGCAAGACAAGTCCTTGTTTAAGCCGTGCCGCTTGCCGCGCGAGATACGGCGGGAGAGTGGGATTTCCAACTTGTGGTACGATGCGATTTTCCTGAATTTCCTGGAATGTAGGAATTTCAGCCATATCGATTAAGTAATCGATCTCTACTGAATGTTTGAGCGGAACAATCTTCGAGTAGTGATTAATACTGAAATTGCCCATTGGATGGGCAATCGAGGAACGAGGCGAAGCGAATAAGCAGATGAGGACAAATGCAAATGCGATAACTCCTCGGGCATGGAGACCTGCCCCCGCTGCTCTTACGCGGCAATAATTACGCTTCATCAGTTTCACCGACTACCGCTTTTTCATGCACTTTGGTTATTGCGGCTCGATTGTCTCGGCGACTCGCTGCGACCCCGTCGATGCATTCAACAACGCATATTCATGCGCCGCGAAAGCATCGAGAATAGGTTGAAAATGTGGATTTATCGCGAGCGCACGGGCGAGACTCGCGCGCGCGAGGTCATTGTCTCCCACTGCGGCGTAAATCAATCCAGCGTGAAAGTAAAGCCGCGCGTCAGTGGTCTGGAATCGAATCGCGGCCCGGATATGCGGTAACGACACTTTAGCCTGACCGTCACGATAGAGCGCCCATGCCAAGGCGTCCTGTCCATAAATATCCTGGCGTGTTTTGAACTCGGCAACCGCAAGCTCTAGCGCAGTCCTATGCTCGATATCCTGATCGGCGTAATAATCCACCAGTACCCGGTTGTATAGTACGCGGTTGAGACTGTTCAGATGGGCTATGAACTCGACCAATTGATGCTGCTGGCGGGCATCATTATCGCGCCCCATCCGTTGGTATATAGCGCATAGGGCGGCCGCGTACTGCGGCAAAGGAATGACCGCGATGGCGCGGCGGTAATAATTGGCGGCATCATTAAATTTTTGCTGAGCTGCGGCAGTCTGGCCAAGTAACCCAAGTGCCCGGTGATAATTTGGATAGGTTTTCAGTGCGGCGTGTCCCAGAATAGCAGCATCGCTAAGCCGCCCCATCAAAAAATAATCCTGCGCAAGCCTAACCTGCGCCCATGCGATGCCCTCGGGTGGTTCTCCCGCCGTCGTTCCATCGCTAATCGCGCGCTTGAGGTCAGCCAGGGCCGCCTTATTGTTAGCGCGCATAGTCTCCAATCCAGAAAGACGACTGAGCGAATAAAGGTCGGCCTTGAGCGCAACCATCCGCGAATATGTCGTGGCGGCGGCGGCGTAATGCCCGGTTTCGAGCTGCGCATCGCCCAGCACGCCATAGCTATAGGAATCGTCCGGAGCCAGCTTGAGTGCCGACTCCGCTTCACTGCTCGCACCCGAAAAATCGTGCAAGGAGTAGAGCACAAAAGCCAAATGCCGCCGCGCGGGGGCAAGCTTGGGCTCCATCGCAAGCGCTTTGGTCAGTGCCTTTTTTGAAAGATTGAAGTATGCGATGTCGCCGGTTTGGCGACCCTTCTGGATATACAGGTCGCCCAGCCGATAATAGAGTTCGGGATTAGGCCGCTGCGCCAAAATTTTCTGGACCAGCGAGATATCTCGATCAACGATTAAGCTTTGCGCGTGCGTCTTACCCGGACACAACATCAGACCGAGTAACGCGACCGCGACCGCCCCGATCCACATTTCACTCCAACTGCCGGTCTGGTATTTGTTTTCCAACTATCGCTTTCGGACTCGGCCAGCCGAATAAGTGGTGTGGCTCAAGCTCTGGCGATTCGGAGCATACCGGCCCTGCGCAAGCGAGACTGCCACTGGCCGATATACTCCAACATCGCCGACGATGACTAAATCATCAAACTCATCACTTTGAGTCGAACGCTTAACTACCGCTGTCTGGACTCAAACCGCCATTCACCGGTACCCCGTTGTTGTTGGGCACTGGTCCATTTGGCGAACCTGGCAATGGCGCCTTGATGTAGGGAAACGTGTTGTCGAAGAAGCTCGCGTTGACCAGCGCCCCATCGGTGAATGGCAGGTTGCCGGAAGGCGCTTGGTCTATCGTGCCGAACAATTTCAACGGATTTATTAGCGCCCCCATTGCCACTCGCAAAGTAATGTCCACCACGTCATCGCCCGGCCGGCGGCCATTAGGAAAACCCGCAGCGTCGCCATCGATCAAACCCAACCTATCCTGAGTCGCGGGCGCTGTGACGGGAGTGCTCGTGTTAAGCCGCACCATTTCAGATGCTACCACGTTCGGGGGCTGATTTACGCCTTTCAGTCCCGTGAGATAGACAGCCACCAGATCTGTGCGAGGAATAAGTGTTGGGGCCGTTACAGTCGGGAACAACGCCTGGATCAAGGCCGGCACACTCGGGTTCGTCACATATTTAAGAAATTGTCCATCGTCTTTTGGCTGACTTGAATTAAAAGTGTCCTTGTCCTTGAGTCCAATCACCAACTCGTTAACCAGCGGCATGCCCAAGCGCGAAACCTGAACGAAGTCCCTCGCGTTCATATTCTTCCGATTGGCGCTGTTTTTGATGTTTCGATTTCTCGGCACGCTCGCAGTCGCCCAGGCGCCAATAATTGGCTGTTGATTGTTTTCGACCACACAGCTAATCGGCAGTTCCATAATTAGCGAGGTAACATTTTTGCCGGCCAGGGCATCCGCTGCCTCATCGGGCGGTCCGACGGGATTAGCGATATTGACGAGATCGAACGTTTCTCCCAGATTTACGACAAACGGATCTTTACGCTGCCCTACAAAGAGCCTGCCCTTGGTGGCGCATCCCGGGATGTTAATATCGTGTATATCGGGATGTTAATATCGTGTATATATTGACTAGCATAGGCCTGATAATCGGGAAATGATTTGGTACCGATATTATCGGTGGGCTTGGTAAATACGCTTTTGCCGTTGTCGCATGTTACCGATGCCGACTTGTTGCCGTGTTTTGTCAACAAATCTACGGTATATGTTTCGGTCACATTTAGATTGCTGAGATTTGAACCTGTAGTGGGGCCGATATTAACCAAGGGAACAGGTATTTGCTGACCACCGACCGGTACTGACAGGTTGTTATAAGTGTTGGTGAACCTAAAGCGGAACGTTAACTCCGGTTTCGCATCTCCATCGTTGTCGATATTAATGTCATAGGCCGCGTCGGGATCCATCGTGTAATAGTTGGGACCGGCAAATGGATCTTCGAGCGGTTGATAGTTGGCCACGATAGTAACGAAGTCTTGTCTGCCCGTTTCATAACTGCGAAAAAGGTAGACATCGGTGTTGTCCTCCTTCGGCATCGTCGTGATTAGCGGCGCTTCGCGGTGGCTCGAACCAAAAGCGACTATAGCCGTGAGGACAAGGCCGGCGGCGGCCATTATGGCCAAGGGCATCGTCTTTCGCGTGTTCATCGTTTCCTTTGGGTTTGCGGGAATTGCTTTCACCGGCATGATGCCCGGCGGGGGATGAATCAACACATCCGTTACAAGTACCGCCGGGGATCGTCGGATCGGAAGCTTATTTGCACGCGCATAAACGGGCCGGCTGTTCGCGCGTTACAGTTATCGTTGGGGAAAACGTGCCGACTTTATTTGTGTCATACAAGGTAGTGACGGCTAGAAGTCTTGGCGGTTAAAACGTTCAGTTCCAGTTTCTTTCAAAGCAATCTTGACCGGAGTATTAGAATACTAGCCAGTCAATCGTTTCTGGGAGGGCAGTCATGAAGCTCTGCACCTATGAAATCGCGACGCCGCTGGGTCCTGTCAGCCGGATCGGGATGGAGACGCCGCGCGGCCGCATCCTCGATCTGAACGCCGCCTGCGAATTGACCGTCGCCGAGCGAGTCGGCAAGCGCCGCGCAAAACATCTGGCTGACGCGATCGTGCCGGCCGACATGATCGGTTTTATCGACAACGGACCGATCGCGCGCGAAGCGCTGGACCACGCACTGCGGCATCTGGGCGCGACGGTGGACGATCCCGGACTGCGAAGCCTAAGCGGCGGCCGGATGGTGTGGAATCGCGATGAAATTCGCCTGCTGGCGCCGCTCCCCCGCCCACGCACCATCCGCGATTGCCTGGCGTTCGAGGAGCACTATCGCAATGCGCTGCGCGACCATCCTGTGCCGCCGGTATGGTACGAGCTGCCCATCTATTACAAAGGCAATCCGAATACCGTGCAGGGGACCGACAGCGAAGTGCGGTGGCCATCATACTGCGCTGAAAAACTCGACTACGAACTGGAGTTTGCCGCGATCATCGGATGCGAGGGCGTGAATCTGTCGCCCGCACAGGCATGGAAACATATTTTTGGGTACACCATCTTCAACGATATTTCGGCGCGCGATATTCAGATGAAAGAGATGGCGGCGCTGCTCGGACCGGCTAAGGGCAAGGACATGGACGGCGGCAATCTGCTTGGACCGTTCATCGTCACCGCCGATGAATGGGACCCGCGCGACGACCATACGATGGAAGCGCGCGTCAATGGCGAGCGATGGGGCGGCGGCAGCACCAAAGCTATGCATCACGACTTCGGACGGATCGTCAGTTACCTCAGCACCGGCGAGACCATCATGCCGGGCGAGGTGATCGGATCGGGCACGGTCGGCACCGGATGCGGATTGGAAGTGGATAAATATCCGCAGCCGGGCGATCTGATCGAGCTCGAAGTGCACGGCCTGGGAATTCTGCGCACGCGCTTCGTCAAATAGTCGGTCGGGGCGCAACCTGGACGCTCCGGTGCCAGTTGGCAACGCACCGCAGCGGGGCTGAACGCTATTCACATTAGATGGGCGCGTGCTAAATATCCGCGTAGATAATGCCACGCTTCAAGCGGGCGGGAGGCCAGCATAATGAGCATCGCGCACAGCAACCAGGGCAACGGAACCAAAGTGAGACCGCTGCCGATGCGGCTACATCATAACGCCTACGTCTGCCACGACCTCGAACAGACGCGCAAGTTTTACGAAGACGTGTTGGGATGGCCGCTGATTTCGGTGTGGCGCGAGCGGGATTTCATCTTCAACGAGGACTTGAGCTACTGCCATCTGTTCTTTCAAATTGCCGACGGCGGTTGCCTCGCGTTTTTCAAGTTTGCCGATGACGCCATGCAGGAGAAGTTCGCCCAGTATGGTCCGCATTCGCCATTCGTGCATCTGGCCTTGAAGGCCGACGCCGCCGTGCAGGAAGAGGTGAAGCGCCGGCTCGAAGCGGCGGGATACAAAACCGATGTTATCGATCACGGTTATTGCCGCTCGCTCTATTTCACCGATCCCAATGGGCTGAACCTGGAATTCGCGGTAGATCATCCGGACTGGGACAAGATCGTCGCGCTACGTACCGCGAGCGCGCACGACGATCTAAAGAAATGGATTGCGGGCGATCACTCAAGCAACAACGACTGGCGTCCGCCCGAAACCCAGCCTAGCCACACCGGCAAATAGAACTGATCAGCCGTCTTTGAAGGTGTTCGACTTCTACAGAGAAAATAGAGAAGTGGTGGAATCCCTTGCAACTGGATCCCACCACTGTTTTGCCTAATCAGTCCGCGCCGTCGTCCTCTGGTCCTTGGGTACAGAAGCTTCTCCCGTGTAAGAGGTGTGCTCCGCGCCGTTCTTGGTGAGGATGTCTTTCGCGCGATCCCGTTCTTTGTTGTCCTCGGTATGAACGGAGATCAGGATGTTGCCCTCTTTCAACTTTCCCTCATAGCGCTTGGCTTCATACTCCGGAATGCCCATTCCGATGAGTGCGCCGGTAAGACCACCGGCGGCTGCACCACCGGCTGCTCCTGCCAGAGCCGCCATGATTGGACCTGCCGCGATAAATGGTCCGAGCCCTGGGATAGCCAGCGATCCGATTCCTACCATCCAGCCCAAGGCGCCCCCCAACACCGCCCCGCTCCCGGCGCCGGTGGCGGCCCCTTCCGGAGCTTTGGTGTGTTGCTCGTGAGCGAAATCTCTGGTCCCTTGCGTGTCGGGAAGAAGCACCGACACATCATTGTTCGAGAAGCCCGCAGCTTTCAATTGCTCGGCTATCGTGATCGCTTGGGATTGACTCTTGGCGATACCGAAAACTGCTTTTTTTGCCATGCCATTCTCCTATCTATTGAGCTTCGACTTTAAGTTGATTTCTTACCCGATCCACACCAGACACCGCCCGGGCCTTTCTCGCGATTACAACTTTCTCCTTTTCGGTTTTTACCGGCCCGCGCAGGGTAACAGTGCCATTAACGGTGATGATTTTCACATTGTGAGCCATCATCGAGAGTGCATCGTCCTTGACCACCGCACGCCGAATTCTGCGAGTAATCTCCATATCGCTTTTGGAGTTCGATTGCTGGTCGGCGGTAACTGCTTCGGTATTGCGATCTCTCGCATTAACGCCGGTGTTATTAGGCGCGGGCGTCGGATCTTGTGCGAATGAGAACGAACCAATCGCAAGGAGTGAAAAACAGGAAAGTAGTACTAAGGGAAGTCTTTTCAATGCAGGATCCTCCTACGACTTTTTAGGTAACTGGTTATGGATAAATCAGCCCATAATGATCAATCCCGTGCCTGGATTTGCCCCGGTTTGATGGACACTCCGAAAAGCGCGAAAGTACGCGCGCAAGGAGTGCACGGTGGAGAAGGACGGGAAACGGAAGCGGCGGAAGTTTTCGGATGAGTACAAGGCCGAGACGGT
>DAHVFB010000122.1 GCA_027317185.1 Deltaproteobacteria bacterium
GACCAGCGCCGCCGCCTCGCCGCTCATCGCCATCCGCGCTCCTTCGACGATATAACGATAGGCGGCGTCGCCGCCTTCGGCATTCGGATGGCCGGGCCGGTATGCGGCCGCGCGCAGCCGTCCCAGGTTCAGCACCGCAAGGGGACCGGGCCGCGCGGGCAGTTGATCACCAATCCTCCATTCGATGGGCTCCGGCATTTCGAGTCGCCGCGCCGCCGCGCCCATCGCGCGAAGATCGCCGATCACCACCAGCCGCGGCATCGGCCCGCGCCGTTGCGCGATTTCCGCCGCTGCCTTGAGAATAACTTCCGCTCCGATGCCCGCCGGATCGCCCATGCTGATTGCAATCGGCACCGCGTTTAGCACCGGTGCCTCGGAATCGCGCTTTTGTAGTCCGAGCGAACTACGCAAGGTTCCCTCTGTTGAGACTCGGAAATGGCGGCGGAACAGTTGGAATCGGGCTTTCAACAGCCCGATCAATTGAACGTTTCGATGTGGTGCTGCTTGACCAGATCGTTTTCGACCCAGCTCTGGAAGCGCGCTTTCGAGGCCTCGGTGGTGAGCTTATCACGGATGAAGGCCTTGGTTTGCTCATTCAGCGGTGCGAGGCCCGGATGATCGTGCGCCTCAACCTTCAGGATATGGAATCCGGAATCGCTGCGCACCACTTCTGAAATCTGACCGGGTTTGAGATTTTCAACTGCGGCGTCTATCTGCGGCAGCACCTCGCCGGGGCCGAAGTAACCTAACTCGCCGCCCTTGGTCTTGGAATCGTCATCCGAATACTGCGCGGCAAGCTGGGCGAAATCGTCTCCCTTGACCGCCTTCTTGCGAACTTCCTCGGCTTTGGCCTTCGCCGCTGCGATCTGTTCGGGCTTGGCGTTTGGCGGCACCGCAATTAGAATTTGCGCAAGCGCAAGACGTTCCTTGGTGACCTGAAACTCATCTGGATGCGCCTTGTAATAGGCCTCCACCTCGGCGTCAGAAACCACCATCTTGCTGCGCACTTCATCCTGCAGCATCGCCATCTGCGCCATCTGCTGTCTGATGTGCTGCCGGAACTCGCTGTATTTGAGCCTGTTGGCGGCAAGCTGATCGCGGAATTGTTGATCCGTTATATTGTTTTTTTGCTCGATCTGTTGAATTTGAGCGTCGATCTGGCTGTCCTGAACCTTATCGAGATACTTGTCGCTTTCCCGGTCGAGCATTTTTTGCGCGATCAATCCTTTGAGCACGCTACGGGTAGCGGCCTGCGCCCTGGGATCGCCCGGCGGCGGCAGCGTGATACCGTTGGCCGCGCTGTAAGCCTGTACATCGTGGCTGGTGATTGGATGGCCGTCCACGCTCGCCATCACAGTGTCGATTACCTGCGCCCTGACGATGGCCGGCGCCGCGACCATACTCACCAGCAGCGCACCGCCGATCGCAGCCGTGAACCCGCGCCGGATTGAAGAGCTTTTCGAATCAGTTTGCCAATTCACCGCTTTTACCCGACCAGTTTTCCAACTTTTCACACGCCGCCAATGCCTGCAAGATGTCGATCACCTGAGCGAAAGTCTGGATGTAATCACCGACCGTGAGTCTAATCATCACCTGGCACGAGGGCGTCATCCGCATCCGGTTGCGATTTGAGTTTACCAGCGCCGCGAGCTGACTCGCATCCACCGGCGCCTCCGGATGAAACCGCACTTCGAGCTGATCGCCCTTGAGAATCGCGCTGGTGATCATCAGCTCCTTCATCTGCCGCCGGATATTCATTGCCGATAGCAGATTCTCGATTAGCGTGGGGACCGGCCCGAAGCGATCGCGTAACTCGTCCCGGAGCTCATCGAGGTCGCGAGTCGACTCGGCCCGCGCCATCCGGCGATAGAGCACCAGCCGCTCGTTTTCATCGGGCGCGAAGTCCTGCGGAATGTAGGCCGGAATCCCCAGCCGCAGTTCCGGCTCGAAATCGACGCGCAGCGGCTCGCCGCGCAGTTCATGGATCGCCTGTTCCATCATCTCGGTGTAAAGCTCGAAACCGACCGCCGTAATCTCACCCGATTGCTGCTTGCCGAGCAGATTGCCGGCCCCGCGATGCTCGAGGTCGTGCATCGCCAGTTTGAAGCCGCCGCCGCCATCGGATTCGACCAGCTCGCGCAAGGCCTCGATCCGGCGCTTCGCATCGCGCGTGATGATGTGCTCGCCGGGAATCAGCAGGTATGCGTAGGCCTTCTGGCGCGACCGCCCTACCCGCCCGCGTAACTGGTAGAGCTGGGCCAGGCCGAAATGATCCGCGCGGTTGATGATCATGGTGTTCGCGTTCGGAATATCGAGGCCCGATTCGATAATCGCCGAGCAGACCAGCACGTTCATGCGGTTCTCAATGAAGTCGCGCATCACATGTTCGAGCTCACGCTCGTTCATCTGACCGTGGGCAATGCCAATCTGCGCCTCGGGCACAATCGCCCGCAGATGACGCGTTACATATTCGATATTCTCGACCCGATTGTGCACGAAGAACACCTGTCCGCCGCGGTTCAACTCGCGCAAAATCACTTCGCGCAGCAAGGCGTCGTCGAAGTGCGCGACAAAGGTGCGAATCGATTGGCGATCCGGCGGCGCAGTCTGAATTACCGACAGATCGCGAATCCCCAGCATCGCCATATGCAGCGTGCGCGGAATCGGCGTGGCGGTAAGCGTCAGCACGTCCACCATCGTGCGCATCCGTTTGATTCGCTCCTTGTCGGCCACGCCGAAGCGATGCTCCTCGTCGATGATCAACAGTCCGAGCTTCTTGAACTCAATATCGCTTTGCAGCAGCCGATGCGTTCCGACCACGATATCGACCACGCCGCGGCGCAGATCCTCGATGGTCTGCCTGTTTTCGCGCGGGCTGCGAAAGCGTGAAATCATCTCGATTCGCACCGGATAGTCCTTGAAGCGCTTGCAGAAGGTGGTCCAGTGCTGCTCGGCGAGGATTGTGGTCGGCACCAGCATCGCGACCTGCCGCCCGTTCATCACGGCCATGAAGGCGGCGCGCACCGCCACTTCAGTTTTACCGAAGCCGGCATCGCCGCAGATCAGACGGTCCATCGGCTTGGGCTGCGACATGTCGCGCACCACTTCATCGATCGCGGCCGCCTGATCGGGCGTTTCCTCGAACTCGAACCGGTCGGAAAATTCGTGATAATCGGGGCCCGGATGCGGGAACGCATGACCCTCCATCACTTCGCGCGCGGCGTACACCTCCAGCAGCTCGCCGGCCATCGCCAGCACCGCCTGCCGGGTGCGTTGCTTTACCCGATCCCATGATCCGCTGCCGAGCCGATCAAGTTTCGCCTCGGCGCCATCGCCACCGATATAACGCTGCACCTGGTTGATACGCTCGACCGGCACGTACATCGTATCGTTGCCGGCGTATTCAAGATTGAGGAAATCGCCGGCGATGTCGGCCACCTTCAGATGCCGCAGTCCACGGTAGCGGGCGATACCGTGATCAATATGCACCACGAAATCGTCGGGCTTGAGCTCTTCGAGATTTAGCAGCGCTCCCCTGGCCACCGGGCGCGAGCGGCGCCGCACTCGCGGCTCGCCAAAAATATCTTCCTCGCTGAACAGATAGATGCCATCGTGCGGCAGCACCACTCCCGCCGACAGTTCGCCTTCCATAATTGCCGGACGGTATTCCGGCCATTCCAGCAGCGCGCCGAAGCTTTTGCAGTCGGCGTTGACCTCGACCTGATAGGCCTCCAGATGCCGTCGCAACCGCGCCACCTGATTGGGCCCCTCGACCACCATCAGCGCCCGTCCCTGCGTACGCTGCACCTCCTTGAGCAACGCGGCGAGCGGCTCGAACGAGGGCGGCGTCCGCGATCCGGTGGTCTGATCGGGCGCAATTTTAAGGCTGGGCTGTGCGCCAATCTCGATTGCCGGCGCGCGGCCAGCCTGCGGCGAGGCCACCGTGATTAGCGAACCGGTCTCGACCGCGATCAGACTATCGGCCATCCGCTCATAGTCATTGCCGGCGATGAACATCATATCGATCGGCGGATAAAAGGCAGGTTTGGCCTGCGCGGCGTCGGCTTCGGCGAATACCCGATCCGTATAACTGTGCGCCTCAGCCAGCACCCGCCCGCTCTCGACGAACCATCCCAGGGCGCGCGCGGGCAAATATTCAAACAGCGTATCCAGTGGACGGTCGTGCAGGTACGGCAACAGAATTTCCGCACCGGGGAACAGCAGGCCGCTATCGACCGCCTCGAGCAGTTCGCCCAGTTCCTTGCGCACCATCCCGATTTCAGCGGCGCGCAATGCCACCTGATTGTGTAGGCGTTCGTCCTTGAGCGATCCGGGCGCGACATAGCGGGTCTGGATGATCACCGCCTCCGTCAGCTCGCCCATCGATCGCTGAGTGGCGGCCTCGAAACGCCGAATCGAAACTACGATGTCATCTTCCAGCTCGATCCGTACCGGATCATGAAACAGCGGCGAATAAACATCGACGATGCCGCCGCGCACACTGAAATCACCCAGCTCCTCGACCTGCGGCACGCGCTGGTATCCCAGCCGCGCGAGTGTGTCGACCAGAGCATCGAGATCGATCGCGTCGGCTGGCGTAATTTTCACGATCGAATCGGAGAACATCGCGCGGGACACGGTCCGCATCATCAGGGCTTCGACTGGCGCGATCACGATCGGCGCGCGCTGGCGCAGCAAGGCATGGAGCGCGGCGAACTGCGCGGCCTGGATATCGATCGCCGGCGACAACTGCGCAAGCGGTTTAATCTCCCACGCCCGCAGCAAATGAATCCGGCGGGTGATCGGATCGGACTGCGGCGATTCATCGAGGAAAAACCCCAGCTCCGCCGCCAGCGCCTCGGCCTCCGCCGGACGCGGCGTGACCACCAGCAGCGGACGGTCGAGCGTCAGCGCCGCCTCGCGCAGCATCAGCGCCTGCGCAGCGCCCTTCACACCCGTCACGGGAAAGCGGCGGTCGGTCGCCAAATCCAGGCGCGCCTTCAGCTCGCCAATCGCTTCTTTAAGGTTTCTTTCCAATTTTGATCACACGAGCGCGCTGACCGCCGCGCGTGAAGCGCTCGCGGCCGCCGCGTTTCCATCCGCCTGCCGGACTACGGAACGAGACAAGCTGATGTGCTTACCAATATAGCAACAATTCGGGTAGCTTTTCAGCGATCGGGGATGTTGGCCGATCGCGGCAACGCCGCCGCTTCAGGCCCCGACGAATTCGCGGTATCAACGGATTTGAGCGACCCCAGCACGACGGGAATTTTTTCGTTCTTCGCCTGGCCGTCTTTCGTGATCCGCATCAGCGTTAGCCAGATTGTTTCGCCCGGCGATCTGCGTGCGAGCACACGATTCATGGCGCTGGCGAGACTCACCCGATGGTCGTCGATCGCGACGATCATATCGCCAGTGACGCCTAGTTGCCCGGTTTTCCTCAGCAATGGCGAGACCAGCAGCCCAACCGGTCCGAGCAGATAACCCGCCGTCACGCTGGTCGCGCCCACCGTGGTCATGCCCTCGGGCGCGGTCAGGCCGGCGCGCTGGGCGGGACTGCCGGGATCGACGCTGACCACCTCGAGACCATGAATCTCCTGACGATGAAATCTAACCAGCGCCGATTGAACCGCGACGCCCAGGTAAGCTCGCCGATGCGGCCCCGCGATGCCCGGCAACGATGCCGGGGTTTCAGTAGAGCCGCCGGCTTCCGGCAATTGTTCTTCCGGCGGCGGCACGATCGGAATGATCCTGGGTGCGACTTCGAGCGTGCTGTCATCCTCGGCCGGCGGCTGAACGGCGGGAGGAATCGCCGGATTTACCTGCGATTGCGGCGGTGAAAAAACATGGTTGGGCAAATCCGATTGCGCACCTGCCAACCGACAGCACAGCGCTGCCGCCGCCGCTGATGAAAAAATTATTGATGACAGAAAGCGCATCTGCCGGTTGCCCGCGTCGCCAGGCAGATCTGCGATGATAAGGGTCGCGGGCGCGCGGCTCAAGCCGAGGCTCTTGCAGCGCGGGAAGCTCCGTGCGAGATAGCTTAACTATGAAAATCGCCTCCGCCTTCGCGATGAACGGTAAACAACGCCAGCAGATCCTCGAGGCCGCCCCCGGCGCGCAACTGGTCGATAATCAATGCGCCTCCAATGACGCCGTGCTCGAACTGGTGGGCGGGGGCTGCGACGTGCTGCTCACCTTCATGGTGCCGGATCGGCTGCTGGAGGTGACGCCCGGGCTTAAATGGGTGCAGCTAATCAGCGCCGGCGCTGACCATATGGGTAAGGGTCCAGCCGCCGGTGGCAGGATTCGCGTAACCACCACCAGCGGCGTGCACGCCGCGTCGCTCGCGGAGTTCACGCTCGCCATGATGCTGATGCATGCGCATCGGTTGAACATCACCAGCCGCGCGCAATATCGCCATCAATGGCTGCCGGCGCCCGAATTCATGAAGACTGCCGATGGCATACGCGGCAAAACGCTCGGCATCATTGGCTATGGATCGATCGGGCGCGAGCTGGCGCGGATCGCACAGTCGATGGGTATGGATGTCCTCGCACTCAAACGCGATCCGAAGGCGCTGCGCGATACCGGATGGTCGCCGGCCGGCGTCGGCGATCCCGAAGGCCGCATCCCAAGGCGTATCGTGGGTCCCGATGAACGCGCGGTGTTGATGCGCGAATCGGACTTCATCGCGCTCATCCTGCCGCTGACGCCGGCCACTCGCGGCTTCATCGGCGCCAGGGAAATCGCCATGATGAAGCCCGGCGCCTTTATCATCAACGTCGGCCGCGGCGGCCTAATCGACGAGCAGGCTCTGCTCAGCGCACTCGAAGCAAAGCGGATCGGTGGTGCCGGTCTCGACGTCTTCGAGCGCGAACCGCTACCGGCCGACAGTCCATTCTGGGACATGGAAGAGGTGATCATGACGCCGCACATGGCCGGACCGTTCCGCGGTTACATGGATTTAATGTGCGAGTTGTTCGCCGAAAACCTGCGCCGCTTTATCGGTGGAAAAGCGCTGTTGAACGAGGTCGACTGGAATCTGGGCTATTAATCGGCGCGCCAAACCGGCCGATCGCGGCCGGCCTGCATATCCAACCGGATGCACAAGAGCGTGGCTGCGTAAGCTTTGCTTAACTTGAACTACGCCCGCAGTCGATGAAATCGGCACTGCCGGTTGATCTCTCCAAATCCGGGATGTATGCGCTTGTATCGTGTGTGGAATAGCAGGAGTGATGATGTGCAACGGCCGCGCGGCAGACGCGGCCGTTCTTGATCGGCTGCAAGCCGCCCTCGCCCATCGCGGGCCCGACGGCAAGGGCTCTCATATTTTCGGAGCGGTCGGGATGGTCAGCACCCGGCTCGCCATTATCGATCTGGAAACCGGCGACCAGCCGATCCGAGATGCGCAGGGCGCGGTGTTGGTCGCCAATGGCGAGATTTACAACGATCCGGAACTGCGGCTGCAACTGCGCGAGGTTTGCTTCCGCACCGGATCGGACTGCGAACCGCCGCTTCATTTATATCGCCGCAAGGGACTTGGATTCGTCGACGATCTGCGCGGCATGTACGCGATCGCAATTCACGATACGGCCGCCGCAAAACTGATACTCACCCGCGATCCCTTCGGGATCAAACCACTGTATTACGTCGAGGCTCCGGGATATTTCGCTTTTGCCTCCGAGCCGCAGGCTTTGATCGCCGCCAGTCTCGCCGGCCGCCAGCTCAATCAACGGGCGCGCGCGGAACTTTTTCAACTCAAGTTCACCACCGGCCCCGAAACAATTTTCTCGCAAATACGCCGGGTACTTCCTGGCGAGACGCTGGTGATCGCCGATGGACGTATCGTCGAGCGCCGCCGGCGCAGCGCCCTGCCCAACGACGCCCCGCGCCGCATCCACTATCGCGACGCCCTGCGGCAATTGGATGAAATTTTGCGCGACAGCGTGGCGCATCATCTGCGATCCGAGGTGCCCTACGGCCTTTTCCTCTCCGGCGGCATCGATTCATCGACCTTGGCCGGCCTGATGGCGCGGCTGTCGTCAAAACCGATCGTCGCCCTCACGGTCAGCTTTCCAGGGAGCAGAGCGGCCGACGAGCGGGCGGACGCGGAACGGATCGCGCGATCGGTGGGCGCCGAGCATCACATTATAGAGATGACCGAGCGCGATTTTTGGGCCAACGCACCGCGCGTCGCCCAGGCGCTCGACGATCCCACCACCGACGCCGCGACGCTCCCGACCTTCGCGCTGGGAGAAGCGGTGAAAGGTCACGTCAAGGTCGTGCTCACCGGCGAGGGCGGTGATGAGATGTTCTGCGGATACAGCCGCTACCGACGAGCGCGCTGGCTGCGAGGGCTGCTCACCCGGCATGCCCGTACTCATGGCGAATTCAGCGGACTGGGCGGCATGAACGACGTTTTCAGCGGCTGGCGTGACGGATTGGATCGGACCGAGTGCCAGCAGTCCGGCTCCGGACTGACTTTCGTGCAGAAATTGCAGGCGGTCGATTGCGCGGAATGGTTACCCAACGATCTGTTGATCAAGCTCGATCGATGCCTGATGACGCACGGGGTCGAAGGACGAACTCCCTTTCTGGATCCGATCGTGGCGGATTTCGCTTTTCGCCTGCCCGACGAGATCAAAGCGACGATCAGGACCAGCAAACGGCTGCTGCGCGACTGGCTTGCATCGAATGTAAGCGCCGCTGAGCCTTACGCGCGCAAGACCGGCTTCAATCCACCGGTCGGCGAATGGATTGCAGCCAAAAAAGCCCACCTCGAAGCGCTGGTCTCCCGACAACCTGGAGTTACAGAAATCTTTAGCCGATCCAATGTTCAGCGAGTCTTCTCCGATCCGCGGAAACAAGCTCAGGCTGCGTGGGGCCTGCTCTATTACGCGCTGTGGCACAGCCATCACGTACTCGGTGTCCCATCGGATGGAAATATCGAGGATGTCCTTATCGCCGCTCGCGAACTGGCTTGATCCGCCGCATTGCGGGACCCACCGCGATCCACGCCGAACCAACCCTTAATCCACACGGTAACGGAGCTTCTTAAGACTTATGACTCGATTGTCGTTGTCCGGCAAAGCGGCTCAGGTGCTGCCTCTGGCGGCGCTGGCGTTGTTAGTCGCATTGCTCACCCTCAACCGCCTCGGCGCGAGCGACGTGTGCGGCGGTGATGAGGCCACGGTCGGGATGATCGTGCAACAGATGGTCGAGCACCATCATCTGCTGTTTCCGCTGGAGAACTGCAAGATACCGATTTACAAGCCGCCGCTGTTTCACTGGACCGCGACTGCGATCGATTACACGCTGGGCCAGCGCATCGTCGATTCGTTCAACCTGCGGCTGCCGTCCGCACTGTATGCGATCGCGGGCGTTATCCTGACGATGTTTTTCGCGGCCAGCCTGCTCGGGATACGCGGCGCGATTCTTTCCGGTGCCATCCTCGCGGGCTCCTACCAATACATCAGCCAGGGCCGTATCGGCCGCGTCGATATGACGCTGACATTCTTCGAAACCCTGTCCCTCTATGCATTTCTGTGGTGGTTCATGAGCGATACCGACGCGCCGGGGAAGCGCCCTTCCAAACGCCGACTGCATTACCTGCTGGCCATCGCGATGGGTTTGGCGGTGCTCGCCAAGGGTCCGGTCGGTGCGGTTTTGCCCGCCGCTGCAATCGTTGTATTTCTCGCGATCGAACGGCGCTGGCGAACCCTCGCGCACCTGTTCAAACCCGGACCGCCGCTGGTGGGAGCGGCCATCGCTTCGAGCTGGTATCTAGCCTGCCTATTCGGGCGGCAAATGGGCTTTCTCGGGCTGCAATTCGGCAGCGAAAACGTCGGGCGCTTTTTCGGCAGCCTCGGCTCGATGCCGCCGTGGTATTACATCCGGCCGTTGCTGCTCAACTCGGTACCGCTGAGCCTGCTGGTGCCCCTCGCCGTGATAAGCGCACTTCGCGCCGGCGGCACCGCCCATCAGGATGACCAGCGCGATGCGCGCGCCGCGATGTGCGCCAGATTTCTCGCCATCTTCTGGATCGTAACGCTGCTCTTTTTCGAGCTGGCGGCTTTCAAGCGCAGGAATTATCTGGTGCCATTATGGCCGGCTGCGGCCGTGATGCTGTCGTGGTGGATACTACATCGGATAGTCCCGCGTATCGGTGCGGTTGCTTATCACGCCGTGATCGCGACCTGCCTGTTTCTGGCGGTGGTGAACTTTTTCTTTATCCCTGCTTACGAACTGCATAGTTGCGGCGTCCCGCTTTCGCTTGCCGGGACTCTCGAAGGGCCGCTCGCGAGCCTTGAAGGGCGATCATATGGAACGCAGAGCGTTTCTTTCCGCAATGCTGCGGCTGAGGTAAACCGGCTAACCGGCAACGATCCAATTTTCATTTATGGATTCAACGATGCCAACGAGCCGTTTCTGTTTTATCTCGGCCGCTGCGCGCCGCCCGTGAGCGGCAAACTTTCGACTATCCCGGACGGCTATGTGGTTGCCGATGCGAATGCGTGGGGGCGACGCAAGCACCCCGCCGCCGGACTGCATGCCGTCGCGCGAATTCCATATCGCCACGCGGATTTGATCCTGCTGCATAGCGAGGCGGCCGCGGCCTCGCCGTCCCGATGAGGGCGGCGCGCAAATAGCGGCGTCAAGATAAAATCAGGATGATTTGACTGCGGCGAGAAACCGCCGCGGCAGTCCGTCGAATGCGCCGTTGGACATGAACAGGGCGACATCGCCCGCCCGCGCATCGCGGATCAGCGCGCCGAGCAGATCGTCGTTCGAGGCGCATGCGATCGCATTGGGACCCCGCTTGCCGATCGCCGCTGCGAGCTGCGCGACTGAAAGACGCTCGCCCGCCGGAATCGGATCGTTGTCCTTGAAGTAGACCGGCCCCAGATAAACTCGTGCTGCGCGATCAAAGGCGGCCGCGAAACCATCCTGAAACACATTGCGGCGTGAGGTATTAGATCGCGGCTCGAATGCCGCCAGAATTCGGCGTCCGGCATAGCGCTGGGCAATCGCCTCCAGGGTCGCCGCGATCGCCGTCGGATGATGCGCGAAATCGTCAATCACCGTCATCCCGTGGGACTCGCCGACCACTTCCTGGCGGCGCGCAACTCCGCTAAAAGTCGCCAACCCCTGCTCGATCGCCTCGCCCGCAAGCCCAAACTCCCGCATCAGGACGTAAACGCCAAGCGCATTGGCTATATTCATCAGCCCGCCGACCGGCAGAAAAATTTCATCGCTTAGCGGCTGGCCGTCGCGCGCGATGGTAAAGCGCATGCCGTCGGCTCCGCTTTTTATTCCCTGCGCCCGGAACTGGCCCGCTTTCAGGCCGAAGGTCAGCCGCTTCGCCGCGGTTGCTTCGCTGACTTCGAGCGCATGCTGATAATCGGCCGACACCGCGAGCACGCATCGCGAGTCCATCTGACGCGCCAGCGCGCGGAACGATTCTTTCACATGATCGAGATCGCGATAGATGTCGGCGTGATCGAATTCCACCGCGGTGACGATCGCGCCTTGCGCGCCGTAGTGCAGAAACTTCGGCCCCTTGTCGAAGAAGGCAGTGTCGTATTCGTCGCCCTCGATCACAAACTCGCCGCCCGATCCGAGCCGGTAATTGGTGCCGAAATCTTTCGCCAATCCGCCCACCAGCATCGAGGGAT
>DAHVFB010000123.1 GCA_027317185.1 Deltaproteobacteria bacterium
CCCTATCCGCCGTGGGCGAAGGATACTTGAGGGGCGCTGACTTTAGTACGAGAGGACCGATTCGGACGCACCGCTGGTGTACCGGTTGTGGCGCCAGCCGCATTGCCGGGTAGCCAAGTGCGGACGGGATAACCGCTGAAAGCATATAAGCGGGAAGCCCACCCCAAGATTAGGTATCCCGGCCGTAAGGCCCTGAAGGCCCCTTCTAGACAAGGAGGTTGATAGGTCAGAGGTGGAAGCGCTGTAAGGCGTGGAGCTGACTGATACTAATTGGCCGTGAGGCTTGACCGCTAAGTATTATTTCTCCCAAGAGATAGTACTCGCCAAAGTTGTGTCTGGATTTGATATCGCTAGCCAGACGCGCGTGGCTCAGGCTTGATCGCATGCGAGGTTCGGATAAACCACGCTTGAAAATACCTACTATTCAGAATTGTCGGAAATCGATTCCGGGGAGCATTGCCCATTACACCGAGGTGCGGAAGTAATTCCGCGAGAGCGGAGGTCTCCCTGGATGAGGCAAGTTTCCGGTCGTCATAGCGAAGGGGAAACACCCGTTCCCATCCCGAACACGGCAGTTAAGCCCTTCAGCGCCGATGGTACTGTGTCTGTAGACGTCACGGGAGAGTAGGACACGGCCGGGGAATCACGCAGGGCGGAGCCATCAGGCTCCGCCCTTTTTTTATTTTGGTGATATTAGAATCGGGGGAAGCGGGCATGGGTGTGGGCGAGTCCGCGAAGTCGCGGTTATAAACCAAATGACGATTGCGCGAGCGCGGAAAATTCGTAAGCTACGAGTAGGTGGTCATTGGCGGGCGAGAGTGGCGGAATGGCAGACGCGCCGGACTTAGGATCCGGTGCCGCAAGGCGTGGGGGTTCAAGTCCCCCCTCTCGCAATCCAGCGAATTTATCTCGAGAGCCGCGTCGTCACGGCGTTATCTTTTTCGATGCTACAAGGCGTTAGCTGTGAGGCGCATGGGCTGCGGCAAAAAGCGGCAACTCGGGCGCGGTAAAACGTGAGTAATCGCGCTCGACTCCCAACATTGCAGCGAGTCTGCGGATACTCAGTCGCTTAAGGACATCGACGGTGATCGGCCGCTTGTCATTCCAATAGATCATCGAACCGAGGAACTGTTGTGCGGCGTCGGAAGCGAAGATCTCTTCGATGAAGCGCGCTTCTTCCTCTGACCAGCAAGGCAAAAAATTGATGGTGTCGTCAAACACGATCGGGCGTCCATTGAATGGAGCAATTCGCAGAAAATGGAGTTTTTTGTAGAAGCCGGAGATAGCAACCTTCCACGGCGCAAAGCTGTACGGACCAACGCCAAAGATCGAGAAGGCAGGCTTGTTCTTGTAGATGGTGCTGGCACGTCTACTCAGAAGCGCGGAGTGCCGGTTGAGGTATTCCCAAGTTTTTGGAGTTTTGGTCTTGATATAGCTGGTATCCTGTCCAACTAACTGCTGCGTGACGAGCATCACGCTCCGGCCGCAATCGCGGCCGTTGCCGACGTCGGAACTTTTAAGCATCGGGAACAGCAGGTCGTCTTCGAGGATGACGGTTTCGCCAAGGCCGTTCCGATAACCGTCTTCTGTCAGCGCCAATTCCATGACCTTCGTGCAATCGTGTTTGATGCCGGAACGCCATATATAGCGCTCTTCCGGCC
Organism: Deltaproteobacteria bacterium; assembly: GCA_027317185.1. Lineage (GTDB taxonomy): Bacteria > Desulfobacterota > Binatia > Binatales > Binataceae > JAJPIG01. The sequence continues at coordinate 1,662 of DAHVFB010000123.1, forward strand.
CCATGATTTCACGATGTCGATTGAACGCTGCAATGTCAGAGATGATGTGGCCGTCTGAGAAGCCGATTTTATGGGACGGCGTCTCAGCGTCTAGGGAATCAAAAATATCGCCGCCGGGCGTCTGGGCCTTGCGGCCAGTTTCCATAATAAAGAAACACGCGTCCACGGCGGCCCCAAAGTGCTCAAGCGCTTCAACCTTATAGATTTGGGCGGTATGAAGCGGATATTTCGTAGTCCAGACGTGAAGCAGAATTTTGCGCGCGATTGAGGTCTTGCACAGCACAGCAATACAGCCGGGAGTACCTTTCAGCCAATTCAGATACTGAAGCATCATCCACTCTGAAATGTCGAAATTGCTCTTCCCTGTGATGGCTTCGATCCCACTACGTCCTTGAAAGTTGGACTTCTCAGGCAAATTCTTGCCCTTGATCGAACCAAGATAAGAGCTCGTAACCCAGGGAGGGTTGCCCAAGATCAGCCATGGCGCGCCTGTGCCGGCAATAATCGAGGCCCAATCGACCTTGAAGAAATCTCCCTGTCGCAGATCGACGTGGCTCGCTGGCGTCCTTTCCACGGTTGCCGCGGCCACCAGATAATTCGGGTTTATATCAACACCGATAATTGATTTTGCTGCCGGAAAGCATTTGGCAGCCGCAGCGACGAATGATCCGCGGCCGCAGGTCGGTTCGAGAATCGACCGAGGTCGAATGCCTAGTCGGCTCAGGACTTTCGTTGCAGCGAGCGCCAGCGGGAGAGGCGTCTGAAAGTCACCAAACTCCGAGATCGATTTGCTCTTGCACGACTTGATCGCCATCACGCAATCCTCTTGATACCGGGAACGGTCCCTGCTTGCTGCATTACACGGCCATATTGAAGCCTCCACTGAAGGGCGTTCGAGATCGTCAAATAACCTTGTTCCGGCTTTTCACGAAGAATCTGCGCGGCAAGATTGTTGGCCTCGATTTCGTCAACCGGAAGATTGCGATCGCGCATAAACGCCACCAAGTCTTCCGCGTTTCCGTCGTGCTCCATGATCTCCCGAAGTCCGCGCGTCATCTGGTAGTCGGCGGTATGTTGCTTCGCGATGAAAATCGTATGCTGTATGTCAAGGCGAGCAGTTTTACGGCGAGAATTGTCGGTTTTCTCATAGACGAAGACTATCAGGTTATATCCAAGCCCATATATTTTCTGGCGCGCCGACTTGAACGGGCAAGAAGATTGCGGCTGCCTTATGCTGGTGACTTTGATGTCAACATCGATGCTAGGAATGTCGATGCCGGATGCGGAGTTTCCGCCCGCGAAGTACTTCATCAGATGGGCGACGAACTTTTGCTCAAGATAGGTGCCGACGGCCTTTCCGTCCGTGACGCCAAACAGAGCGGGTGTGTTGTGGGCGCTCTCAGTTGCCGAGAACAACGCGGCTTCCTTCAAGAGCGTGTCGATGGTCAGCGAGCGATTCATGTGGGAAGGCCGCATAATTGTAAGGACATTATCCCATGCCTGAATGCATGGGATAAAGAATTTGCCGGATGTGCAAGCGGCCGGGCTCGGGAGCGCGGCCGAGCATGAGCGCGCGAGGGGTGGGCGGGCGGATCGAACGGGCGTGCGGCTATCGCAGCAGCAATCCGGTGCGGTGGGCGCGGGACGCGCAAGTACCTTCCAATCGAGCCGAAGCCAACGGCCACTGAGTTGAGACCTTCGTCATTTGCGCCCAAAATCAACGGCGGCGGGGCCGAAACCATTCCGATTCCCCTTCGTCCTTAATATGGAGTCGAAATTGTGCCGGCGGGGACTGGCCGGCGATGCTCAAGGAGAATCGGAGATGAGAAAGTTCAAGTCGTTAATCGTTGCGGTGGCCGGAATTGCGCTGGTCTCGGCGGCCGCTTACGCACATTCATTTTCGGGCCACAGCGGTGACTGGCACGTTCACGGAACGTCAGCCCTGGCGGTGTGCCTCGCCGCGGCCCCGGAAGCGGTTAAGAACAACCTGCGAACGAGCTTTGAGAGCTCGTCGATTGACGCGGACATGCAGGCCGTTATAACCGCGAAGCAGGCTCTGTCGCGACAAATTCTCGCGAAAACCGCGGACTTGACCAGCTATGAGACTGCCCTTTCAAATGCCGAACTCAAGGTACAGCAGGACAAGGACGCGATTGCGGCCAACATTTGCGGCCAGCTTTCGGCGAAGCAATTGGCGGCGGCGTCGACGCTGTACACCAATCTGCAGAACGAGCGGGCAACCGTGATAGGTTATTTTGCGGCGGCCCACGCGACGGCCGAGTAATTTTTCAGTGGCTCGTGCGATCGTGATCGCGGAGCGCGAGGGGGATCTGGCCCCCTCAGCGTTTCGCGCAGAGCATCCTTCAACGCGCGCGGGGCGGTGCTGGCGGATCGATCCCGATTGCAGTAGAACCATCGCGAACACCCGCGGCGCCGGGCTGGCGCGAAGCCCGGGGGCCGATTCGGGTGGGTCGCGGGTGCGCGGAACGCGCCGCGATCACGTCAAATTCCGGGGGTCCAAAGCAATGGCTACTTACATCGAAGTCGACGAAGCGATCAAAATGAAGGGACTGCGCGTGGTGCTCACGCCGTCGGTGCCGGGACCGTGGACGGAGGCCGCCAAGGGCATCCTGCGCGTCAAGAAGATTCCGTACGTCAAAGTGCGGCAAGAGCTGGGCGGGCCGAATCTTCCGCTGATCAACTGGACCAAGCAGGCGACCGCGCCAGTCTTTGTGTATAACGACGAGCGTCCGCGCACCATCTGGATCGATCAGCTCTACCTGGCCGAGCGGCTGGCGCCCGAGCCGTCGCTGATTCCGGCGGTGCAGGCGGATCGCGCGCTGATGTTCGGGCTGGCCAACGAGATTTGCGGCGAGAATGGGTTTGGCTGGATGCGCCGGCTGATGATGATCCATGGCTCGCTGACCAATCCCGAAACGCCTGAGGCGTCGAAGCAGGGCACGCGGACGCTCGGCGCGAAGTACGACTATGCGCCTGCGGCGGCCGAAGCTTCGGCGCCGCGGGTGGCGGAGATCCTGGGGGCGCTCGATCGGCAACTCACGGCGAATCGCGCGCGGGGCGTCAAGTTCATGGTCGGTGATCGGCTGAGCGCGCTGGATATCTACTGGGCGGCGTTTGCGGCGCTGGTCAAGCCGCTGCCCGACGAGGTCTGCAAGATCCATCCGGGGTTCCGCAAGATGTACGACTGCGCCGATCCGATCGTCACGGCGGCGGCTACGCCGCAACTGATGGCGCATCGCGACTTCATTTACCACGAGTATCTCGAATTGCCGCTCGATATGTAGGAGCATCGAGGGAGCGGACCGCGGCGGGCGGCGCGTTTGCTTGACGAGGTAGGACGATGGCGAAAGACAATCTGTCGGGAATCGGCGACGCGATGCGCCGGGCGAGCGAGGCGTACGCGGAAGCGCTGGCGTCGGTGAGCAAGGCGCTCAGCGGGATGGCGGCGGGGATGCCGGGTGGCGATCGCGATCGGATGGTCGAGAACTGGCTGCGCATCGCGCGGATGAGCAAGGACGGCGTGATCACGGCACTCGAGCAGGGCTTTGAGTTATGGGAGCGCGAAGTGCGGCGGACGGTGGCGGCGGCGCGCGGCACCGGGGCCGAGAAGGCGGCGTCGCCGATGGACGCGTGGGCCGAGAACTGGAAGCGGGCGACCGAGGCGTTCACCTCGGGCGGTCTGGGCGGGCTGGGCGAGGAGGCGCGCAAGCAGGCCGAATCGGTACAGAAGACGCTGCAGGACGGGCTGAAGGCATGGCAGAAACTGTGGGAGCCGGAGAAGAAATAGCGCGGCATCGAGAGGGCGTCGCGGCGCGAGCGAAAAGCTAAAGGCGCGGGCTACCGGCCGAGCGCGGCGCAGATTTCGGCGACGATTGCGGCGGGTGTCGGGGTGATATCGACGACGATCGCGTCGGGCGGCGGCTCGAGGATGTCGAACTGGGAGTGGAGCAGGGCGGGAGCGAAGAAATGGCCGCAGCGGGTGGCCAGGCGCCGCGCGATCAGATCCTCGGAGCCGTCGAGCAGGACAAACCTCACGTCATCGACGCCGGCCGCGAGCATCGTGCGATAGGCGGCCTTGAGGGCGGAGCAGGCGACGACCGCATCGACGCCGCGCTTGGCGAAACCGGCGATTAGGGTATGGACCGCGATGAGCCAGGGGCCGCGGTCTTCGTCGGTCAGCGCGACGCCGCTGCGCAAGCGGGCGCGGTTGGCGGCCGGATGGAGATTGTCAGCGTCGCGGAATTCCCATTGAAGCGCGCGCGCGAGCATGCGGCCGACGGTGGTTTTGCCGGAACCGGAGACGCCCATCAGGATGACGACCATAGCAATGGTCTAGCGCGGCGCGGCGCGCGATGCGAGACGATCGCGGGCGGTGCGCGGCGCTTGGATAGGGCAGAGGGCTCTGGCAGAATCAATTTTTGCGTGGGCCGCGGGCGGTGAGCTCCGCCAGAGCGAACGCAGCGGGTCACGGGCGCAGCGCACGGGCCGAGGTGGCGAAACGGCAGACGCAGTGGACTCAAAATCCACCGTCCGTAAGGACATGCGGGTTCAAGTCCCGCCCTCGGTACCACAAAAATCTCGCGCTAAATCGGAATAGCCGGGCGGAAGCGCGATGGATTCGCGCGTAGGCAATGTCTCGATGCGCCGAAGGCGAACTGAGTACTTGCGCGAGTGATTATATATTCGGTGCGTTCGTCCCATGTGCTAACAGGGCCACCCGCACTTGGAGCAGAAACGTGCGCAGGCGCGAGGCGGTCACTGCGCCACGGCCACGCCCGTCACGAGGGCGGAATGTGCGGCGATTCCGCGCCGACCCTGGAACCGCGGCGTAGCAGGATCGCCGAAACCAGCGCGATCGCGACTGCGATCAGCAGCAGCACCACCGCGAACCAGAGATAGGTTTCGATCTCGGTGCCGATTACTGCCGCCAGCGCGAGAAATCCGCTGACCCAGTAAAAGCTGCTGTCGAAGTGAACGCCCGCGAGAAAACAGGTCACCGCGAGCAACAGGATGACCGTTAAAGCGACCGCATCGGACGCCATCTGGCCACGTGCATGCTGCATAAACAGAATTTTAACTGCGACGATCGGACCGATCCAATGAAGCCCCTGGCGCAGAAGGATTCGCCACAACGCGATCTCATAGGCGCGTCCGGCCGCCAGCTCATGTGCGACGCAGGCTACGCCGAAGATGGGAAACATCGCGGACCAGTAGTAGCGGGCTTTGTCGCTCGAATAGTTCGACAGAAATAGCCCGATCATCACCAGTATGCCGAGCACTCCGACCACCACCAGACGGCGGACGAAGATCGATTCGAGTCCCCTTGCCCACGTTCCGACCCGCGCCTTCGATGACGATGACTGAGCAGTCTGCGACGAGGCAGACGCATGAGGCGGCAGTTCGGCGGTTGAAGCATCTTGGGAATGGGGCGATTCAGATTCGTTGATACTCACTGCCAATTCGATCCTTTGCGTGAATTCGGAGATTTGAAAACTGACTAGCGAGTAATGCAACACCTGTCATGTCACTTGCGTCGACAGGAACACAGATACTCATTGGCGACGACCTCGAGTGTGCGAAACCGGCTATTTCACGACGGCACCGGAAGGCGCCGGTTGCCGTTGACCGCGGGGCCACAAGGTCAAGTCGTCGCTCATGACATAGATAAAGACGGCCATCAGCATCAAGGATACGGCGACGATCAGGCGCCAATCATGATGCGCGTGTTTCCAGTAGGGGCGATGAAAGCCATGATGAACACCGTCGTGATCCAGACCTTCGTGCGGGTGATGCCGGTGCTTTTTCTTATTCATTAGTTTTCAGCGGTCTCGATTCCATCAAGAACGATCGGTGTGGCGCGGCTATCACGCGCCTCATGCCAATCCCGTTGCGGACTTCGGATGAGTCCAGGTGCGAGGTCGCTTCCTTAACCAGGCGGATTGCCGGCGACCAAATGATCGGAGAAGACCAACCTGCTCTGGGGGAATATCATGGCCCCGGATGCTTCGGAACCCAGTCCATATTACCAGATTAATACTCAGGCTTAGCCCGCGATCGACCTTCTTTGTGCTTTGAAGAACTTACCGCCCTTCTGTCGCCACGGCGTTAGGTTCAAACTCAGGATGGAGCGTTCACCCGCAGCGGCTCGTCCGGTTCGCTGGCCGCAACGTCAGGGAAAAAGCGGCCGGTAGAGGAGTGCAGGCATTATGAAGAGCGCACTTTCGAAATTGTTTGGCTTCGTCGCCGGTTACGATCGTCGGGAGAAAAGCAATCCAGCCCAGCGAAGCTACTGTGTTTGCGGCGCATATAAGCGGCAGGCTGAAGGGATCCGAAGTGATGCTTCGCTGAAGACAGATAGCAGCACCGAGAGTGTGTATAAGCCGCAGAAGTAGCCGGAGAGATGCGAAACGCGGAGAGACTATCGTCCGGCGCGTCCATCCGGACAATTGATTTCACATCGTGTCGATGGGCCGAGAGAGTCGCGCTCTCCACGCTACGACTGAGTATAGCGGACTGTCTTATTAACCCTCAGTGTCAATTAATCGATCGCACGAAATAGCTAACGATCACGATAAAATACGCGAGTAAAGCGAGCGCCATGACTAAGCCATTAACCTCAAAGAGCCGCAGGGAATTTATTGCCAGGACGAACGAGCACCTGAAGAGCATGAAGGCTGGCCTGGTGCATGAACTTGCCGCCGAGTTCCGGCCGGACAATGCAGGGACCGGTGGCGGTTCTCTGGACACGGCGGAGCTCGCCTCGATGGAACTCGAACAGAACATGACAGTGATTTTATCCAAGCGCGATAGAGATCGAATCATTGAGATAGATCATGCGCTCAAGCGAATGGCCGAGGCCAATTACGGTATGTGCGAGGCGTGCGGATTTGAAATCACGACGGAGCGACTTAAGGTGATGCCTTTTACGCGGCATTGCCGCGACTGCAAGCAGGATCAGGAGCGTGAGGCCAAAACTCACTATCGCGGCGACGATAGGGAACAAGAGCGATCGAAAGGCGTCGGATCGAGCTCCGCGGAGGATGAGATTAATCAACAGTCGAAGTAGAGGCTCAGCAATGAGACAGATACTCAGCCTGCTGACGGCGGTGGCTATGGCCACCATGATCGGGGGCGTCGCATTGGCGCAATCGGGCGGTGGGACTTCGCAGGTGAACGGGGTCGTCGTCAATGGCAATACGACGACGGTGTTCCGGGCGGCCAACAATAGCGATTTGCCGATGGATTCCCTGACCCGATGGAGTAGTTTTGCGCAGCGACATCCGAAGATGGCAAGTCAGCTCGACAGCAGGCCCATGCTGATCAACGATGCGGGTTATCTGCGGCAACATCCGGAGTTGGAGAAGCTGTTCGCGAACCATCCTGATATGCTTGCGCAGATGAAGCGCGATCCGGGTAATTTCTTCGCTAGCCTGCCGCGATCGGAAGAGCAGTAGGCGAACACCCCAGTCATATCTGAGGTCTGACGGAAAATTCCGATAAAGCGGCGACCGCTACGCCGCCTGATGTGATCGACGGCCCGATCAGGCGGCGCCCGCAGGCCGAGGTCGGGGCGTCGATTCGGATGTGGAGTTTGCTCGGGAACTCCACGCCTCGTATTTTAGGAAGGCGTAGGTCCGCATGCATTATTCTCTGACTAGCCCAATACTCATTAAGCCAGAATCAATGAAAGACTTCGGCAAGACTGTTCGGCCTGACTCGCGGCGGGCTCGCTGAACGCGACGGCTGCCGTGCAGAAATTTTTTCGAAGTGCGTTCGGTGGAGTGGAGGGTTTTCCGCCGGAGACCGACGAACCGATTCGCGCCGAGTTGTTCAGTATCGAACGGCTCGAGCAACACGCCGAGAGCCTCGCGGAGGCTCAGCAGGTTACGACGAGGCGGGGCGCGGGCCGGGGCCTGACGAACCGGCTGCAGGATAATGGCCGGGTGCTGCTCGAGGCCTACAGCTCGACCGTCAAGGCGGTGCGGGAAGAACGCGCTATAACCGCGGCGGCCGAGTGGCTAATCGATAATTTTTACGTCGCGCAAGAGCAGATTCGCCAGATCAGCGAGGACCTGCCGCGCGGTTTTTACCGGGGTCTGCCGAAACTCGCGGAAGGGCCGCTCAAGGGTTACCCGCGCGTGTTCGGAGTGGCGTGGGCGTTTGTCGCGCATACGGACAGCCGCTTCGAGCCCGAGCAATTGTGCCGGTTCGTGCGAGCCTATCAGCGGGTGCAGCCGCTGACGATCGGCGAGCTGTGGGCGGTCGCGATCACCCTGCGCATCGTACTGGTGGAGAATTTGCGGCGCGCGGCTGAACGGACGGTGAACGATCGGGCCGCGCGGCATGCGGCCGACGCATTGGCGGATCGCCTGCTGGGAGTCGGCAGCCGCGAGGCCGAAGCGCCCGGGGCCGCGCTGCGGCACTTAGACAATACACCGGTGCCGAGAGCCTTTGCGGTTCAACTGGTGCAGCGCCTGCGCGACCAGGATCCGAAAGTGACCCCGGCGCTCACCTGGCTGGACCACCGGCTGGCGTCGATGGGAACGAACGCCGACGAGGCGGTCCGCGCGGAGCATCAGACGCAGGCCGCGATGAACGTGACTGTGCGCAACGTGATCACGAGCATGCGCATGATCTCGGCGGTCGATTGGGCGGAGTTCTTTGAGAAGGTGAGCCTGGTCGATAGCGCATTGCGCGCCGGCAGCGACTTCGCCGAGATGGATTTCCCGACGCGCGATCGCTATCGGCACGCGATTGAAGAGCTGGCGCGAGGATCGGGGCAAACGGAACTCGATGTTACCCGGCGCGCGATTGCCGCCGCCGCGCGCGCGGCGGCCGAGCCGATCGCGGGGCATGCGGAGAGCGCATCGATTAAGCGGGAGCCGGGCTATTACCTTATCGCAAGTGGCCGGCGGGTGATCGAAAAGGAGATTGGATTCCGCGTACCGATCGGCGAATGGGTGATGCGGGCCAATGCGGCGGTCGGAATCCTGGGATACGTAGGCGCGCTGGCGATTATCGGCGCGGTCATTCTGATTCTGCCGCTGATTGGCGTGATGGAGTGCGGCGTCAGCGGATGGATTCTGTTCCTGCTCGCGATTTTTGCCGCGGCACCCGCATCGGACGCGGCCGTGGCGCTGGTCAATCGGGGCGTGACGAGTGCCGTCGGCGCGAAAACTTTGCCGGCTATGGAGCTGGGCCACGGAGTGCCGGCGAGCCTGCGCACGATAATCGTGGTGCCGACGCTGCTGACCACACTGGCCGAACTTAGCGAGCAGATTGAGCGGTTGGAGGTACATTACCTGGCGAGCCAGGATGGCGACCTGCACTTCGCGCTGCTCTCGGACTGGACCGACTGCGCGACCGAGAATTCGCCGGACGATGACGAGTTGCTGGACGCGGCCGCCGCCGGAATCGCGCGTTTGAATCAGATCCACGGATCGGCAATCGGCGGCGATCGTTTTTTGCTGCTCCATCGCCGGCGGATCTGGAACGAAGGGCAGAGCAGGTGGATCGGATGGGAACGCAAGCGCGGCAAGCTGCACGAGCTGAATCGCTTGCTGCGCGGTGCCATCGACACGAGCTTCGTGGCGATCGGCGGTAATCCGCCCGTGGTGCCCGCGGACGTGCGCTACGTGATTACGCTCGACGCCGACACGCGGCTGCCGCAAGGCACGGTCAGACGGCTGATTGGCAAGATGGCGCATCCGCTGAACCGTCCGCGGCTGGATCCGCACAGCGGCCGGGTCGTCGAGGGCTATGCGGTGCTGCAGCCGCGAGTCACGCCGTCGTTACCGAGCGGGCCTGAGGGATCACTCTTCCAGCGCATCTTCACCAGTCCGAGCGGACTGGACCCTTACGCCTTTGCGGTGTCCGACGT
>DAHVFB010000124.1 GCA_027317185.1 Deltaproteobacteria bacterium
GCCGGGCAGCACGGGCACGCCGGCGCGTTCGGCCAGAGCGCGCGCCTGCACCTTGTCGCCGAACAGTTCAAGCACTTCCGGACGCGGACCGATGAAGGTCAGGCCGGCCTGCGCACAGCGCCGCGCGAAGTCGGCGTTCTCGCTGAGAAAACCATAGCCCGGATGGATCGCGTCGCATCCGGAAGAGCGTGCCGCGGCGATAATCTGGTCACCGTCGAGATAGGCGGCGGCACCCGCCCCGCGCAAGGCCACCGCGGCGTCGGCCTTGCGCGTGTGCAGCGAGTTGGCGTCGTCGGCGGAAAATACGGCGACCGTGCGGAGGCCCATCTCGGCGGCGGCGCGCATCACGCGAATCGCGATCTCACCGCGGTTGGCAATCAGGAGCTTCGTCGGCATCATCGGGATCGTCGGGGTCATCGAGGTCGTCGGCGTCATGGAAGGTGCTGGCACTCCGCGCAAGCCGCAAGGCGGCTGAGCAAAATCTCAAAAATCGCGAACATCGAATGTTTCTTTTGCCCGATTCGCCGATTAATGCAAGACGGATGGCCGGTGCGGTACTGCCGGAATCGCGCGAATCAAATCAGGATACCTCAACCCCCAAAACCGGACATTCGCTTAAAAAATTCCAACTGCCTTGATTGATGGCGATCGAAATACGAATAATTGAAACAATTGATTGAGAGCGGGGTTGCCGGATTACATCCATCAGAACGGATGGAAGATTATTTCGACAACGCGGAGAGCGCCCGCTTGATCACCGTGCAGAAACCGCTCCCTGATAACTGGGAAGCCCGCTTGAAGACGCGGCCTCTATCAGAGATCTCACCACCGAGCCGCCGCCGCCGAACACTCCGAAGAGATCGAGAAATCCAAGCACGGCAGCCACTACCCCCGCGACGATCCACCCGATCGGGCCGGCCGCTAGGCCAATCGATGGGCGCGTCGATCGCGATCGGCGCGAAGCAGAAGCTACCGACTATTCCAGCGATTTCGGAGGCTAATGTTGACCTGGTGTGAAATCCGCCGTGGAACCCGCAGATGATCTCGTCCGAGGGCAAGGAACGCCTCGGCATCGACTTAGTATCCAGCGTTCGTATTGACATTCCCAGGTGTGACTGCTTGGGAACCCGAGTCAAGTCCGAATTTTCCTCAACCATACACCGACGGCCGTGCCCAGGACAATCGCGGGAGCGAGCATTACGCACCAGATGCCCATCTCGATCGGAAACAGGTTTCTGTCTGCCTTTTTATCTAGGAATACATTTGTCGCTATACCCGCCAACACTCCAAGAAATATAAACGGAGCAACTGACCAGGGGTTTTTCTGCGAACGAAAAGAAAGGATCAACGCAATTGGAGCAAGTATCACAAAGGCGAGTTCAGTATCGTGGCCCAACTCCATGTTAACCAATAGTGGAATGTTGTAAGACAGGGTGATATACGCGAACCCGGCAATGGCCGCGAGAATTCTGGTTACCAGCATCTGATATGCATTCATACCGTGAACGAGCTCGCCGGTCCGCCGGTTACCGACGATAGCTGGTTGCGCGCGTCCCAGGTAAAAGTCGCCCCGGTGGTCGGATCGCTGGTGAGATTACTCGCGCTGTCCGCGGTCGCCGCACTGCCGTTCCACGAGGTGATCTGGTTGGTGCTCGAATAGACGTTCATCAGATTCCGTCTCGACAAACGACTATTCGCTCGCGTCTGGGTCCATACCATCAGGTCACTTGTACTTATAATTTCTTGGCCTCTAGAAATGCGGCGACGATAACTAGCCCGGCAAAACAATAGTACAATGTTGTTACCGCGAATTGAAGAGACGATTGGCCCTGACGATTAATTAGTTCTAATAGGAAAGCCAATACAAACACAATTGGAATAGCTGTTAGCAGCAATTTCTGTGCATAACTGTCTGCTTTTCTCAAGGTGAACAGCGCCCAAAGAGCTATACCACCACACATGACGGTCGGAGCAATCTGCAATGACTCTATTTCTGAAATACTATTTATCCGTACTTGAAAATGAATGCCAGCAAAATATGCAAGGCTAAATGCCAGTAGCAACAGGCCGCAGAAGATTCTCAACCAAAGGCTGTTCCGGTGTCGCATCAGAGCTATTTAGTCACCTCTCAATCCTGGTCTTCCTGCCGATAACGTGCTCATTCGCCCTGTCATTCACTCGATTTTGGCAAATCGGGAGTGGGAGGTTCTGGAATAGGTGGCGCAGTGTCACCTGTCGCTTGGGAGTAGCATGCGAGTCCGACGGCGATGCCATAACTACATTCCATAAATCCGACGACACCGGCAAATGCGGCCCCAGTCCCCACGCATATCGAAGCGCCGCCGATGCATAAAGGAGCCACGGTACTGCCGGCCCCAGTTTCTAAATGCTCGTGCATGCAGTCTGCATAGATACTAGGATCAAACTTATGCTTATGCGTGGAACCCGTATTCGGTCGCTGATAGCCGGGTTCGCTGACCCAGATTACCCGCCCTCCGAATGGCGCTTCGTGCTGGAGGAATCCTGCTGATTGGGGGTAACCGAATCGCAGCCGATAAATTGGCTGGGCACGTAGTGGGCGAGGCGGTAGTTGGCGGGCGGAATAGGAGGTGCGCTGCCGCCGCCGAACAGGTCGAATCCAAAAAGATCCAGAATGCCGAGTATCGCATCTGCGACGCCCGCCACCACCCAGAATACTGGACCCAATGGGACGGCGACTTCATTGATGGTGATGAAGCTGGCCAAACTGGCAGCGGCCCCTCCGGCCGCGGCCGAAATCGCGGTGTTCGCGGTGCGGTTGGCCGCAAAATCCTCAATACCACTTAACCCCCCTCCACGAAGCAGAATGAACTTGCCCCGAGTTGGTGGACACCCGGGTTAGGCGGCCAATAGCCACTGGTTGCGCCGTTCGAATTCAAGCGGGCTCAGGTAGCCGAGCGACGAATGGCGGCGACGGCGGTTATAGAGATACTCGAGGATATTCAAAGATGGCGGTACCGGCCTCGACACGAGTTCGCCATTGAACTTGGTAAACAAGTTCGAGCTTGAGGCTGGCAAAGAAACTTTCGGCAACGCGTTGTCCCAGCAATCGCCGCCCCGGCTCATGCTGGCCCGCAGCCCGGTACGATCGATCACGCTCGCTCATCGACCAGTCCACTACCCGGGAAATCGGCGGCTAACCTCGGGCATGGACAACGCTCGCGGCGCTCCAGTTCATGCTTCGTGCGCGACGGAAACGCTGACTGGATTGCGAACCATGTGCCGCACCTTTTCCGACAAGCCCAGAAAGCCGTGGAGATCAATGTCGCCGGTGAGGCTAAGGGTCAACTCTTCTGTGCGGATGCCCCGCGCGGCGGCATTGTAGGCAAATCCGACCGCGAGGCAGGAGGCGAGCCCGGCAAGTACGGCTTCCACTGCGTTAGGACCGGCATCGCGCCCGAGCAACACCGGAAGTTCGTCGCCCTCCACGACGAACGGCTTGCTGCGGCTCGTATCCTCCGCTCCCGCTCCATAGAAGCTCTGGATCCGGGTACGGCTATGTCCGCCACTTTTCCACTGAGTTTCAGCACGGAACTGAAAGTTCGCCAAATCGGCTTTCGCTTTGATAGCGTCGATGGTGGCCAGCAGCTTGCCGACATCGACACCGTTCAGCAGGGCGTCCTGGGGATCTACCACGGTCGTTCCCCCTCTCTTTCTGGTAAGTTTTTGAAGCTGTCGTTCGCTGCCACCGTTCTACCAAGCGGAGCGCAAGCGTGCGTTTCCCATGCTGGAGTCAACCAATCCTGCCAGCGCGCGACCGCACGATCGGGCGCGCGTCCGTGCTCCGCAAACAGCGATTCGCCTTCGACTTTGAGGACGCGCCGCATCTCCGCAAGCGCGGCTGTCGGCAGGATGAATCGCTCGTAAACTTCCATTGGCTACCCGGCGCGCATTTTCTGAGTTAATGGACTGACGTGTCCTCAGCATCACCGATGTGCAACCACGGCAGGCGCTCCTCCTTAAAGTACTGTTTTTTTGTCGGCTCAAGCTGCGCCGCCTGATCGAACGCACCAATATGGAAATGCGTTTCCGTCGGTCCGGGAAGGCTTTCACAAGTTAAGGTAGATCCGCATCGGGCGCAAAAGCCACGCCGCGTTTGCCCGGGCGTAGAATCGAACTTGGTGATCTCCCCTTTGGTAACCGTATAAGCTTTCAAGTCGTATAGTGCGAAGACCGCGACCGGCGCGCCGGTATGGCGTCGACAACTCTGACAATGACACCAATATACCGCCTTGGGCTGTCCGGTCGCGACAAACTGGACCGCGCCGCAGAGACATCCACCTTTTAGTCGCTCGGTCGTATTACTCACGATCTGATCCTCCTGCGTCCACAAATTAAGGTTATACTGAGAGAAATCTCGTAAAGTAGATAGAGCAATCCCCTGGCGGCCAGCACCGCTGCGAAACTACAGACCGCCTTGGTGTAAGGCCGCGCGCCGAATCGCTAGCCGATTACTAGAGGGGTTACTCTACTGCCGCTGCCGCGGCCACTCTGTCCACGGCTGCCGCCCTTACGCGCTCGTGGTAATCCCGGATCTCCTTGATCTTACCATCAACAATCTCGATCATCTCGGCGCCGATCGCCTCTACCACTTTGTCGTCGCGTTGCCGGATCCCCAAAAACCGTGACTCTGCCACAAGGTGGCCGCTGTTGCCCGTGCATGTGCGCAACTGGCAACGACCGTCCGGAAAAGACGCAAACGACGCCTCATAACAACGCCGAACCTCGGCTCGACCCTCGATGCGCCGGCCATCGGCACCGACGAGTACCGGGTTTTCGTGGAAGCACTCCATTAGTCCTTCAATGTCTTGACGGTTGAAGGTCTGAAAGTAGCGCCGAACGACTCGCTCCTCTTGTGTCACCATGACGTTCTCCTTTTAACAGTTCTTCGAATTTGATCAGACCGCTATCATTCTCCAGCACGCTTCTGCTGCCGCGCCCAGTTGCGCGCTTAACGGTTTGCGCCGGCGCGCTCTTAGCCATGCAAGCGCTACCGCGCACAACGCGCCACTCAACATGTCCGCAAGCAACCTGGGATCACCAGTCCGGATTTCACCGTGCTCCTGCCCGGCGACAATAAATGAAGTAAGGATTCTCCGGACGCTCGTGACGTCCGACGGAAGCTCACGAACAAACCGCAATTCATTATCGCAAAAGTAGACGAACGGGTCGCTGTGATAGGTGGCCGCCGCGAACTCGTGACGAACGATCCCGCGAAGTTGCTCTGACGTGTCACCCGGGCCGCAAACAATCCCCTGAAGTTCGGCGGTATACCAACGATACCAGCTGAGGAAGATCTCGCGAGCCAGATCCTCCTTCCCCGGGAAGTGCCGATAAATCGCTGCCTCCCGCACCCCTGCGCGCTCGGCGATGTCGCGCATGCTGGTGGCATCGATGCCCTGGTTAGCAAACAGCGACGTTGCTGCCCGGATGATGACCGGTCGCTTCGTGCCTGGCTTCTCCTTGAGTATTTCCATAGTGAGTGAACGAACACTAACCAAATCGCGCGGCAAACGTCAAGCATCGTTGCATAGCTTACCCGAAAATAGAGGCGGAGCCAGTACACCAAAAGAGCCTGCCAGCACCCGCGCGACCGCGGGCGCGGTCAAGTCCTTATCCACGCCGCTGGGACGGGACAACTGACGCAGATGTCACTGGCCCAGCCAGGGCCGCCCGATGATCACCTGTTGGCCTCCGCCGCGGCGTCCTTATGCAGCTTGGAAAGCCGCTGCGTGGCGATGATACCGGCATACCCGCGCTTCCTTCCCTGGCTCATCAGGCTGATGACGGCATCGGTTGATTCCGCTTCACCGGAACCGCGCTCCGGGCAGTAGATGTGCGCTTCGTCGAGGATCACCAGGGTCGGCCGCCAAAGATCGCGCGGCAAATGGATCAACGACTCGATGAAAAGCTTTACGAAGTGACGCCGCTCGCTCGCGCCACCCGAACTGCTTCGCGCAACGCGCAGACGGCGCGAGGGATTCGCATGTAAGGAAAATTCAGCACGGTTTGGTGGGGAGGACACACGCGTGTCGATCAAGTCAAAGAAGTCTGTAAGGTTAATGCTTGGTCAACTTAACAATCAGCAGCACGAGCACGACTACGACTAGGATTCCGACCAACCACATCACTGTCATCCCGGCCATCATTCCCTGCATGTCGCCGCCTCCATCATGCTAAAAGGTTATCACGACGTTAGGCTCGAATTTATCACGTGCGGATCAATTTATTCATTGGCCTTTTTAACACGATAAAAGCTATTAGAGTGCTTTAACGTCGTGCTCGCAAGAGTATAGAAGCACTATATCCTCCATCCATCACAAAGGCTCCGGGTGGAGGGGCCTCTTCTCTCTTTCGGGCTGGGCTATTGATTACCCATCCCCATGGTTTTATTACCTTCCTTCACAGGGCGCGATCGCTACGATTTTGGAGAATGGGGAATGACGCGTGTGCCGTTGGCAAGCTCCTCTGAGCCACGAACAACCACCGGGTCTCCCGCGTTGAGTGATCCGAAGACCTCAACCAGATCGCTCATCGTCGAACCGCGACGCACGGATACGCGCTCAACTTTGCCTTGGCGAACGCGCTCGACGAAGGTGGCCTCGGCACTCTCAACCACCGCCGAAGCTGGCACGAACAGCGAAGGGGCTTCACCACGCAGGGGCCACATCACTTCTGCGAACATTCCCGGATCGAGCACAGGTGTGGCTTGGAATACATCAGCTTCGACCGCCATTGTTCGGGTCTTCGCGTCGACCCAATGAGAGACGCGGCTAATCGTTCCCGTGAAATACCGTCCGGGCCATGCGCTCACCTGGAACTCGACCTTGGTGCCTTCCGCGACCGCACTCGCATCGGCCTCTGGTACTGGAACGATGAGCCGCAGATGCGAGACCTGCTCAATGCGCAGCATCGGCACCGCGCTTTGCAGCGGCTCACTCGGCGGACCTACCAGGGCGCCCGGATGAACGTTGCGTTCGGTAATAATGCCGTCAAACGGCGCGACTCCGACAAGATAACTAGCCAGCGTTTCCAGCGAATTGGCTTTCGCCTGGTCGGCCTTGAACAACGCCTGAGCCAGTTCAAGCTCGTTGGTAGAGACCGCTCCGGGCGTACGCGACGCAACCCGCAGGCGCTCGTAGGTCGCTTTGTCGCCCGACAAGGTGGCCCGTGCTTGTGCAGTTTGAGCGCCGAGCTCCGGTGCGGATAGTCGGACGAGCAACTGGCCGCGGCGGACAATTGATCCACGGTCGACGGGAATCGCCTCAACAAAGCCTTGCACCTTTGGGTAGATCGCAACCTGCTCCCAAGGCGCAAGCTCGGCGGGCAATCGCTCTGTCGCCTCGAGCTTCTGCGACACCACCCGAACCACGTCAACCTCAGGAATCGGGTCGACCATTGGCCGGTTGTCATTGGTGCTCCTGGACCTAGTGCACGCCATGAGCACAAGCGCAAAGAGAAGCACGATCCGCTTCATCGTGAGACCCCTTCAAAATACGAGCTTGCGGGATCATCAGGATCAAGCGACGGCTGGCGTGCTTTGCCTTTAGGAGTAATCAGCACATAGACCGTTCGCATGACCAGCAAAGTCGTCAGAAGCGAAGCGACCACACCGCCAATGACTGCGCGTCCCAACGGCGCGGTCTGCTGGCCGCTCTCGCTGAGGCCAACGGCCATCGGAATCATCCCTGCAATCATCGCAAACCCGGTCATCAGTACCGGCCGCAATCTGGCGAGCGAGGCGGCGATCGCAGCGTGACGAGGTTCATCGCCCGCTTCCCTGCGTTCTCTTGCGAAACTGATCAGCAGAACCGAATCGGCCACGGCTACGCCAATCGCCATGATCGCGCCGATCAACGACTCGATGTTGAGTGTCGAACCGGTCAGGAAGAGGATCATCACCACGCCAGCCAGGACTCCCGGAATAGTAGACAGCACCGCGAGCATGTCGGTGAGCGATTGGAAATTGGCCACCAGCAGCAGCATCACGACCACCACCGCCAGCAGCAGCCCCTCTCGCAGGCTGCCGAGCGTCAGCAGCATCTGCTGAGCCTGGCCGTGCAGAACCACGCTGCTGCCGCGTGGCGGTGCGCCGGCTGACTTGATAGCGCATTCGACCGCATCCGTGGCGCCTAGCAAGTCATTACCCTGGATGTTCGCGACCACGCTCAGCATTCGCTGATTGTTGTAATGATCGAATTCGCCATAGGCGGTGCCGGAATTAACGGTCGCTACATCCGAAACCAGCGGATGTAACCGGCCATCAGCCATCACCGGCAGGTTCCGCAGATCGCTTAACGAAGTTAGCTCATGCTGGGGCACCTGCACGGAGACCCGGTAGGGAATCCCGGTTTTTCGGTCGGTCCAGAAGTTGGGAATGATTAGCTGGCTCGACGAGGAAGCGGTGACGATCGAGTCGCTAACGTCACCAACAGTGACTCCCAGCTGTCCCGCCAATACGCGATTGATGGTGACATCGATTGCGGGAAAATCGAGGGCTTCGGGAATTTGCACGTCGCGCAGCATAGGCAGGCGTTTGAGGATGCGCATTAGCCGTTCAGTGAATACGCGCGTTTGGGCAAGGTCGTTGCCGGAAACGCTAATGTTGATCGGATTGGGTGAACCCAGGTTCAGCACTTGGGAGACCACATCACTGGCCTCGAACGAAAACCGCACAGTGGGGAAACGCGCGGCAAGTTTCCGGCGCAGCCTTTCCTCTAAAGCAGATATCGACGGACGCTTTCCCGGATGCAACGCGACCATCAGCAATGCGTCCTGCGGGCCACTGTTAAATTCGAAGATCGCATTGATTGGATAAGTCCATGGCGCAGGGCCGATATTCCCCAGAGTTGCGCGGACGAAACGCGCACCAACTTCCTGCTCTATGACGTTTCCGACCTGGCGAACGATCTCTTGTGTGCGTTCGAGCCGCATCCCGGCCGGAGCACGAATCCTCACTTGGAACTGACCCGTGTCCACCTCGGGAAAGAGCTGTGTCCCGAGCCCGAGGAACATGAACAGAGCTATCAGGCAGAATGCCACGTACAGGCCCAGAGTGATCACCCAGTGATCAATCGACCACTCCAGAAAGGCGGCGTACTTCGGTCGCATCCGGCCGAGGAAAGAGTCGCCGTTCCCGCGCGCGCCCGTCGGCTTGAGCAGCCAGACGGCGAGGACTGGCAGCAGCGTATTCGAAAGCAGATAGGACGCGATCATCGCAAATCCCACGGCCAGGGCGAGCGGCGCGAACAGCGAGCGGCTTATGCCGACCATGAAAAACGACGGGACGAAGACCGCGATCACCGACAGCATCGCGATGAACCGCGGCCGTAAGACTTCGCCCATCGCATCGACCACCGCGCGCGCGGTGGTCTTCGCCGATTCAAGATGGACATGAATGTTCTCGATTGCGATCGTGCCCTCATCGACCAGGATGCCCACGGCAAGAGCAAGCCCCCCGAGAGTCATGATATTGACCGTCTGGCCGACCAGACGCAGAGCGACGAACGCGGCGAGAAGCGAAAACGGGATCGTCAGCACCACGATAAGCGCGGAGCGCCAATCGCGCAAAAAGAGCAAGACCATCAGTCCGGTGAGTCCAATCCCCAAAAGACTTTCAATGAACAGGCTACGAATCGCATTCTTTACGTAGATCGACTGGTCAAACTCGAAATCGATGTGGACATCGGGCGGTACCTGCAAGCGCATTTGCGGGAGTGCCGCCTTGACCTCATCGACCACGTTCAGCGTGGACGCATCGGCGCGCTTGATGACGGTCATGTAGACCGTGGGGCGTCCGTTCACTGTAGCGGCGTTGTAAACGATGTCGGCGCCGTCAACGACCCGCGCAACGTCGTGAACGAATACCGTTGGGTTGGGTCCGAGTCGCAGCGGCACGTCACCGAGTTCGCGGGGGTCTCGCACGATCGCGTTAGTCGCGACGATCGGATTGAGGTCGCCGATTCCGATGTTGCCCGAAGGTAGAGTCAGATTCGCATGCGCAAGGGCGTTTGCTACGTCCGCCGGCGAAATCGAATAGGAGCGCAAACGGTCGGGGTCTATATAGACAACGATCGTGCGTACTTTGCCGCCCCACGGCGGGATTGCGGAAGCTCCGGGGAGAGTCGCCAGCACCGGGCGCACGCGATAGAGCGCGAGGTCCTGGATTTCCTTGATGCTGCGCTTGTCGCTCGAAAATACCAGCTGCCCGATTGGAATTGCCCCGGCGTCAAAGCGGAGAATGAAGGCCGGCAGCGTACCCGGCGGCATGAACGAACGGGCGCGGTCGGCGAGCGCCACCACCTGAGAGAGCGCCTGTCCCATGTCGGTGCCTGGATGGAAGTAGAGTTTGAGCAGCCCGAGACCTTGAATCGACTGCGATTCGATATGTTCGAGACCGGTCACGTACAGAAAGTGGTATTCATAATACTGTACGAACTGGCCTTCCATCTGATCCGGTGCCATTCCCGCATACGGCTCGGCCACATAAATCACCGGGACATCGAGGTTGGGAAAGATATCTTCGGGCACTCGCAGCAACGCGAGACCCGCGCCAAGAACAAGTGCGAAGACCATCACCAGCACTGCGGTCGGCTTGCGCAGAGCGATCCTAACCAGCCACATAAAACGACTAATGGCCCCCGCTTGCGTCACGGATTTCGGTCAACAATGGATCGAGGTCGCCTACGGCGCGCGCCAATAGTAACATCGCGCGCCAGACATTCACTCTCGCGACGGCATTATCCACTTCGGCCTGCGTGAGTATTCGGTCGGCCTCAGCCACGTCGATGACGGTGGCCAGCCCACCCTTGTAGCGTGCCGTATCTTGAAGTTCAGTGGCGTGGGCGGCTGCGAGTTCTGCGGGTGTGTTCGCAGCGATCTGCCGGGCTCCGTCGAGAATGGCGCTCGCACTGTCGATTTGATTCTGAATCGCGAGCGTCACCTGGTCGTAGCGGGCCTTTGCCAACTGTTCGTTGGCTGTTTGGGCATGAACGTCGGCTCGCGCCTGGAAAAGTCCCTTGATGGGTATCGTCACGACTACGCCGGCCGCCCAGTTTGTCGTGTTGGGCACAAGGCCGTTACCCGGTCCGGGGACGGCGTTCGTCGAAAAGCCACTGTCGCGCTGAAAGATTCCAGCCACCACCTCGACTCTCGGAAGGTACTCGAACTTTGCCGCGCGCGTGGAAGCGCGAGCCGCGGAAATTTCGGCAAGCGCCTCGCGGAGGAATGGATCGACCGGCGAGGCGTGCTCC
>DAHVFB010000125.1 GCA_027317185.1 Deltaproteobacteria bacterium
CTTCTGCGCGTCATCGCCAGCCGCCACGATCGGATAGCTGCCGAGCCCTTGCATGGTGAACAGCACATCGACATTGGCCGAGCCGCGCGCCAGTTCCTCGCGCACCAGGCAAATCTCGACCGCCTTCACGCCCGGCCCCACGCCGCCGTATTCCTGTGGAATCGCGAGGCCGAGAATCTGCTCACGAACCAGCATGGCGGCCACGTCCCACGCGATCTCGGTGGTCTCGTCGAGCTCGAAAACGCGCGGCAGAATGTGATCGTTCACCAGCGCCCGCACACGATTGCGCAGCCGCCGTTCATCGTCGTTCAGCAGAAAATCCATGATCAGTTCTCCATCGTCGCGGATCCGATTCAGCCATCGAAAACATCGTGATCGGGAACCGAATCGATATTCGCATTCGCGCGGAAGAATACAAACGGCGCCGCTTGCGTTTGGTTGAGTGGACGATAAGATCGCAGCACTCTAAAAGCGCTTTGAATCCATCGGGAGGATTTGCCATGCCGGTCGCAGGCCAGGTCACCAATCCGGAGTCGATCGAGACCAAAGAAATCAGTTACCTAAGCGATGGATCGCCAATCGCGGCGTATCTGGCGCGGCCACGCCGTCCTGGATCATATCCCGGCATTATCGTGCTGCAGGAGATCTTTGGCGTGAACGAGCATATTCGCGACCTCGCGCGGCGTTTCGCCGCGGCCGGCTTCGTCGCGCTCGCGCCGGAGCTTTTCTCGCGCGTCGGCCGGCCCCGGGCCGGTGAAGCAATCGAGGAGACTATCGCGCGGGCCGCCGGGCTGGATGATCGTCAGCTCATTCGTGATGTAGAGGGCGCGGTCACCGCCTTGCGCAACCAGGGTGGCGTCAGCAGCAAAATCGGCACGGCGGGGTTCTGTTTTGGCGGCCGGCTGGCGTTGATGTTCGCCTGTAACAGCAAAAGCCCCAGCGCGACCGTCGATTGTTGGGGCGGCAACACTCTGTTCGCGGGGCCCGGCGCGCCAACTTCGCCTTCGCGACCGACGCCGGTGGCTGACATGGTGGGCAATCTGCATGGCGCGCTCTATGTAGTCGGTGGCGCGGAAGACCAGAATCCATCGCCGGAGCATCTTAGCCAACTGGGCGAGCGGCTTAAGCAGGCGGGCAAAAACGCCACGGTCGAAATATTTCAGGGGGCAGGACACGCATTTTTCGCCGATTACCGTCCCGGCTATAACGAAAAGGCCGCGTTCGATCTGTGGCCCAAAATGATCAGCTTCTTAAAGGCGAATCTCGCCTAGGTTCAGGCGACGAAAGGCCGCCGCCTGGTATTTTAGGGAAAGGTTCGGGATTTTTCGCTGCGCTCAGAATGACAGGATGAGCTTGGGGCAAGGCCGCTCGGCATGCGGTGGTTTGAGTCGATGCGTTCGCGTGCAGGCTGATCTATAGTCGTCGGCATGGATAAATTTATCGTCACCACCATGAACGATATTCCGGGTTACGAGATCGTCGAGGTGTTCGGCGAAGTGTTCGGCTTGGTATGCCGCGCGCGCAACGTGATCGCGAATCTGACCGCCGGCCTGCGTACATTGATCGGCGGAGAAGTTCCCGAATACACCAGGTTGCTCACTGACAGCCGCCATCACGCCATCGAGCGGCTTCAGGAAGAGGCCCGGCTAAAGGGCGCCAACGCGGTGATTGCGATGCGTTTCGATTGCAACGAAATCGCCAACCTGGTGAGCGAGGTCGCGGCCTACGGTACCGCGGTGACGATTCGCAAGAAGGCTGGATGAGACAGCGATGGAACCGCGCCACTAATCATCACAACATATTGATTGGATCGACATCGATCGCGAGCCGCACGGTGGCGGTGGCCGCTTGTGGCCCGACCTCGGCGCGCATCGCGGCCAGTGCGGATCGCAGCTCGCGCAACCCCTCGGACTTGGCCATCACCTGGAAACGGTAACGCCCGCGAATCCGCTCGATCGGAGCCGGTGCGGGGCCGAGTACCCGCACGCCATTTTTAAAAAACCGGTTCAGGGCATTCGCCGCTTGCGCCGCGATCCGAGTGGCGGCCGGCGCATTCTCGCTCTCGATCCGAACCAGCGCGAGCCGCATGAACGGCGGATAGCCCAGCTCGCGTCTGAGGGTCAATTCGCGGCGCATGAAACGCTCGTAATCCTGATCGCGCGCCGCGCTGATGCTGTAATGGCTTGGCGCGTAGGTCTGAATCAGCACGCGGCCGTGTCGTTCGCCGCGTCCGGCCCGGCCCGCCACCTGCGTAAGCAGTTGGAAGGTGCGCTCGGCGGAGCGGAAGTCCGGCAGGTTGAGCGCCAGGTCCGCGTTGATCACCCCGACCATCGTGACGCCCGGAAAATCGAAACCCTTGGTCACCATCTGGGTGCCCACCAGAATATCGATCTCGCCGCGCGCCAGCGCCGTGAAGATGCGCGCCCGTTCACCGCGCCGGCCACTGGTGTCAGAATCCATCCGTTCGATTCGCGCTTGCGGCACCAGCGTTTGAATCGAACTCACCAGCCGCTCGGTGCCGAACCCGAGGCCCTCGAGACCCAATCCATTGCATTCGGGACAGAGCTCCGGCGCCGGAGTTCGCTCGCCGCAGTAATGGCATCGCAAGGAACGGTCGCGCAGGTGAAACGTCATGCTGACGCTGCAATTGGAACAGGTGAGCACTGCGCCGCAAAGATGACATTGGAGGAAATTGTGATAGCCCCGGCGGTTGAGAAACAGGATGGTCTGGCCGCCATCCGCCAGATTGGTGCGAATTGCTTCCACCAGCAGTTCGGACAGCGGCACCGGATCCGGCGCAGAATCGTCGGCCGCTCCGGGCGCGGCTTTCTTGGATGATCGTTTGACCGCGCCTCTGAGGTCCACGATTTCGACCGCGGCGAAGGGCCGATCCATCACGCGGCGGGCAAGCCGCAGCAGCCGATAGCGTCCGTCGCGCGCGTTCACCCACGATTCCGCCGACGGCGTGGCCGAGCCAAGCACCACCGGACAGTGGGCGAAACGGCCCAGCGCCACCGCCAAATCGCGCGCGTTGTAGCGAATTCCGTCCTCGTTTTTGTACGACGGGTCGTGTTCTTCATCGACCACAATCAGTCCAGGATCGTGCAGCGGAGCAAAGATCGCGGAGCGCGGGCCGATCATGATTCGTGCGCGGCCGCCGAGCGCCGCCTGCCAGTTGCTCCATCGCTCGGTGACGTTTTGCGCGCTGTGCGCAATTGCGACCAGCGGCCCGAAGCGCGCGCGAAAAGCGGCCACCAGTTGATCGGTCAGCGCAATCTCCGGCACCAGCACCATCACGTTGCGCCCGCCCTCGAGCGCCCGCGCCGCGGCATTCAGATAAACCTCGGTCTTGCCGCTCGCCGTCACGCCCCACATGAGAAAACTTTCGAAGCGGCGATGCTCGACCGCGCGCGCGATGGCCTCGAACGCCACCCGCTGTTCTTCGTTCATCTCAATCGCGGAGCCGCGCAATGATCCGTTCGGATCTCCATCGATCGGCATTGCGGCTGCGGTTTCGATCGTGAGCCAGCCGCGCTTTTTGAGCGTCGCAAGCACCGATCCGATGTCGCCCAGGCGGGCCTTTAGATCGTCGATCGAAATTCCTTCGCTGCCCGATTCGGCCACCGCCTTCAGGATTTCGCGTTGCCGCGGGCCACGAACCTTTTCCGCCTCTAAATCGACAACGGCGCGCACCAGCGTTGCTGACGATTCGCGATGACGCCCCACGATCGCGGATTCCTCGACTACGATCTGCTCCGCAACCAGCCGGTTCAATGCCGCCGTTACCGATTTGGGATCGCCGCATCCAGCGAGTTGGCGCGGGGTCATCGCGCGGCGCTCAAGCGCCGCCACCAGCGTGCGTTCAAGCGGTGTAAACGCGGCGGCCATCAAGCCGGACGGGGCTTGATTAACGCGATAGCGGCGTTGCGATTCGATTCGCATCAGGCCCGGCACGATCGCCCGGTAAACCTCGGTGATCGACGCCATGTAATAGCTCGCGAGGAAATTCAGCAGCTCAAGGTGCGGGCGGTCGAACAGCGGCTGCGGATCGAGCAGCTCGGCGATCGGCTTCAGGCGTCCGGCGTCCGCGTCCAGCGCCGCGCCGGTTTCGATAACAATCCCAGTCATCCGCCGCGAGCGAACCGGGACGATCACCCGATGGCCGGGCGTCAGTACCGATTCAATCTCCGGCGGGATCGCATACGTCAGCGGAGCCACAGCCCCAGCCGATCCCAGCACTACCACGGTTGCCTGCATCACAATTCGCCGCGATCAGCGAACGCGGCGGGATTGTAGCCGGGACCCATGCCGGATGCTCTCCAAGCGCCAGGCAAACAAGCGCGCCAGCATCCTTCGGTTCAGCTTTGGAAATAATTTATATACGGCTGTGAGTCTGTGGCCGAGGGATAAAGCATCCGCGCCGCTGCGGATCAGGAAAGTTTATCCGGTTTGGCTTCGCCCGGCGGGAGTTCGCTTTTTGCCAGCGTGTCAGTGGACTTCGCCACTTCGGGCTCGCTCATGGCGCGTTTGAAATCGCGAATGCCCTTACCCAGCGCTCCACCGACATCGCCAAGTTTGCTGGGTCCGAAAATGACCAGAATTATCAACAGGATAATCAGCAGATGCCAAGGCGCAAAAATATCCATAAATTCTCCGCGCGGCGAAATTATCTCGCCACTGGCAAAGTCTATCGTTCCCGGTTCCCGATTGCCACTGGATAAACCGCCCCCGGGGGCTTAGAGATTACGGCTCATCGGCGGCCGATGTGCATCCTCTTCGATCGGCTCGCCCGGCAATTCAAGCCGGTAGCGCTGGACTTTTCGATAGAGTGTCGAAAGATGGACGCCCAAAGCCTGGGCCGCCTTGACCTTGTCGCCCTTCACCTTGGCCAGCACTCGTTTGATATGTTCCTGTTCGAGCTCCTCTAGGGTAAGGCCCGAGCCTTCAAGATCGCTCCATCCGGCCGCGGTATTCCTGACCTTGTCGGGCAGATCGTGCGAATGGATCACGTTGGTCTCGGCCAGGATGACCGCCCGTTCCACCGCGTTTTCGAGTTCGCGAACATTACCCGGCCATGCGTGACTCATCAGCGCGCGCATCCCGCCACGGGAAAATCGCATTTCCGACCGATTGAGCGGTTTCTCGTATTTGCGCAGAAAATGGCTCGCCAGCAAGGGGATATCGTCGCGCCGTTCCCGCAGCGATGGCAGTGTGATGGTGATCACATTGATCCGATAAAGCAGCTCTTCGCGAAAATGTCCGGCCTTGACCTCGCGCTCAAGATCGCGATTGGTCGCACACAGCAGGCGCACATCGAAGCGGACCGGATCGTTTGAGCCGAGCGGATAACATTCGCGCTCCTGCACCGCGCGCAGCAGCTTCACCTGCAGCGATAGCGGCATCTCTCCGATCTCATCGAAGAACACCGTGCCGCCATCGGCGGATTTCAACAGGCCCTGTTTATCCTGTCCAGCGCCGGTAAAGGCGCCGCGTTTGTAGCCGAACAATTCGCTTTCGAGCAGATTCTCCGGCAGTGCGCCGCAATTGATCGGCAGGAAACGTCCGTTGGCGCGCTCGGAGCTGAAATGGATCGCACGCGCCACCAACTCCTTACCGGTGCCCGACTCACCATTGATCAGCACGCTCGAATCGGTCCGCGCGACCTTGCCCATCACGCGGAACACCTGCTCCATGGACTCGCTTTTGCCGATGATGTTTTCGAACCGATTCTTGTCGCGCAGCTCTCGTTGCAGAAAGCGGACTTCGCGCGACAGCGACTTCTCCTTGAGCGCGTTGCGAACCACCGCTTTCAAATGATCGTTGGCGAAGGGCTTGGTGATGTAATCGTAGGCCCCGGTATGCAGCGCCTCGATCGCTGACTCCACACTGGCGTAGGCGGTCACGATGATGCCCATCACTCCGGTATCGATCGCCCGTAAGCGGCTCAGAAGATCGAGCCCGCTCGCGCCACCACTCAGATTCAGATCGATCACGGCGGCATCAATGCCCTCGCGCGCGAAACGATCGCTGTTGAAGATATCGAGCGCCGCGGTCAGGGAGTCGGCCTCCATCACCTCATAGCCTTCGGCTCGCAGAAGCTGCACGATGATCGAGCGCATGAGCTGCTCGTCCTCAACCACCATGATGCGTTGCGGACCGGATTGAGGCGCGCTCAAGCTTTGCGGCTTATCCGTCATGCGCTGAGTGTCCGATCTCCCAACTGTGATTTTCGGTGCAGGCCGGCAGACAGATCGTTACCGCGGTACCCTGGCCGACTTCGCTCTCAACTTTGATCGTGCCGCGATTACCCAGTACGATGCGCTGGCATAAGGAAAGTCCCAACCCGGTACCCGCACCGGCCGGCTTGGTGGTGAAAAACGGATCGAAAACCCGATCGAGATGTTCACGCGGAATTCCGATGCCGTTATCGATTATCCGCATTTTGACCTTGCTGACGCAGCCGCTCGCGGCCGGAAGCACGTTTTCCGTCACAATTCGGATAGACGCACCATCATTCGCCACCGCGTCCGCGGCGTTGAACAATAGATTCAGCAACACCTGCTGAATTTCATTGTTGTCGACGTAGGCCTCGGCCAGATTCGACGCCAATTCCGGGGTCATCGTTACGCCGCTGAAACGCTTGTTATAGCTGACCAGACGCAACGTCTCGGTCACAAGATGATTAAGATTGACGGCCCGATGCTGCGCGGTTGATGGACGGGCGAAGTTGACCAGATCCTTAAGAGTCCCGGAAATACGCGTGATCTGGGTCAGTATCGTATGCAAAGTGGTGCGCCGAACAGGATCGTTTTCGCCACCCAGCAGGGACTGCACCAGCGACGAGATCGAGGCCAGCGGATTATTGACCTCGTGCGCGACACCGGCGGCGAAAGTGCCGACGGCCGCCAGCCGCTCGGCCTTGATCAGTTCATCGAGCATTTCGCGCCGCTGCGAAACGTCGTGCAGAATAAGCTGAATGAAATGATATTCGCCAAAGGGAATCAGCGCCGAATTGACGTCGAAGTAACGGCCTCCGATCGCCAAATCGCGAATCTGATCGGCGCCATTTTGCACCACCGTCTGGAGATGACGAACCACCTGCGGCAAGTGGTCAGGGGAGGTGATCTCGCCGATTGTGCGGCCGGCCAGCGGCGCGCCGTCATCGCCCGGCATCGCGGCGCGCAATTGCTCGGCGGCGGAATTTGCACTCAAAAGCACCCAGCTTCCGGGATCGATCTCATACATCGGATCGGGGGCGTGATTAATCGAGTTGCGATACTTCTCTTCTGAGAGACGCAGGGCCTTTTCCCGCGATTCAATATAAAACTGCGAGACCATCAGACGCCGCTCGTCGATCGCAGCCACTACGGTGTTGCGCAGCAGCTCGTGCCGCGCGCCGTGAACCTCGGTATCCAGCCATCCCAAAATGATCTGTTTGAGCGCGATGTGAATCGTGTTGAACTGCGACGGCTCGGCGCGCGAGAGCATCCCCGCCTGGCAATGATGGCGCAGATGGACGTAGGTCTGAATGTCATCGGGATCGCGCAAGTGATCACGGAAACGAATCAGCGCATTGCCGAGGTCATCGTTAAGCGTGGCGGCTGGCCGCCGCGTCGGCGACGAGCCATCGAAGATCGCCGCGATCGATTCGCGCCACTGCGCGATCATCGCGTCGAAGTTGCGCTCGATGATATCGGCCACTTCGGCGCGGGCGGCGAGGCCCGCCGGTCCGATGTTGTAAGCGTCGCCGAACAGCGGCACCAGAAATTTGTCGAGCGCACCGAGCGCGTTGCGAATCGCCTCGATCTCTTCGACGGTCGCCTCGATCGTAATATCGCTGGGGCGCAGTTGAACTTTTGTCTTGGATGGCCGACAACGGGCGGGATTTCTCATGGGTGTGTGCTTTACATGCTCTTATTCAAAGCTTCGCATTCTGACAACAATCGCGCAACCAAGTATTTTTGCATATCGCGAAGCTGCATCGATCGGCAATCAAATTTCAAACTATTCGCTGGCTACTTATTCGTTGCGCGACGTTTTCGTCGAACAATCAACCCAATTGGTTGTTTTCGGCATCGTAACACATACCGTAAATATCTAATTTTATTGCGTTTTTGGGTGGCACGTTCCTAGCTCACTGCTGATATGTGACCTCGCCGCTGACATCGATTACGCCGGTGACTGCTCACGGCAAATTTTTTCTTCGCGGCGATCAAAAATTCTTCATCAAGGCGGTCCGTCTCGACGGCCCGATCATCGCCACCAACTTCGACGATAAATTGCGGACTCTAAGCCGGGTCGAAGAACTGCATCGGGACCATATCACCGCGCTGGTCCTGACGGCGGAACAGGCGGAGGCGGCGCTCGAGCTGGCCGCGATGGGTGGCCTGTATGTGCTGGTCGAGCTTTCGCTCGATCCAGATAGCCTCTGGAGCCGCTCTTCGTTGCGCGCGGCTGAAAGCTGGATCGAATCCAACGTTCGATCGTTGGGCGGCCGGGCTGGGTTACTTGGTTTTCTGATCGATTGCCCGGTGCCGCAGGATGCGTTGCGCGCCCATGGTCTGCGAGCGGCGCGGCGCGCACTCCGCCGCCTGCTCAATCTCATCCGCGAACCTGGTTTCGCCGCCGGAATACATCATCGGATCGAAACCCGTTCACTGGCGCTCGACGATGAAGATTTTGTTTATACCGACGCGGTTGGGCTTTCACCGCTTGAATTGCGGGATTACCTGGTATCGATTCACAATCTCGCCGATTCGCGTCCGGTCATCATCGAATTCAACGGCGCGAATCCAAGCCTCGACGAGTTGGCTGCGACCGCGTTCGGGATGGGCGCCGCGGGCGTGGTTGCGCCGGCCGCTCTCATCCCGCCGCCCGACCAGGCGCTCGCCGTCACCGCACACCCCGCAGATTCCAAGCCATTTCTCGCTTTGAATGGCGACTGTCCTCCGGTTCCCGCCGAAACTCCGATGGTCTCGGTGGTGATATGCGCCTACAACGCAGAACGCACCATGCGCGCATGCCTCGAAGCTCTGGCCCGACTTGATTATTCAAATTATGAGGTGATCGTCGTCGACGACGGTTCGCGTGATCGGACCGCGGAAATTTCAGCCGGGTTTCCGCAATTTCGCCTGATTCGCCAACTCAACAAAGGACTCAGCGCGGCACGCAACGTTGGCCTGCATGCCGCGCGCGGCGAAATTGTTGCATATACGGACTCCGATTGCGTAGTCGATCCGCACTGGCTCACCTTCATGGCCGGCACGATGATCGAACGCGGCTTCGACTCGTGCGGCGGACCCAACTATGCGCCGCATGAAGATGGCCAGTTCGAGGCCTGCTGCGCGGCCTCACCCGGCGCTCCATGTCATGTGCTGACCGCCGAGGATCGCGCGGAGCATCTGGCCGGATGCAACATGATGTTCCGCCGGCGAGTGCTGCTGGATGTCGGCGGCTTCGATCCGCAGTTCACCACCGCCGGTGATGACGTGGACATATGCTGGAGGATACTCGATGCGGGTTATTCAGTGGGCTTTTGTCCTTCGGCGTTCGTATGGCATTTCCGGCGCAACACGATACGCGCCTACTACGGACAGCAACGGGGCTATGGACGCGCCGAGGCGATGCTCTACTTCAAGTATCCGGAGCGCTTCAATCTGCTCGGCCAAATTAGATGGCGTGGCCGAATTCCGGGGCTTAGCCGGATGATTCCCGGCGGCGAGCACCATCGAATCTGGTGGAACGCACCGGCCGGGTATGCGCAGGCGCTCGATACCCCGATCAAAAGCATGCTGGCCTTTCTGCCGCAGACGTTCGAATGGAATTTTTTTGCGGGAGTCATGGTGATCGTTTCAATGCTGAGGGGATTTACGATCCTGCCCGCGCTTGCCATGTTCCTCGCCGGGCCGCTGTGGGCGCTCTATTATGCGCGTCGTGCACCGCTTGAACGATGTCACCGCCGCCTCAGCTCGCGCCTCCTGATCGGCCTGTTGGCGTACTCCGGTCCGATGCAGCGAACCATCGCACGCTACCAGACGCGGCTGAAGATAGTTGCGAACACCGGCATCGCCAACGCAACGCGGCAGCGGCCATTAATAAATTTAATCGGCCGTTCGGTTGTGCTGAGCTATTGGAACGACAGCTATACGACGCGCGAGATAATCCTCTATAGCCTTACCCGGCTATGCAATCGGCTGCACTATCCAGTGATGATGGAAGCCGGATGGCGCGACTATGACCTCGAAGTAAGGCGCGATCTATGGACCAGGATCGAATTCCGCACCGCCGACGAAGAGCACGGCGGGATGCGGCTGATCAATCGGATCGCCGGCCGTATCCGTTTGACGCTTGCGAGTAAGCTCGCTCTGCTGACCGGAATCGCCTCGACAATAGTGTGCGCGATCTACCGCGACCCACATCTGATGCTGGTCACCGCGGCGCTTACATCGGCGGGGATGGTTTGCCTGATAGGCGAAGCGTTGGAGGCCGGGCGCTTTGCCTATCGCGCGATTGAAACCTGCGCCGGTGAGCTTTCGCTCACGCCGATCGGCACTCCCACGCGAGCGGCACGGCGTGCTGCCCTCGTACAGGATAAGCAGTCGCTCTCGGCCAGCCCTGAACTTGTTGCCGGTCAAGGCCGACTGGACCGCTTCTCGCCCGAATGACCCGCGCGATTTCTCCTTGCGGCTGACAGCCGCAGTGGCAGAGGCCGGAATTCGGACTTTCCAGAATCAGCGCGCAAAACCCATCAGCTCGGTATAGTGCTTCCATTTGACGACGTTGGCCGCCTCGTCATTCTGCTGTAACGAATAGGGCGGTTCGCCGTGCAGACTGTCGACTCCCTTCTGGTACATGATATCGCCAAATGTGTTCGAGCCGACGTGGAGGCGGTTGAACACCGAACCGTCCTCCAGCGAGATAAAACCGCTCGGCCCCAGCAGATTCGACGATTGCCGCAGGCGATGGGTCATCATCTCTTCGCTGTCGTCCTGATGGCAGAAATAGGCGTAATGGACCTCGGTCTCATCGACCGAACGAGGTAAGGCGAACCGCAGGTTGATTACGTCGAGATGCTTGACGATAACCGTAATCGGAAACAGGCCCATCGCAATCGAGGTCAGCGGAACGTTCTCCTGTTTGAACTCGACAATCGACGGATCGCTCAGAAAACTGGCGTTGGCCAGCTCCTTAAGATTGGCCTCGATTCCCATATGTC
>DAHVFB010000126.1 GCA_027317185.1 Deltaproteobacteria bacterium
ACCCAGGGGCGCGTCGCGATCGGCAATATCCGCAGTCTGCTGGAACGGATGGGCGCATCGCTCGCGGACGTGGTCCGCACCCGCATTTATGTCACCAATCTGCGTGATCTGGCGGGCATTGCCCAAGCCCATCGTGAAGCTTTTGGCGACCATCCGCCTGCCTCGACTCTGGTCGAAATCGTCCGCCTGGTGCGCAGCGACGCTCTGATCGAAATTGAGGCCGATGCGCTTATCGCCACCCCGCCCGAACACGAAGCCCAATCGAGATCGCAGGCGAGATCGGTCGCCGGCCGTCGCAGACGCGCCTCAAAAAACTAAGAAAAAAAACGTCTATTTCGCCGGTCTTCAGGTAAGGCGGCAACTCGAAGCGATCGCGATCGAGCGCTTTCAGCGGACGAGCAGCGCCGCGGTTGGGCTGACGGCGCCGAACGCGGAAGTAAATGCGTGCAGTGCCCCAGCCATGTACGGGTTGGGGTAGAGGCCGATTAGCACAGTGGCGATCGCGGCAACGGTGAGCGCGGCGATCAGGGCTGGGCGCGAATCAAGCGGGCTCGGCTCCGCGCCGCCCTCCTGCATGTACATCGCGACGATAACCCGGATGTAGTAATAGGCTGATACTACGCTGTTGAGCACCGCGATGATCACCAGCCAGATCATTCCCATGTTCAGCGCGGCCGAAAAAATATAGAACTTGCCCAGGAATCCCGCCAGTGGCGGAACTCCGGTCAGCGAGAGCAGGAACAGCGTCATCACGCCCGCCAGCGCCGGATGCCGCGCAGCCAGTCCGCGGTAATCGCTGATTCGATCTCCCGCCGTACCCCTGCGTTCGAGCGCTATTACGACCGCGAATGCACCCAGATTGGTGAACGCATAACCGAGCAGGTAGTACAGAATCGCGCCGCCGGCTTGCGGCCCCGCCGCCGCCATCCCGACCAAAATATAGCCTGCATGTGCGATTGCCGAATATGCCAGCATCCGTTTGATGTTCGTTTGCACCAGTGCGCTCAGGTTGCCGAGCGTCATGGTGAGCGCCGCGATCACCCACAGCACCCAACTCCAATGGGCGCTGGCCAAATTCAGATGGACCATGAAGATGCGCAAGAAGGCGGCGAACGCACCAAGTTTTACTCCCACCGCCATGAACGCGGTCACCGGAGTCGGCGCGCCCTCATACGCATCGGGAGTCCACATATGGAACGGCACGGCGGCAACCTTGAAGGCAAACCCGATCAGCAGCAGACCAAGGCCGCTCAGTAGCAGCGGGTTCGTGGCCAGCGGTCCCGCCAGCGCAGCACTGATCGCGGCCAGCTTGATCGTGCCGGTGGCGCCATAGATCAGCGCGATTCCATACAGCAGAAAGCCGGTCGAAAAGGCGCCCAGGATGAAGTACTTGATGGCGGCTTCGCTCGATTTGACATTACGGCGCAGGAACCCCGCCAAAACGTAAACCCCGATCGACATCAACTCGAAGCCGACAAAAATCACGATCAGGTCGCCCGCCGTTGCCATCAGCATCATGCCCAGGGTCGAAAACAACAGCAGCGCGTAATATTCGGCCGCGGAAATACCGAGCGCGGGCGCGTACTCGATTGACATCAGCACCACCAGGGCGACGCTGAGCAGAATCGTCAACTCGAAAAAGGTAGCGAAGTTGTCGATCGAAATGGCGCCCGCGAAGGCGATTCCGCTGCGCCCCAGCAGCCCGAGCGTGAACATGAATGCGAACGAGAGCAGGACCAGGGTCAGCGCGCCGAGGCTTTCGCTCTCGTCGTCGCGCACATGCACGCCCACCAGCAGCACGATCATCGCTGAAACAGCGACGATCGCCAGCGGGCAGATCGGCAGCCAGGAGTAGCTTATTGCGGCGAGATTGAGCTGTGCCATTGGTTCGTCGAATGAAGCGCGGTGGCGGCGGCCAGCGCGGTATTATGCGAGGTGTTTTCCTGGCGAGCCTGCGCCGTCCTCACCCGCGACAGCATCGCGTCCACCGACGGCTCGATGCGAGTCAGGATCGGCTTGGGATAAAAACCCATGAACAGCATCAGAACGATCAGCGGGATCATCACGCCAATTTCACGCCAGTTGAGGTCGCTCAAGGTATCGTTAACCGCTTTGGTGATCGGACCGAACATCACCCGCTCATAGGCATACAACATGTAGAGCGCGCCCAGGATTATGCCGATCACCGCGAACACTACGGTCAGCGGAATCGTCAGGTAGGCGCCGAGCATGATCAGAAATTCCCCGATGAACCCGTTCAACCCCGGCAGGCCGATCGAGGAAAGCATCACCACCATGAAGATTCCCGCGAAAATCGGAATCCGATGCCACAAACCGCCGAACTCCGCGATTTCGCGCGTATGGCGGCGCAGGTAGATCATGCCCACCAGCAGGAATAATCCTCCGGTCGAAATTCCATGGTTCAGCATCTGATAGATCGCGCCTTCGACGCCCTGCGGATCCAGCGCGAAGAGGCCGAGCATCACGAAACCCAGGTGACTGACCGAAGAGTAAGCGATCAGACGCTTAAGGTCCGGCTGCACCATCGCGACCAGTGCGCCATAGATAATTCCGATCACCGCCAGCGCCATGAACAGCGGGGTGGCCTGGATCGCGATTAGCGGAAACAGCGGAATCGCGAAGCGCACGAAGCCGTAGGTGCCCATCTTGAGCATCACGCCCGCCAGGATCACCGAGCCGGCGGTGGGCGCTTCGGTATGCGCGTCGGGCAGCCAGGTATGAATCGGCCACATCGGAACTTTAACCGCAAACGCGATCGCGAAGCCGGCGAACAGCCATTTCGCCTGCGCCGCCGTGAGCCGGACATCGTAAAGATCGGGCAGATCGAAGCTGAGGCGTCCGCTTTGCACATGGGCCAGATGCACCAGGTACAGGATCGCCACCAGCATGAAAATCGAGCCCAGCATGGTGAACAGAATGAACTTGAAGGCGGCGTAAACCTTGTTGCCATGCCCCCAGATGCCGATCAGGAAATACATCGGAATCAGCATCAACTCCCAGAACACGTAAAACATGAACAAATCGATCGAAAGCAGGGCGCCAAGCAGCCCGGTTTCGAGAATCAGCATGAAGAAACAGAACTCGCGCGCGCGGAATCCGATATCGCCGCCGCCCGAATAGATCAAAGATAAGGACATCAGCAAGGTCGTCAGCACCACTAGAAACAGGCTGATGCCGTCCATCCCGAGGTGATACGAGATGCCGAACTGCGGAATCCATTGATATCGCTCGATGAACTGATAGCCGGCCTGATGAGGATCGAAGCGCGCCAGCAGGTAGAGGCTAATCGCGAGCGGGATAAACGAAAAGGCGGCGGCGGCGCGCCAGGTCGAGCGGTCGTCGCTTTGAAGCATCACGAACAGCGCGCCCAGCAGTGGCAGGAAGGTCAGCCCGGTCAGCCAGTAACTTTCCATCAGCCGATCACCAGGTAAACATAGTAAGCGCCAATCGCGATCACGCCGATCAGGTAGATCAGCGCGTAATGCTGAACGTTGCCGGTCTCGACGCGGCGCATCGCCTCGCCGCTGTTGTCGACCGTAAAGGCGGTGCCGTGAACGATGCCATCGATTCCATGCTGGTCGACGCCGCGCGCCAGCGCCGGACCCGCGAGCCAGAACAGCGGGCGCGAAATCAGGGTCCTGTAGATTTCATCGACGTAATATTTGCGCAGCAGCATCCGGTAAAATGCCGCCGCGGAACTTGCGATTTTGCCCGGCAACTCTGGCCGCGCCAGGTACATCAAATAGGCCAGCACCAATCCGATCAATGTGGTGGCGAGCGCCAGCGCCGATAAAGTGATTGCGTTGGCCGCGACCGTCGCCTTGAACTCGCCCGTCACCGGCGCGAGAAAGCGCACAAATGCCTCGCCCCACAAAAAGCCTTTAGGCAGGCCAACCCATCCGCCAACCACCGAGAAGAAGGCCAGCACGATCAACGGGATCGTCATCACGGCCGGCGATTCGTGAATATGATCCGCCTTGTGCGGATCGACGCGTGATGCCCCGTGGAAGGTCATGAAGATCAGCCGGAACATGTAAAAGCTGGTCAGTCCGGCCGTGATGATACCCATCAGCCAGAGCCAGAAATGGCCCGAAGCGTAGGCGGCTTCGAGAATCATGTCCTTCGAGAAATAGCCCGAAAAGCCGGGGATCGCGCTGATGGCCAGGGTTGCGATCAGCATCGTGGCGTAGGTAATCGGCAGCTTGCGCCACAAACCACCCATCTTATTCATGTCCTGCTCGCCGTCGAGCGCATGGATCACCGAGCCGGCGCACAGAAACAGCAGCGCCTTGAAGAAGGCGTGCGTCATCACATGGAAAATTCCCGAAGCGAAAGCGCCCACTCCTACCCCCAGAAACATGTAACCGATCTGGCTGATGGTCGAGTAGGCCAGCACGCGCTTGATATCGGGTTGAACGATCGCGATGGTGGCGGCGAAAAATGAGGTGAGCGCAGCAATCACCGCAATCACTTCCATCGCGCTCGGGGTCAGGATGAACAGGAAGTTGAGCCGCACGATCATGTAGACGCCCGCAGTGACCATCGTCGCCGCGTGGATCAGCGCGCTGACCGGCGTCGGGCCTACCATCGCATCGGGCAGCCATACATAAAGCGGAATCTGCGCCGATTTACCGGTCGCGCCCGCAAACAGCAGCAGTCCCGCCACCGTCGCGACCGGAACCCCGAACGGCTCCCAGATACCGGTGAGAATCTCGCGATGCGCCTGCATCCCGGTCCAGCTCAGGGTCCATACTCCGTGCGATCCGAGCGCATACACGAGCGTGAAAATCCCAAGCAGAAAACCGGCATCGCCGATACGATTTACGATGAAGGCCTTGCGCCCGTTGTAGGCGAATTCAGGATTGGTGTACCAGAACGCGATCAGCAGGTACGAGCACAGTCCGACGCCCTCCCAGCCGACGAACATCAGCAGCAGATTGTCGGCCAGCACCAGCACCAGCATCGAGAGCGTGAACAGGTTCATGTAGCCGAAGTAGCGCGCGTAGTCCTCGTCATGGGCCATGTAGCCCACCGAATAAAGATGGATCAGCGCGCCGACGCCGCTGACGATCATCGTCATCACGGCCGACAGCGCATCCATCCGCAGCGCGACATTGACATGGAAGCGGCCGGCTTCGATCCACGGCCACAGCGTCACCGCCAGGGCCGAGCCGGGCGGCATCGCCAGCAGCTTCGCAAAGCCCCAGCAGGCGATAATGAAGGCGGCGAAGATCACGCCCGGGGCCACGAAATTGACCGCGCCACGGCCCCAGCGGTAGCCGAGAAACAGGTTGAACAGCACGCCGATCGCCGGGATCAGCAGGATCAAGCCGAGGTATGGGAAATGGACCGTCATTGCTACCTGCACTACCAGACCTGCACTACCAGCGCATCACGTTCAGTTCGTCGGCATAGACGGTTTCACGATTGCGGAACGCCGAAATTATAATCGCCAGCCCGGCCGCCGCTTCGGCCGCCGCGACCGTAATCACGAACAGCACAATCACCTGGCCATCGACCGAACCCAGCGCGCGGCTGATTGCGATGAAAGTCAGGTTGACCGCATTGAGCATCAGCTCGATCGACATCAGCATCACGATTACGTTGCGGCGGATCAGCACTCCGGCCACGCCGATCGCAAATAGTACGGCGCTCAGCGCCATGAACCATGAAGGTGGCGTCATGATCTAGCCCATGCCTCCGGCCTTGTGCTCTGGCGTGACCGGGCGCGCTTCGCTCCCGCCGCTCGCCACCGGTTGCGCGCCCTGCGCCGGCGAAAGCGATCCGGCGGCCGCCGGATGCCGCGCCAATGCCACCGCCCCGATCACGGCGACCAGCAGCAGCAAGGAGGTAGCCTCGAACGCGATCAAATAGTTGGTGAACAGCGCGCCGGCCAAGCTTGCGATCGATCCGAACAGCGGCGGCGGATGGTTCATACCAGCGGGCGACGGCGCTTTGACCAGAAACACAAACAACTCCGCTATCAGCACGGCCGCGCCCACCACGCCGAAGAACTTGAGCGCCAGTTGCCGGCTCCCGCCGCGATCCTCGGCTTGCAGGTTAAGCAGCCAGATGACGAACAGGAACAGCACCATGATGGCGCCGACGTAAACGATCGCCTGCAGGAAGCCGACCGTCACCGCGCCCAGTCCGATAAACATCACCGCCATATCCAGCAGCGTCAGCACCAGCGCCAGCAGGCAATGCACCGGGTTGCGCTGCAGGATCACTCCCAGCGCGGAGAGCACCGCGATCGCGGCCAGGAAGATGAACAGTCCGAGCGGCATCTCAGCTCCCCGCCAGCACCACCACGATTGCGGTGGCGACGAGATTCAAAAGTCCAACCGGTACCAGCAGTTTCCAGCCAAAGCGCATCAGTTGATCGTAACGAAAGCGCGGCAGGGTCCAGCGGATCAGAATCTGCAGGCAGCAGAAGAAAACCGTTTTAATCCAGAACGAAATGACCCCCATCACCACCACCGCCCAGTAAGGCAGGGCCACGAAAGCGCCGGCCAGGTGAAAGCCGTCGCGATAAAGCCACGGCACCTGCCATCCGCCGAAGAAAAACGTGGTGACCAGCATCGCCACCAGCGCCACTTCGGCGAAGTCGGTGAGCATGAAAACCGCCTGCTTGCCGCCGGAATACTCGGTGTAATAACCCGCTATCAGTTCAGATTCGCTTTCGGGCAGGTCGAACGGCACGCGCTTGGATTCCGCCATCCCGGCCGTCAGCAGCAATAGGCACGCGACCGGCTGGATGAAAATACCCCATCGCGGCAGCAGGCCGAACCAGACCCCGCCCTGCTCGCGTACGATGGTTTGCAGGCTGAGCGTTCCATAGGTTGCGATCAGCGCAACGATCGCCAGACCCATCGCAATTTCGTAAGAGATCATCTGGGCGCTGGCGCGTATGCCGCCCAACAATGCCCAGCGATTGTTCGAGGCCCATCCGCCCAGCGCGGTTCCATATACGCCGATCCCGATCGCGGCCAGGATGTATAGCACGCCATCGTTCAAATTGGCCGGCACCAGGTCGAAACTATGGCCCGCGATCGTTACCGAATCGCCGATTGGCACCACCGCGAAGGCCACCAGCACCGGGAACAGGGCCAGGAACGGCGCCAGCCCGTGCAGGAAATGATCAGCCCCATCGGGGACAAAATCTTCTTTGGTGAACATTTTGATCGGATCGGCCAGCAGCGTGTTCACGAGCCCGAAATTCGGCAATCCCAGCCGCGACCCGAGACCCAGCACCGAGGCGCGGTTGGCGCCGATACGATCCTGAATCAAGGCGCTGCCCTTGCGCTCGAACCACAGCAGTATCGCCGACAGGTTCAGCACCAGCAGCAGCATCACGATGGCCCGAATGGCGGCAATGGCAAGTTCGATTAGCACCAGCGAATCCCGGTCGGGGGCAGGACGGCGAGGTTCTCCCTCATAACAGCTTCTTCAGCGCCAGACTCGATAAGTTCAAGGAACTAATGAGTCGTAACTTAAAACGCGGCGCTGCGCTAGAGTGCCGAGCCTTCGAGACTCGCAAAACTTGCGGCTGCCTTTCAATTGAAATATTTTTCGCGGGTCAAACAGGATCGGCCTGTTTGTTGCGGCTTTCGAGGATCATAGACTAAAGGGGTTCGGTTTCTACTGCTGGCGACTGGAAGCGGCGACGATGCGAATAATAGCGGGAGCGGCGCGGGGACGGCGGATGGTCGCGCCCCCAGGGCTCGCCACGCGGCCGGCCACCGCGCGAGTGCGCCAGTCGATCTTTTCACGGCTGGCGGCGCGCATGTCGATCGCGGGAGCACGCGTGCTCGACCTGTACGCGGGATCGGGTTCGCTTGGAATCGAGGCGTTGTCACGCGGCGCCGCGAGCGTGGTTTTCGTTGATTCGTCGCGTGACGCAGGCCGTGCGATCGAACGCAACCTGGAGCAGTTCGGATTACGCGAGCTCGGTCGGCTTTTGCGCACGGAGGTGGACCGTGCGATAGACATGCTGGCGGCGAACGCGCAAAATTTCGATTTGATTTTCATCGACGCGCCGTTCGCCGATGATCGCAGTGTGGCGGTGGCCCGGCGGATCGTTGAACTGGCGCTACTGGCGGAAGACGGCTGGATTGTTGTGCGGCAGACCGAACGCGCTCCGGAGTTTCGCTGCGCGGGGCTGATGGAAGTGAAGACAGCAAGCATGGGAGGGCATCGAATCGCCCTTTACCGGCGCGCAGAGCAGGCGCCGAAGGCGGCGGCGCAAACCTAGATGGCGAACCGAAATACAGCTCCCGGTCCTTCGATCGCCGTGTACCCCGGCACCTTCGATCCGATCCACAATGGGCATCTCGACATCATCCGGCGCAGCGTCGTAATTTTCGATGAAGTAATCGTCGCGGTGGCATTTAATCCACACAAGGACTCCGCCCTGTTCACCCCCGATGAACGGGTCGCGATGATCCGCGAAGTAATCGGCGAGAGCGCGCCGCGCGTGCGGGTCGAGAAGTTCAGCGGACTTTCGGTCGACTATGCCGAGCAAATCGGGGCCAGGGTTATAATTCGTAGTCTGCGCGCGGTGACTGATTTCGATTATGAGCTGCAGATGGCGCACATGAACAAGCAGATCGGCCCCGAGATCGAAACAGTGTTTCTGTTCGCCAACCCGAAATTGTTTTTTTCCGCCTCGCACCTGATCAAAGAGGTGGCGGCGTATGGCAAACGGCTGCCCGAACTGGTGCCGGAATCGGTAAACCTGCGTTTGCGCGCCAAGCTTAAATTGGATTAATGCTCCGTCCGGCCGTGCGGCGCTCGCCGGAGAATTCCGGCCGTACGAAATTCCGCGGCCAAGCTGGAATCGGTAATGATCAAATTAAATCGCAGAATCGCCGCCCTGAAACCGTCCGCCACGATGGCGGCAGAGGCTCGCGCCACCGAACTCAAGGCTGCGGGCGTCAATGTAATCTCGCTCGCCGCGGGCGAACCCGACTTCGATACTCCCGAGCGCATCAAGCAGGCCGCGCGAACCGCGATGGCCGAGGGGCTGACGAAATACACCGCGGTCGGTGGCCTGATGAAGCTCAAGCAGGCGATCTGCACCAAGCTCAAGCGCGACAACGGGCTCGATTATGATCCGGCCGAAGTTATCGCCTCGGCCGGTGGCAAGCAGGCCTCCGCGAACCTCATCGCCTGCCTGTTCGATGAAGGCGACGAGGTGATTATCCCAACCCCCGCCTGGGTCAGCTTCGTCGCGATGGTCCAGCTTGCGGGCGCGACGCCCAAAATGGTGCCGTGCGCCGAGGAGAACGGGTTCCTGCTCACGCCCAATCAGTTGCGCAACGCGATTACCCCGCGCACGCGCGGCATCATCCTGAATTCGCCGTCCAATCCGACCGGCGCAGTTTATGGCGCCGAAGAGCTGTCGGGACTGGCGCAGGTGTTGAAGGAAACCGACATCTGGGTGATGTCGGACGACGTTTACGAACACATCGTCTACGACGGGTCGGCACCGCATATTTTTAAAATTGAACCGGCCCTCAAAACCCACGGCATCGTGTTCAATTCGGTCTCGAAAACTTATGCGATGACCGGATGGCGCGTGGGATTCGCGGCTGGACCGCGTGAGGCGATCGCGGCTGCCGTGCGCTTGCAGGGTCAGAACAGCGGCAACGCCAGCTCAATCGCGCAGGCGGCCGCAATCGAAGCTTATCTGGGTGCGCAGGATGAGGCCTTGCAGATGGTGACGGAGTTCCATGCGCGGCGCGACCTGGTGGTCGATCGCGTGCGCAAGCTGGCCGGCTTCAAGCTGCCCAACGTTCCGCGCGGCGCCTTCTATGCCTTCCCCAATGTTTCCGCCCTGCTCGACCGTAAATACAAGGGCAAGCCGCTTACCGACGGCAATGGAGTGGCCGAATTTCTTCTGGAAGAAGCGCGCGTCTCGGTGGTTGGCG
Source organism: Deltaproteobacteria bacterium (assembly GCA_027317185.1). GTDB lineage: Bacteria > Desulfobacterota > Binatia > Binatales > Binataceae > JAJPIG01. The sequence continues at coordinate 9,954 of DAHVFB010000126.1, forward strand.
GCAATGATTTCGGCGCGCCGGAATATATCCGGATGTCCTACGCCACCTCGCGAAAAAATTTGACCGAAGCGTTCGATCGAATTGGTGCGGCGCTGGAGAAGCTTTAGCCGCAGTTTCAGCGGCGCCAAGGCGCAGGATACTCGCCAGACGCGATGAAACGGCGGTAATCGGCGAGAATCTCGGCGTGATCGAAGGCCAGCGGCGCCGGGGGCTGGGATGGCGAAAACAGCCCGATTCCCTTGGCGTCGTCATCCGCCCTGGGGGTGCCGCTCGCGCGCCCGATATAGACCGTGGTGACCGTCTGGCCACGCGGATCGCGATCGGGCCGCGAATAGACTCCCAACAAAGCTCGCAATTCGACCGTCAGGCCGGTCTCCTCAAGCAGCTCGCGCACGGCGGCATCCTCGACCGTCTCGCCGATCTCCACGAAACCGCCGGGGATCGCCCATCCGAGGGGGAAATTTTTGCGTTCGATCAGAACAATCTGGTCGCCGATTTCAGCGATGATGTCGGCGGCGAGCGGTGGACATTTAGGAGCAGGCATCCGTCGATGCTAACACGCGATACCTTACCGCGCATCGCCGCACCGTCGGCGGGCGCAGGTTATTGAACCGGGAACCGCGATG
>DAHVFB010000127.1 GCA_027317185.1 Deltaproteobacteria bacterium
GTGCAGCGGTTCCCTAACTGCTTTTCCACCACTTGACCACACCACCTGCGGCTGCTGCCCGAGCTTGCCTCGGTATTGATATTGAAAGAATCGCTAATCATCGCGGCAGCACTTTTAGATGAAGTTCCGGCGGCGGCCCGCTGCTGTTTTCCAACACCAGGCGACTGTTATGCAACTGCTCCGTCCGCGCCACCTCGCGGCCCAGAAAAACTAAGTATGCGGGTGTGGGATGATCGGGCAGGCTGACCTGGGGCCTCGGCGTGGTCAATACCGGACGGCTGCTGGAGGACAGGTATTCGATTTGATCGGCGATGCTGGCGGCGATCGCCAGATCCCTTTTCGACAATCCGGCGCGCAAAAAACTTTTGGCTATATCGCGCGCAAAGATTCCGTTTGTCGGATCATCGATAAAGCCGCGGGCTAGTGCCAACGCCGCCGAGGTAACTCGGCCGGAGCGGTCGCAGGCGATGCTTAGACTGACCAGTGGGCGAAACTTGATGCCCGATGGCCTGAAGGTGATCTTACGATCCTGCGCGACTTCTTCGACTGGCTCGAGATTAAACCAGGTAAAGAATTCCGTCTGCCGCAGATCATGCAGCTTGCGCCCGAGAAATCCGCCGTCACGATCCTCGTCGGCCGCCGGAGGCCCACCGGGCAGGCCAGGCGATATTGACCTGATTTTAGAGCTGAGCTTAGCGTACCAACCCAATATCTTCATTTGGTGAACGGTATACGCTGCGGCTCCCAAAGCGCCGGAAGCACAAGTCTGGGCATGTGGAGGCGCAGGCTCGTTTCCTCGCTGATCTGAGCTTCCAAGATTGTCGGAGCATGTATAACAGGAACAATAGTAATCTTCCAGACTCGGGCACGTGCTGGACTCGCGGTATTCAGTCCACTTCCGCGCCGCCGCGCGACTCGCTCACTTTCGTGCCTGGCATCAGCATCTTGCAAGGGCTTCAGGCGACTCAACGCCTGCCAGCAACTCCCTGCCTCAGAGCCGTGGTCGCCGCCTATCACGCCATCCTTGCCGCGCTTGAGGATAAATCTCTGGCCGCGTAGTATCCAACCCAGACCACGCTCGCCAAGCCATCTTCAACATACGGCGGGACATTTCCTGATCGTGATGGGCAATGCGATGATGTTTACACGTAAGGAAACAGCGATCACTACTTTGATGGCGACGGCCCTCTTGATGGCGACTTCACTTTCGGCCTGGGCGCAACCCCCATCCATCGGGAGTCCCCTCTTCGCGGCGGCCGCTGTGGAACTTCCCGGCTACTCGGGAACCGACATGTTGTGCATCGAGCTGGGACCCGATGCACCCACCCGGGGGGCAGCCGACATCTCCCCCTCGGCCAGTCCCAACTTCCCCAACGGGACCCCGTACTACAAGAAGATGGATTACGAGGTCGACGTCGAGAACCATCAGTTGACTATCGTCCAGGTATATGGTCCGGACCTCGCGCCCAACCGCGTGGACATGCGAGTGTCCTACTCCGAGCCTCGCCAGGTGGGACCATGCGCCCCACGAGGTCGGGCCACTCTCGTGGCCATCCAAGCCATCGCCACGCCGCTCGTCCAAACCGCTCCCGATGTCAGTCCCAACCGTTACGGTACAGAAGCCGAAAGAAAAGCCGATCAAGAGAGCGGCTACGACTACTATGCGAGGGCCCATCCCAATCAGCCTCGCTTTAAGGGCAGCGATCTCGATCCGCTCCACGGCCCCGGGGCCATGGTCCCTTCGGGCAACAGGTGCGACAACTTCGCGGGACCCGCCTATAGGGCGTGCCAGGCTGGAGACACCGACGCGGCCCATCGGCTCAGCAACGGCGGAGCGTTGCCCGCCGACCATCGCTATTGACCGTGGCGCGTCGGGGAGCGCCACACCCGTCATCGGCAAAGCGCCACTTTTGCCATTCGGCTCTTCCAATAGTGGCACGCAAGAAAGTGAGCGTGGCATTTGACGGTGGGATGCTGTCGTCGGATGCGGGCGCACCGATCGGCGGCGGCGCGGCCGGCGGGCGAGCCTGAACGACCGGCCCAATTCTGTCAGCCTCGAGCGCGCGCTGGTGAAGATGCCTCGGCTGCGGAGGTTTGCGATTGATTCCGGCTATACCGCCGAGGTGAACGGCCCCTCGAGTTAGTGCGCAGCTGAAGAGAACTGATTGCAAACGATCGTTCATCCGATTATTGATGCGCGAGGGGCATAGTCGCATTCGTGGACTGGCGTCCGCCGCAAGGTTGGCTCTGGGCGGTACGTTTTTAGGTTGTGCAAATGGTTAGTCAGCGACGATTCACCATAGGCAGGGCCAAAACCTGCGACATCCCAATCGGGCACGATTCGGTCAGTCGGATGCACGCTGAGATTGAACTCCTCGAGGGCGATCGCTTGCGAGTCCGCGATCTCGATAGCGATAACGGCATCGTACTGATCCGGCAAGGCCGGGAGTTTCCGATTAAGCAAGAAGTGGTACTGCTGAACGATACGCTGCGGTTCGGTGAGGTCGCGCTCGCGGTGCGGGACGTGATCGAGATTCTAAAGAACGCCGTCCAACCGGCGGCCGCAGCTCATGCGGTGACTCCGGCACCAGTCGCCGGCGCCAAGGGGTTCGTGCGATGCGGATGCGGCATGGTGAAAGTGCGCGGTGATCCGTGCCCGACATGTGGCGAATGATCATGACGGAGACGTGAAGACTGAGATGAGCGAACCTGAGCCATTCGGATCTATACGGGCCGGACAGTCACCGATTCCACCCGCGGCCCACCGTCCGGGTGCGCGTGAGCCGCAACGGAAACCGCCAACCTTTTTCGAGCAACTCTGGATTCTCCCTGATCGCCGCACCATGATGTTTCTTGCGCTCGGCGCGGGGGGCGTTTTCATCATTGTGTTGAGCATCATCTTTCCCAAGGACAGTTACGGTGCCGAAATACTGACGGACCACAGCCGCTTCTCGCATTTCCCGTATCCCCTGACGGTCCAAAATCTGGAACATCTGATCTTTTTTATCGGTCTTGGCGAACTCTTCGTGCGCTGGCGGGTAGCCGAGCGCGAGCACGAATTGCTCGGGATGCATCTTCTGCCGGAAGACCAGGAGACCGTCCTTCAGCCGGCCGATCTCGGCATGATTCGACGCCGGGTCGCGCTCCTGCTTGACCGCGAGCATGGCTTTCTGACCTCGCTGATTGATATTTCGATCCTGCAGTTTCAGTCCGGCCGCTCGATTGACCAGGTGGTGTCGGTGATGAACAGCAGTCTCGAACTGATCGAGCATCGGGTCGATCTCCGCTACGGACTGATTCGCTACCTGGCGTGGCTGCTGCCGACCGTTGGTTTTATCGGCACGGTGATCGGGCTTGGCGGCTCATTGGCGCTAGTACCCGAAAGCGGCGACCTATCGATTTATACAATCGCGCACGCGCTTTCGCTGGGCTTCAATTGCACGCTGGTCGCGCTTATGGAGAGCGCCATGCTGGTTTTCGTGCTGTATATAGCGCAGGAAAAAGAAGAAAGCGCGGTGAACCTCGCGGGCAGTTACACGCTGCGCAATCTAGTTAACCGGCTGTACCTGGGGCCCGCGTGAAGCCACGTAATCGCGAGGTCAACATCTTCAATATGTCCGTGCTCGATCTGCTGACGGGCGCACTCGGCGCCTTCTGCTTTCTGACGCTCGCGCTATTCCCCGCTTACTTCAAATCGCGGAACCCGTCTGCGGCAAGTCAGCAGAATAAATTCGAGAAAACGAAGCAAGGGATACCTGCGTTCTCACTCGCAGAGCTATACGTTTCCGACGCTCTGGGACACGGCTGCGGCGCATTCAAGCTGGGCGGTCTTCAGGCCCCTAATGGAAATAAATCGTTCAGACAGTTACCGCTCGCCGCAGGTCCCGAGGCTGCGGGCTACGATACTAAAGTTTATCTGTTTCTCTTCGATACCGGTTCGTATCTTCTGACCACGACGGCCTTTGGGCAAGGTGCCGGGTGCCATGTCTGGCTCAGGCAGCATACTCCCCAAGGATCGCTCCAGGGGGGAACGATCGTGACTGAATCGCCGGCGTCCTACCCGTTCAAGCTGGAGGTAAAGCCCGAACAACTAATCACCAGCATTCTTCCCAGCCGATAGTCGGCTTCACGATTATGGAATTGTTGCCGAACATACCGGGGTGAGGGCGGAGCGATGAAGCCGCGCAACCGCGAGGTCAGTATTTTCAATATGTCAGTGCTCGATTTGCTGACCGGAGCACTCGGCGCATTTTGTTTTCTGACACTCGCATTGTTTCCCTCCTACTATAAAACCCATCAGACTTCGCCAGCCGCCGGCTCAGAAACCGCGCACCCGCATCCCGCAAATTCCGCCACTGAATCGCGCCGCCTGGCGGGTCCGGTGCCTCCGTTCGGATTTCTCGATATCAGCGCTTATACCACCGATAGTCCGGAATACTGCGCGAGCCTGACGGTAGCCGGAGCTGCGAGCGAATTGGGTGGCGATCTCAGTTCATTCCCCGGCGATGCGGTGGCGCCCGGATCGTACGCAAGATTTTTTCTGTTTGCCTTTCGGCCGGGCGGATATCATCTCACGGTTCGTGCGACTCCGCTTCGAATGCCGTGCAACGTAGTGCTGACGCTTGAGAATCCGAATAATCAATGGACCCAAACCGCGGCGATCAAGGACGCGCGGCAGCCGATTGAATTCGATTTCAATGTCCTCTCCACCGATCTCAACAGCAATCTCTGGAATAACGGATGAAGCAGCTATGGACGCGATGACCCGATGCAGCCACGGCCATTTCTATGACGCTGCCAAACATAGCTCCTGCCCCTACTGCGGCGCGGCCACCGATATCGAAGGCAAAACGCGGCGTGTGCCGCCGGCCGGCGCGGTGCAACCGGCGGCTAAACCGGTGCCGGCCCCCGCGGCTGACCCAGGCGTAACGCGCGCGGTCTATCGCGAAGCCGCCACCGGAATCAGCCCGGTCGTGGGTTGGCTGGTGTGCGTAGCCGGCCCCGACCGCGGTCGCGATTACCGCATCCACGGCGAAAAGAACTTCATCGGCCGTGGCTCCTCGATGGATATCGTAATCGCGGGTGACGACTCCGTATCTCGCGAAAAACACGCGTCAGTCGCCTACGATCCGAAGAAACGCAACTTCTGGCTCTTGCCCGGTGACGCCGCGGGACTGGTCTATCTGAATGAGCAATTGGTCAATATGCCCAGCCCGTTGAAATCGCGGGACATGATCGAGATTGGCAAGACCAAGCTGATGTTCTGGCCATTGTGTGATGACAATTTTCATTGGGACTAACGGACTGTCCTACGCGCCCGGTAATGCCCAGGATGCCGGACGGCGCTCTGAGCAGCAGGACTCGTTCGGTTTCTCGGATCCCGCCGACCGCGACTTTATGGCCCATGGCGGATTGCTCGCAGTGGTCGCCGACGGCATGGGGGGTCTCGCCCGTGGCGCCGAAGCCAGCCAAATCGCGACGCAGAACTTCATCGAGGTATACGCCTCGAAGAACTCGGATGAACCCGTCCCGCAAGCATTGCGGCGCGCGCTCGAAGGAGCCGATCGCGCGGTATTCGAGTTCGCTGAGTCGATCGGCCTCAAGAAGGATGTCGGCTCGACACTGGTTGCGGCGGCTTTCGTTGGCAGCGGTCTCTGGTGGGTCTCAATTGGCGACAGCGCTCTCTATCTTTTCCGGCGGCCGCGCCTCACTCAACTGAACCATCCGCATACGCTCGCCGCCCGCCTCGAACAGATGGCCGAGCGCGGCGAGATCTCGGCGCAAGCCGCGCAAATCGACCCCGACCGCGATGCCCTGACTAGCTATGTCGGCGCCGGCGGCCTGATCGAAGTGGACGCTGCGATGCGGGCGCTTACCCTGCTTGCCGGCGATTCCGTGATGCTCTGCACGGACGGACTTTTTCGGGCGCTCGGGCCCGCCGATATTGCCGCCGCACTTGATTCCGCCGGCGACGGGCAGTCCGCATGCGACGCGCTGATCCGGGAGGCGTTAAGCCGCCAGCTCCCGCATCAGGACAACGTTACCGCGCTCTGCGTCAAGATCGGACAGGCCTAAATGCAAGGAGCAAGTGGCTTGGATAATCAGGCGCAGCTCTGCATGGGATGCATGAGGAATCGCGGCGATGCGCGAATATGTCCCGATTGCGGTTTTGATGAAGCCAACCCGCCAATCGTCGGCTTTCAGCTTCCGCCGCGCACGCTGCTCAATGACCAGTACCTCGTCGGCCGTGCGCTGGGCGCCGGTGGTTTCGCTATTACCTATCTGGCCTGGGACCAGAGACTTGCGCGCCGTGTGGCGATCAAGGAATACATGCCTACCGGGCTCGCCAGCCGTACTGGACAGAACAGCCAGTTGGTGCCGCATACCGGCGTCTCCGGGCAGGACTTTCGCTATGGGCTCGAGCGCTTTCTGGATGAAGCCCGGATGGTCGCCCAGTTTCAGGAACATCCGGGCATAATCAGCGTCACTAACTATTTTCCGGCCAATGGCTCGGCCTACCTCGTGATGGAGTATCTCGAGGGCTGCACACTCAAAGAGTATCTGGCGCAACATGGGGGCCGGCTTTCATTCAATCAGGCGCTTGCCTTGATCACGCCTGCGATGGACGCCCTGCGCGAATTGCATCGCGCCGACGTACTCCACCGCGATATCAGCCCGGACAATATCTACATCACGGATTCGGGCCTGGTTAAGTTGCTCGATTTCGGCGCCGCACGGCAGGCGCTGCGGGATCGCAGCCAGCGGCTTTCGGTAATTCTCAAAGTCGGCTACGCACCCGAAGAGCAATATCGCAGTGCGGGCAAGCAGGGAGCCTGGACCGATGTCTATGCCGTGGGCGCCACCATCTATCATCTGATTACCGGACAGATCCCTCCGCCTTCGATTGATCGGCTGGCCGACGATCAGATTCAGCTGCCGAGCACGCTCGGCGCCGATATTCCGCCCGCGGCCGAGGATGCGTTGATGACGGCGCTGGCGGTAAAAGCCGCCCAACGTTACGAGACCATTCAAGATTTTCAGGCGGCGATCGGATTACCAACCTCGGCCACTCTACCGAGACGCCAAAGCGCGACTACCGTCTGGAGCCGCCTGCGACGGTCGCCCTGGTTAAAGAATGTCAGGCGTAATCCCTGGGCGCTGCGCGCCGGCGGTGGCGCCGCACTTGCAATTCTTTTCTTCCTTGGTTTTATGCTGTTCCGGCATAATGGCCCGCCCTACGGCACTAACCTCCCTCCGAATCTCGCTAATCTCTACCCCTTTCAACCGGCGCACGCCGGCGAGATTGCACCGCTCAAAGATTCATGGCCACTGCCCGATCTGCCGACCATCGCAATGAAGGCTCGGGCTCGGGCTCGCAGCTGGTCCGCCGACGCCGAACTCGTTGAAATCAACCTGCAACTGCAACAGTCAGCGGGCTACAAAGATTACGTGCAGACCGAGGATGGCACCGCGCAGCTTAGGTTCGACTTTTATTCTCCTTCCAAACAGAAAGCGTTGATGATTACACCCAATGCGCCCACGGTTCCCGCCAAGCCCGATGCCGATTCAGACGATTCGATGGGTTTCGTTGACTGGGGCAGCAGACGGGCGATTCCGGACAGGTTTCTGGATCTGCCTGAGGCCGTGAGGGAAGCGCAACAAAAGGGTATGCGTGCCCCGACGATCAGCAGCGCGAGCCTGACCAACAATGCGCAGGGAACGCTATTCGGTGACGACGATATCTCGGGTCTGAAGTGGGAATTAGTACCGCCCTTCGGGCGGCGCTACATTATCGATGCAAAAAATCCCGACGCGACCGCCAATGGAAATTAGACAGAAAAACGGCCTACGGATAAATCTCCATGTGTCAATTGATCGCCATAACGATCGCGCTGCTCGCGATGGTGCTTCCCGCAGTCGCTCAGGACCAGTTCAACGTCAACACTAATCCCGCCTCCGCCAATTCAACCTCGGCGAGTTGCATGACGGCCTACGAAGCGGAGATAGAAAAACTGCGCGAGCAGGAGGCTCAGGCGCAGGGACAGTTCAGAAAAGATATAGTCGATTGTAATCATGACACTAGCTGCATCAACGCGGCTATAAAAAAAGGCGAGCCGGTTGAGATCGAAATACAAAAGGGTCAGATCGACGCGGAAGCCACCCGGCAGATCTGTGACAATCATGTGCATCTTGCAGAGGCGATCGCGTTCAACGCTAAGAACAACCCCGATCCGTGTCAGGCTCAGTACGATCAAACCTTGGGTGGGTTGAGTGATCAGAACATTTTAGCCGAGGCTCAAATCAGGAAGGGCAGCGTGGATTGTCGTGACCCATCATATTCCGGCGATTCTGGCGTTTGCGAAGCTGCCATTCAGAAAAGATTTACGCCAGTCCTCCAGAAGATAACCAACGGCCAAACCGACGCCAGCACCAACAAAACCATATGCGAGGATCGAATAGAACTTGCGCAAAGCGAGAGCCGATCGTCCGCCAACGGAGAGCCTCCAGCCGCGGCTGAAGCGCCCAACGTCGGGCCGACTACCTCTACGAGACTTAGCGGAGGTGTGTCAGAAAATGCTCCGCCGCCAGGCGCGACCGCGTCGACTGGCAACAATTCGGGGTCGACGGCAACCCCCGCGAAAGGCACGCCGGAAGTCCCGACGCTCGCGCCGGTGGCGGGACCGGTCGTAATGCGACCGCTACAGGGAAAGATCAGTAAAAACGCAGTCCGCAACCCGCCCCATCCGCCCGGTCAATCACCTGCCTCGGCCATCCTTGTTAAAAACCAGGCACGAGGGCATGTGAGTAGTAATTCCGTCACGGGCCAATCCGGGACGACGCAGCGAACCGGTAATGCGGACTCAACGCGTCAGTTTGATCCGAGGCGGCCGGAAATGGGTGCGCTAGTGCCCCGGAACTTCCCACCCAACCGCCTGCCAGAAGGAATTTATGTCGTCAAGGGTCGCGACGGGCGTGGTTACGCGATGCCTATCGAGGGTTGTTTACCCGACTCCGGGACGGATCTTGCGCTGGCTAATCTGGGTGCTGTGGCGCTCAAGGCCGCTCTGCGCGCCTGCACCGCCGGTCTTGGTATCGCAACCGGGCCTCCCTTGCCGAGCATCTCCCATGTTCCGTCCCAGGATGAAATGGTGTGGGTGAACACGACGCGAGGGATCATCTGGCGGCAAGGGACGAAATGGGCCGGAAGTACTTCTCGGGGCTTCTGGACAACACTTAACGATGCGATCGCCAACGGATACCGCTTGCCCAAACCAAATCCAACCGGACTTCCTTGGTAACTCGTTTTCTCAATAACGGTTTTCCGACTGCAGTTCGTTAGCCGTCGCAATATATCCGCGCACACGCGGTGTGGGCGGCGAAATCGAGGTAGCCCGAACATTCGTACATTTTATTTATGGTTGCGTTCCCAATCGGCCTGCATGCCTTCGGGACTTACCAAACGTCCCGCCAGATGCTGGGCGGCCATGTTCGTATAGTATGTTTCCTGGCCGGATTGAGTAGTCTGGCGCGATCGAGATCGACGTCGGAAGAGGTGATGTCGGAGTCGCCGCCCAGCTTTCGCGAGATTCCCGTGCGGTAGGAGTGGATCATGGAAGGAGGCGGCAGGGGCAAGCGGCGCAGGTTTTCGGCTGAGTACAAGGCCGAGGCGGTGCGGTAGGTGGGCGCGAGCGGCAAGCGCATCGGCGCGATAGCGCGGGAGCTGGGGCTGGGGCTGGGCGAGACGGCCTTGCGGCGCTGGGTGCGGCAGGGGAGATCGACGCCGGAGGTGGTCCGACGGGGGCGTTGACGACCGGCGAACGGGAAGAACTGGGGCAGTTACGGCGCGAGAATCAGCGTCTGCGATCTGTTCTCGCGCGGGGTAGTGGGCTGGTCGATGAGCTAGGAACGTTATGTTGCGACGACCGTTTGAATCCGCCCAGTACGCGAGCGGGGATTACCCGCAGCAGCTCGCCAAGCACGGGCTGCGCGGCAGCATGAGCCGGCGCGGCGACTGCTGGGACAACGCGGTTGCCGAGAGTTTCTTTGCCAGCCTCAAGCTCGAACTCGTTTACCAGGTTCAATGGCGAACCCGCGCCGAGGTACGCACGGTGATTATTGCCACGCATAATTGATTAAACGCAGTGTGCGTCACGGTGGTAAACGATAGCAGACATTTCGATAGAGAGACATAGCAATTTAAAGACAGTTCGAGATTGCTGATAAGGGCTATGCTAACCAATTTTACGTTTGCACAAGTCAACACTACATGTTAAATCTCTGTTCTGCGAATTGACTTCCATGGAATTTCACTTTTGAATTTGTTGGAACCGGGGCGATGATTGGCTGAGCCGGAGGGAGTTGTTGGGGGGGGGGACCGATGGCTGCGAGCATGGGGGGGGCGGGTACCCAATGGTACCTGGTGCGGACCAAGGCGGGTGAGGAACGCAGGGCGAACGCGCATCTGATCCACTTTG
>DAHVFB010000128.1 GCA_027317185.1 Deltaproteobacteria bacterium
GTTGCAAGAACCATCAGAGCTGCTGTCCCGGATCGTCATGCTGCAAGGGTGGCAGTCACTCGGATCATTGTCCGCTGCACGCATGAGGCTCGCAGCGGCCCTAACTGGCGATCGCATTTAAATCGCATATCAGAGGAGACGAATGGTGAAAAAGCTGGTAATCGCGGCCCTCGGCCTGTCGATATCTTTCTCGAGCGCCGCAATGGTACTGGCGGCTGATACTTCGACCGTCACCGGCCATCTGCGGGACAGTTTCTGCTACACCACGATGGGTGCGAAGGGCTCCGGACATCACAAGTGCGCGGTTAAGTGCGCCAAGGCCGGAATTCCTGTACTGCTGGTTGACGACAAAAACGACAAGAGTTATATCCTCCTGCCGCCCAAAGATGACGAGGCGATGCCAGCCAGCGTCACCAGCAAGATGGAAGATGAAGTGACGCTCACGGGTCACGAGTTCACCAAGCAGGGAACCAGCTTCTTTCAGGTCGAATCGGTCAAATAGCTTGTTTGGAGCCTGGCTCCCAGGCGTGGACCATTTGCAGGATGTCCATCCGCTGGTCGTCCACTTCCCGGTCGCATTGCTTCCTACTGCCGCGGCGGTCTATTTTCTGACCGTCGCTATCAAGCGGGATTCACTGGCATGGACCGGGATGTGGATGCTGGTACTGGGGGCGATCGGAGCAGCCGTCGCGGTCACGACCGGACTACTTGCCTCGGAAAGCGTGATGGTTTCCACCTCGGTGCGGGCGCATCTGCTGAACCCACATCGGAATATTATGTTGGCGGTGCTCTCGTTGAGTATTATAGCGGCAGCATGGGCCATCATTGCCCGTCCGATGCCCGCGCGGGGCAGGCTCGGCTTCCTCGCCATACTGCTGGTGATTGTTGGATTGATCGTGAAGGGCGCGGATTATGGCGGACGGATGGTTTACGATTATAATGCGGGTGGAAATGCCTGCGGCCAGCCAATCGATTTCACCAAGTAGATCGTGAACAGCTTGTATAGAGGGTTATGCCGACGGTGCTCGGGCGGCGGATGGTATTCAGGCGTAGCCGCCGCAACGTACCTCGCGCTGGCGCTGGTTTTAAGCTTTGCGGGCTGCTCGATCTTCAGTTCAACCGCCGCTCAGCCGGCGGGGTCGCCGTCGGCCAGCGAGTCTGCCGCACAAGCGGAACCGACGCCCTCCGCAGCGCCGAGTCCCAGCGCCTCAATCGCTATCAGCTACAGCAAACCGGGCGATTACCTGGTCTCATTCTCGGTGGTTAAGTATGCCGGTACGCGGTTGCTGAATACGCACGAGGCGAAACCCGGGCAGACCTCGTCAATCGTAATATTCGAAGGCGGCGTGCCGATTTGGGAGTTCGCGGCTGATCGCGGCTTGCTCGGCCATCTTGGATTTAAAGAGGACTTCAACATCGCCAAGGTGGCTTACGGTCAGCTTCCACATGGATTTCTCCAATCGGTACCCTCGTCGGGACCGCCGGAGCCGCTTGAGCCGGGACGGTTCTATATTTTTTCAGCCGAACGCAATTCCGGATCGATCAGCTACGAAGCGATCAAGGTCGAGGACGATGGCTCGTTCGAGGGCTATAACGCAGACCCATTGGCGGGCAGCAGCTTCGATCTCTGCTGCAACCTCAATCCCGATTTCATAGTTCCCTCCGAACCGCCGCAGCAGTAGGGCCGCCGAGCAGGCGGTGCTAGACTTTTTCTAACGCGCTGCGACCCTCGACCGGGCGTAACGCCGCAGGAGCGCAATGACTCAGCACTCCATCAAGACGCCGCTCGAAAGCGTTTTCGATTTCGATTACAGCGTGCGATTTCCGCAGCTCGATCGCCTTTATGAAAATGCCAAGCGCGATCAGTGGAACGTCTCGACCGCGGTCAACTGGGATCGTCCGATCAGCGGACCGCCGCTCAACATGAATCTGATGCCGATATGCCAGACCCAGGTATATCGATCGCTCAGCCAGGCGCGTCAGGATCTGCTGGGCCGCAAATTCGCGGCGTGGCGGTTGTCGCAATTCCTGCACGGAGAGCAGGGCGCATTGATGGTCGCGGCGCAGTTGGTCGATGCGGCCCCTGACCTCGACGCCAAAATGTGCGCGGCGGCCCAGGTGATGGACGAGGCGCGCCACGTCGAGGCTTTTCGCAAGTACATCACGAAGCTTGATCGTATTTATCCGATCGATCCGACGCTCGACCGTCTGCTGCGCGCCGTGATGGCGCACGAGCGCTGGGAGCCCAAGTACACCGGGATGCAAATTATCACCGAAGGTCTGGCGATTGCGGCGTTCCGCTTCATGCATGCGCAAACCGGCGATGAACTGCTCAAAGAGCTGCTCGAATACATCATGAAAGACGAGGCGCGGCACGTGGGCTTCGGGATGCTCGCGTTGCGCGATGCGGTGCGCAAGCTCAGTCCCACGGAACGCAAGGCGCTCGAGGATTTCGCGTTCGCCGCCTGCGACATGACCATCACCAAGGTCACCGACGGTGTGCCGCGCGACGGGTTTCTTTCTTACCATCAGGTCTTCGACGAAATGGAGATTCCGATCGGCAGGATGCGTGAGGAAATGCGCGAGAATCAGGGCTGGAAGGATGCCGAGCGCGCAATGGAGAAGCAGTTCAACTCGATGCTGTTCGTCGACACCTTAATTCCCTGCCTGCGCCAGTTGGAGTTGCTCAACACTCGCACGCAACCGTGGTACGAACAGCTCGGCGTCCTCGCTCTCGCCGCCTAACGAGACTAAGAGTCATCCAGCGCCCGGTGATTTGACCCCGTTGGTAATTTGCCTCATAGTGATGGGCATATGCCTCATCAGGACTCCGAAACCTCCCGGATCGTTGAGGTTCTCGGCGGCGAAAGGTTGCTCGGGCTGAAATCGTCCAGTTTTCTGGCCCTCGAAGAATGTGAACGTAGCGGTTTCCCAACCGAGGTGGTGAAGACGCTTTTGCAGCGCTCCGTGCTCTCGCCCAGCGAGGTGTTCGATTGGATAGTTCCACGGCGCACCTTTGCTCATCGCGTCGAACGGCATCAACGGCTCAACCTCGAAGAATCAAACCGGGTGGCCCGCGTCGCGCGTATATATGCGATCACAGTCGATACTTTGGGGGATCGGGAAAAGGCTGCGAGATGGCTTAGAAGACCCATCCGGCAATTCGCGGGCCGCTCGCCGATGGAGATGCTGCGGACTGAAACCGGCGCCCGGCAGGTCGAGGACCTTCTCGGCAGAATTTCGCACGGAATTGCCGCTTGACAGTGTGGCGGCTGACCCGCGCACGTTATGCAACTCTGGACGGCGCTGGCGCTCGCCAATATGGCGGCCGATGGAACCGGCGCGGACACTCCGTAGTTTATGCTTCCGAGCATCTTTCGCTCGCGGTTCTGGAAATTCTCGTTCACCTTGAACTCCTGGTTGACGAGTTCCCGGCGGATTACGTGAAAATTGGGTTGAACATTCCGGCCACGGTCTCGATCAAGCGAATGGAATCGCTGCCGGGATCGGATGACGAGATGCTCGAACGCGGAGATCGATGGATCGAGGCAGCGGAGTCAGCAGTCCTGCTCGTGCCCTCAGTAGTCGTACCGGAGGAATATAATATTCTTCTTAATCCTGCGCACGCGGATTTCGTGAAGGTCGAGCATCATCCGGCTCAGCCATTCACATTCGATGCGCGACTCCCAGGCGTATTGCCAACCCCTATTCGGTGATCATTCTGAGTTCGGTCAGGCCGCGCAGGAAAAACGATCCTTTATATGCAGGTCGCGCCGCCGGATCGGCCAGGCGGAAATTTGGAAATCGCGCGATTATCGATCCGATTGCGATCGCGCCTTCCATCCGCGCCAGCGGCGCACCCAAACAAAAATGAATGCCGTTGCCGAAGCCGAGATGCTCGTTGGGCGTGCGGGTCACATCGAATTTCTCCGGCTCGTCGAATTTCGCGGGATCGCGATTGGCGGCCGCCAGTAATACGAAAACCACCGCGCCGGCCGGGATCGCCGTGCCGCCGACATTGGTTGCCGCGGTGGTGAAGCGCACTGTGCCCTGCACCGGGCCGTCATAGCGGACGATCTCTTCGATCGCGCGCGGAATCAGCGCCGGATCGCGGCGTAGAAGGTCCACCTGGCCCGGATTACGCCCCAACGCCAGCATCCCATTACCGATCAGGTTAGTGGTGGTTTCGTTGCCCGCCAGCAGCAGCAATACCACCAGCGCGAGCAATTCCTCGGCGCTCAGCGCTTCGCTGTCGTCATGGGCGGCCACCAGCGCGCTCACCAGGTCTTTGCCGGGACGGCGGCGGCGCTCCTCGATATTTTCGGCGAAATAGCTGCGTAGAGCGGCGACCGCTTCGAGAAATTCGGGCGGCGGCTCTTCCCACGGCTGGGTTCGTCCCGCACCGGCGACCACCGCGTCGGACCAGCGCTTGAACGTCTCGTAATTATCGGCCGGCACCCCGAGTAGCTCCGCGATAACCATCACCGGCAGCGTATCGGCGATTTCGGCCATCACGTCGAATTCGCCGCCGCGATCGACCGCGTTGATCAGCAATGACTCGGTGATGGCGCGAATGCGCGGCTCCAATTCAAGAATCCGGCGGGGCGTGAAGTCGCGGCTGACCAGCCGCCGCAAGCGGGTATGCACCGGCGGATCCGAGGTCAGCATCGTGAGCGCACCGGCGAACGGTCCGCGCTGCGCCAGCGGCAGCTTGGCGGGCCGCACGCTCGAAAAGTGCTCGTGATTGCGCAACACCGCGTCGGCGTCCCGGTAGCGCGCGACCAGCGCGATCGTTTCGCCCAGCGGCATCAGCCGCGGCGGCTCCTGAACCAAAGTGCGGTAGGCCGGGTAGGGATCGGCGCGAAACACGGGATCCCAGGGATTAAAATAAAATTCGCTCATCCGAATCAGGTTTGAAGCTTGTCAGGTCTGAAGCTTGATAAAAATGTCGCGCGCGGTGTCGGTGGTCAGCTTCTTCACCGAGGTCACGCGATCGCTGAACTGCGCCAGGGTGGAGAGCTCGCTGGAGCCCATGTCGACCAGCACCGCGAAGATCGAAAACTCCAGTTCCCGCTTGCGTTCCTGAAGATGGTGAAGGAATTCGGGGCTGATCTGCGATTCGCCGTCGGTGATGATCACAATGTCGCCGCGCTTGAGCTTTTTGTCCTCGATCAGTTCCAGCGCCCGAGTCAATGGACGCTCGAAATCGGTGCCGCCGCCGGGAAAATATTCGGCCATTTCGATCACCTTTTTGAGCTCGGGCTGATAGCGCCGCTCACGATTCAGATCGAGCACGCGCAGGCTCTCGTCGCCCGAGGAAAACAGGACGGCGCGGAACAAGCGGCGCTGACGCCGCGCGACGTCCATCAGGGTCAGGCTGACCGCCTTGGCCCAGAGCTCCTTATCGCCCTGCATCGAGGAGCTGACGTCGATACATACGACCATCGGGCCTTTGCCCTTTTGCTCATCGTCCCGCAGCCGGTATTGGAGCAAATCGCCTTCGATCAGACGGCGGCCGAAATCACGCGCGAGCGCCGGATGCAGCAGCGCGACCAGTTCGGAGGGGATCAGCCGTCCGATTTCCGATCCGCGCTCGATGTCGTAAGCCTCGGCGATGCCCCGTTCCAGCGTCCGATGCTTGACCGCGCGCGCCTCGTGTTTGAGACGGCCGACGATCCGCGCGAGTTCGCCCAGCCGCTTGTTACGCGCCAGCCGCCGGCCGAGCTCAATTCGATCGCCGGCCGCGAGTCGTCCACCCTGACCGAATTCGCGGCTGAACTCGTGGCTGTCTTCCGCTATCCGATCGATTTCGCCGGCCATCTCGGCGCTGCGCAATTCCATTCTGCGCAGCTCGCCGTGATTGCTATGCCCGATTTGGCTTTCAACCGCGCGCGCTTTCTGGTTCAGGCGCGCTTCAGCGACCTGGGCGGCGCGCTCGGCGGCCTCTTTTAGCTGATCGAGATTCTTTTTGAGCCGGTCCTGATCTTTGTCCGCCGCGGCCGGATTGAGCGCCTGATCCTGGGCGCTCTTTTCCAGCTCGGCGACATTCTTGAGCGCTTCGATATTACGCTCGAGAGCTTCCTCCTGATGGGCCAAATCCCAAAGATCGAGCAACTCGCGGCGATTGAGCATTTTCTCGGAGCGGATGGTCTCCAGCACCTGCTCGCCCAGTACGTTCGCGGCGATCGAGGCTTTGTCCTCTTCGAGCAGAGTACGGCTCTTGAGGATCTCGAAAGATCGCGAGGGGATAACCGATTCCAGAATGGTGCGGTTTAAAATCGCGCTTTTGCGCACCGCGTCCGGTTTTTGCCAAACCAGGTTGTACTTGAACAAAGCGAGAAACAGATCCTGCAGCAATGGGCCGAAATGCGGTACCAGATGGCTGCCGGCCTCAATCAACTCGCCGATGGCCGGCGCTTCGGCGACGATCTCGCTCCACGCCCGCCGATCGTAACTGTCGTTTTCGATCCAAAGGGTCTCGGCCGGCAAGGCCGGAACATAAACCCGGCGGGATTTTAGCGGCTTTCTACTTCGCGCCATCACCAAACTGCCTGCAAACACCCTAGCAGGGCCTGCCCGGCTGTCGAAACCTGTTCATGCAAGGCTTGTACAAACATCAGGCAGAGCACAGAATCCAATAAAGAGGCTAAGCGGGGTTCGAAAAGTCCCAGGATGTCGAACGGCGCGAATCATTCGGAATTATCAAATCGGCACGAGGCAGTGCTGATCGCGACCACCGAGGAATTTATCGCCACCGCCGAGCCGGTGGGCTCAAGCCAGATCGCCACCCGCTATTCATTGGGTGTGCGAGCCGCGATGATACGCAACCTGATGGCCGATCTGGAGGAACAGGGCTATCTCCTTCAGCCGCACACCTCGGCCGGACGCGTGCCGACCGAAAAGGCTTTCCGCCATTACGTCGATCGCGTGATGCCGCAGCGGCGGCTCGGCTTCGAGGATCGCGCGCAAATCGAGCTGCATTACTCGGGTCATGCGGGCACCACCGACATCAGCGCCATGATGCGCGATACTTCGCGGCTGCTGGCGGTGCTTACCGGGCAGGCGGCGCTGGTGATGGCGCCGCGGCTGGAAGCGGTCGCACTTGAGCGGGTACGCTTCGTTCGCCTTCGCGAGCAGGGCGTGCTGGCGATTTTCGTCGCGGCTACCGGCAGCATCCATCATCAACTAGTCGAGACCGAACGCGATTACAGCCAGGAGGAGCTCGACCGGATGGCGGGTTATCTCAACGACTCGCTGCACCGGCGGACGCTGCTCGAGGCCCGCGCATGGATTCAAGAGCGGCTGACGGAAGATTTGGCGCGCTACAATCGTTTCGTCCGCGAAGCGTTGGTGCTGGGCGATGCGGTGGCGGCCCGGATGGAGACCGCGGTGCTGTTTATCGAGGGCAGTGCGCAGGCGCTCGAACAGCCGGAGTTCACCGATCGCAATAAGATGCGGGAGCTGCTTCGCGCGCTGGAGGATAAAACCGCGCTGCTGGATCTGCTGGAACGCGGACTCAAGCAAGGCGGCCCGATGGTCTCGATCGGTAAGGAAAATTTCGATCTGCGGCTGGCCGATTTCAGTGTGGTCGCCTCGTGCTACCAGAGCGGCTCGACGCCGCTGGGCAGTTTGGCGGTAGTGGGACCGATGCGGATGGATTATCAGCGGGTGATTGCGCTGGTGGACTATACTGCCCGCGCCCTGTCGAAAGCCCTCGACCATTAGCGACCAAGCATTAGCGATCAGGAGCAATCAATCGGGCTGGCGTGCGGGGTCGATCGCCTCGGCGGCCCGGCGCATGTAACGGGAAGGCTTTATCGCGGCCGATTCGCGCATCGCTTCCTGCGCCGCGATCGCCGAATCGATCGATTTCGCGTCCACCCTCATCGCGCTCTCGGCCACGATCGTGGCGAGCGGGTTGCATCGCGCCGGTTCCATCCCGAGCATGATCCGCAAAACCTGATTGCCGGCCGGGGGCTTCATGTGCATCACGTCGATAAATAGATCGTCATGCCGGGCAATCTGGTTGTAGCCGGAAAAATCGACGAAGGGTCCCACCGACGCCAGCATCCGCTTGGTTTCCAAAAACAGCGGCCACAGCTTGCGCTGGCGGATAAGCTCCAGTTCGTACTGGTTCATCGGCGGGATGAACAGCCGCACTTCCACCTGCCGGGCGCGGGCGCGATCCACGGTTGAGCGGAATAATCCGAACAGGGCCGGCGACCAATCGTAATGGACGTAAAGGCCGGGAAAACTCTGCGTCAATTGCGTCCGGATAAGCGCCGGAGATTCCTTCGCCAGCCCGTAATGTTCCGACGCAAATTGCCAGCAGATCATCGCGGTTGGCCACGGAATGGGTGCGGTCCGCAAAGGAGGGAGCAGGCGGCGGCCCTTGAAGGCGCGGACAATCACGTCGGCGGCATCGCCCAGCGTATCGAGGCTGAGCAAGGTATCTTCGATCCGCGTGGCGCCGCTGCCCTGTATTCTGGCTCGCATCTCGGGCTGGTCGTGGTTGAAGCCGGAATCGAACTGAAAGAAATCGACCCCCCATACGATGCGCTTGAGCTGCGGATTGTCCAGGGCGGCATTGACGATTCCGCTAACCTGCGGCATCGATCCGCCGCCCAAACCGGCGTTCAGAACGCCGTCGCGACAGCCCTGCTCGATCGGCATCCCAAGCAAAACGCGAGAAGTTCCCACCAGTAACGTCGCCGGCTTGGCGCTGCGCAAGAGATACGGCATTTGAGCGCGATTATCGGTGACCCGCCGATAAACCGGATCGATCAAGCCGCTGGACCAAACTCCATATGGGTTAATCAGGTAATTGGCCGCCATCGCTACGCTCACGACAGTCCCCGTCAGCAGCAGCATCAAAATGAGGAGGCGTTCGCGATTCATTGACGCGACTGTAATTTGGGGACATCCATGAGGGTTCAAATCGAAGTCTAGATCGGCTCTCGAATCAAGAGTACAAGCGGTCGAGCAATTTTCTCTAAGGGGGGATGGCGCGCGAGAGAAATGATGCTTAGCTTGAGCCTCAGGTGTGGTTCGCAAAGATGAACAAGCAGAATAAGGGACATTTCGATGGCGGCGATGGTCAGGAACGTCCCGCCCCGCAAGAGGGTCCCACTACCATTGACCTTAATCCATCGGACGAAGTGGCTTCGCCCGATGAAGTGGCCTCGCCCGATATAGTTCAATCGGCCGACGGGAGCACGGTCGCGGCATGGCAGGCGCAAATTGATGAAAAAGATAAGGAAATAGCCGAGCTTAAGGATCGTTATCTGCGCGCGCTGGCCGACTCGGAGAACGCCCGCAAACGAATTCGTCAGCAAAGCGAGGAATCGGTCCGCCATCAGCGCGAAAACCTGCTGCGCGATCTGCTGCCGATCGTCGATAACCTCGAGCGTGCGGTGGGTGCGGCGCAAGGCGGCGGCGATGGCGCTTCGATCGTCGCGGGCGTGCAGATGGTGCTGGCCTCGCTGCTCGATTACCTGCGAGTGCAGGGGGTTACCCCGATCGATGCGCGGGGCAGGATGTTCGACCCGCGGCTGCATGAGGCGGTCGACCACGTGGAAAGCTCGCAGCATGAGGCGAACACGGTGGTAGATGAGATGCATCGTGGGTACCAGGCCGGCGAGCGGATTCTACGGCCCGCGCGCGTATCGGTCGCGAAGGGTGGCAGTCGCGATACCGGCGGCGAGGGTAGCGCTCAGGGTGAAAACTAGCACGAGTTGACATTGAAAAATGCCGATTCGTGGTTATCGATAAAGCTAGAGGACTTTCAGGATCATGGCGAAAGTAATCGGAATTGACTTGGGGACGACCAATAGTTGCGTAGCGGTGATGGAGGGCGGAGACCCGATCGTCATCGCGAATTCAGAGGGTGCGCGCACGACCCCGTCGGTGGTGGCGTTCACGGATTCGGGAGAACGGCTGGTGGGCCAGATCGCACGCCGTCAGGCGATCACCAATCCGACCAATACGGTCTCCGCAATCAAACGCCTGATGGGCCGGCGGTTCGACGATCCGGAAGTCCAGAAGGCGATGAAAGTTCTGCCCTACAA
>DAHVFB010000129.1 GCA_027317185.1 Deltaproteobacteria bacterium
CCTCGAAAAAGGTGAACGACGCGCTGATTCTGAATACTTCCCATCATTGCTCGGTCGGCGGTGAGGTCCAGGTAGACGACATTCAGGCCTTCAGTTGGGTGCAGGAGGGACTCGGATCGCAGGCGCTGGAGTGGATACCGCTGAAGCTGCACGGCGAGGACGAGCACCTCAATGCAGATGGCGAAGTCGAGTCCTACGGCACCAGCGAGAACGCGATCAGGCATCAGTATCGGGAATGGATGCGCATGATGTCGCGATCGCGGGCCGCGCTCTCCGATGCTTCGGCCGGCTAAATCACCGAATACCGAATCACCGGAGAATGGAGCAGATGGGCAGACTGGAACGGCATCACGAGTTCGAACAGTTTCTATATCGCGAGGCCTGGCTGCTGGAACAGCGGCGGTTTACCGAATGGCTGGAGCTCCCGACCGACGACATAATCTACTGGGTCGCCAATTCGGATGAAGAAGGCGACATAAGCGAGGCCGGGGCGATCGTCTACGAAAGCTTTAGCGGCCTTCAGGCTCGCGCCGCCCGCAGTCTCGATCCTCACAATCCCACCCAGATGCCGCCGCCCCGAGCCAAGTACTTCATCAGCAATGTAACAGTGCTCGAAGATTCGGAAAATGCGGCGCGCTTACGCTCCAGCGTCCTGCTCTACGTGTTGAAGAACGCGGAGCTGGCGATCCATCCGCTGTCGTGCGAATACGGTTTACGTCTGATCGACCAAGGCTGGCGAATCGCCTTCAAGAAGATTTATCCAATCGCCAATAATCAGCCTCTCAGCCAGCTACCGTTGGTGTAGCAGGCGCGCGGCTGCGGGCTGAACCTGCTTATCCGGCGGGCGCGGAATCGAAGTACCCGGAACGGAAAAGAACCGGGATTCTTCGGCTGCGCCTCAGAATGACAAATTTCTTTTCTTGTTGTTCCGATAAAACCATAAGAAAAAAATTCGTGGTGCGACGCGCGAAATAAAAAGGCCTTCCTCCGCCTGATGGCGGAGGAAGGCCAGGATGCAGAAACTTCCAGTTTGAACTGCTCAGGCCGCCGCTTTCTCGCGGCCGCCTTGCGGCTCAGTTTCAGCGATCGACCCGCGTTTGGACAGGATCACCGCGAGCGACAGCATCGCAATCGAGAAGAGCACGATCGCAATCCGTCCGCCGGTCACATTGCCGATCTCAGTAGTCGTGAACGGGGCCGCGAGGATGCCGACCAGGTTCATCACCTTGATCATCGGGTTGAGCGCCGGTCCAGCCGTATCCTTGAACGGATCGCCGACGGTGTCGCCCACCACGGTCGCCTTATGCACCTCGGTGCCCTTGCCACCGAGAAAGCCGTCCTCAACCTTCTTCTTAGCGTTATCCCAGTTGGCGCCCGCATTGGCCATGAAAACCGCGAGGAGCTGACCGGTGAGGATGGTGCCGGCGAGGAAACCGCCCAGAGCACCGGCATTCAAGCCGAACCCCACCAGCAGAGGCGAGAAGACCGCGAGGATTGCGGGCCCCAGCAGTTCCTTCTGCGCGGTCGCGGTGACGATATCGACGCAGCGTCCGTATTCGGGCAGTTCCTTGCCTTCCATGATGCCCGGGTGCTCGCGGAACTGGCGGCGCACCTCGAAAACCACCTGGTAGGCCGCGCGGCTGACCGCCTTGATGGCGAACGAGCTGAACAGGAACGGCACCGCACCGCCGATCAACAGACCAACGAAAACCGTGGGGGCGTTGACCTGCACTCCGATCGCTCCCAGATGGGCCTCGTCGATAAACGAACGGAACAACGACACCGCCGCGATAACCGCGCTCGCGATCGCGAGGCCTTTGGTCAGCGCCTTGGTGGTATTGCCGATAGCGTCCATCCAGGACAGCGTGCGCGAGGCCTCTTCCTGATGGACACCGCCCATCTCGAAAATGCCGTGGGCGTTGTCGGTGATGGGGCCGTAGGTGTCCATCGCCAGGATAAAGCCGGTAGTGGTCAGCAGGCCCAGACCGGTCAGCGCAATCCCGTAGAATTGCAACGCCAGCGATTCGCGGAAAATCACCATCGCGCCGATGATCACAATTGCGATCATGAGCAGCGCCCACACTGACGACTCCAGTCCCTCGGCCATGCCGGACAAAATCAGCGTGGCTGGGCCGGTGCGCGCGGCGTTTGCGGTTTCGTTGACCGGACCGCGGTCGGGATGGGTGAAATGGTTCGTCAGCCACAGCGTGACCACCGCCAGCGCAATCCCGAGGGTGGCGGTGATCCCGAAGCGCCAGTCGGGCGCGCCGGTGCGCGGATCGGTCATATATAGCCAGTTGACGACGAAGAAACCGGCCACGGAGGCGATCGCCGAGGTCATGTAGCCCATATTGATCGGCCGCATCGGGTCGCTCATCCCGCTGCCCGCGGGAACCCGCACCGCCATGATTCCGAGGATCGAGGAGAAGACGCCGACGCCGCGCAAAATCAAGGCGAAGATGATCATCTTCATCGCAAAAGCGCCGGCCGCCGCACCGTAGGCCCGCACGAAGTCGGTCTCGCTGGCCGCATAGGCGGCCAGAATGATCGCGGCCACCAGCGTGACTTCGTAGGACTCGAACACGTCGGCGGCCATCCCGGCGCAGTCGCCGACATTATCGCCCACGTTATCGGCGATGGTAGCGGCGTTACGCGGATCGTCCTCGGGAATGCCGGCTTCCACCTTACCCACCAAATCGCCGCCGACATCGGCCGCTTTGGTAAAGATACCGCCGCCGACGCGCATGAACAGCGCCGCCAGCGAGCCGCCGAAGCCAAAGCCAATCAGCACCTTCATCGCATCCTGCTGGAAGTACAGGAAGATGACGGTGGCGCCGAGTAAGCCCATGCCGACCGTGAACATGCCCGAGACGCCGCCGGCCTTGAAGGCCAGCTCCATCGCATCTTTAAACGAGGTCAGGGCGGCGTTGGCGCTGCGCACGTTACCTTTGACGGCCAGCCACATGCCGACGAAACCGGCGAAGTACGATGCGCTTACGCCCAACACGAAGGCCACCGCGATACCGATCGGTAGTTCCAGCCCCGGGTACACGTTGCGGTACATGAAGAACAACGCGATCGCGATGGCGATGACGAAGAACACCATGGTCTTCATCTGACGCCTTAAATAAGCCATCGCGCCTTCCTGGATAGCTTCGGCGACATCGGTCATCGACTTGGGGCCGGGATCGGCCGCGAGCACTATCCTGACCAGCCATAGGCCATAGCCCAGCGCCAACAGCGCTGAGATTAGAACCCCCCACAAAATCCAAAGCTGCGTGCCGGTAAGTGCAGGCAGAATGATTTTGGCTTCGCTCATCTAAATTCGGTCTCCTGGGCAATTTTAGGGGTTGACGACCCACGCCATTGGCCGTGTAATCGGACCAACCGGAATGAACAACAAGATTAACTGGAAGACTCTAATTTTTTGGCAACCGCTTGTAAAGTAAGCTTGGCAGGCCGGATCGATTTTCGCCCTTTCGAGGGGGTGCTGCTATCGTATCAGGCACCACAATCCGGCTGCCGCCCGCACCAGCTTTGTGACTTCACCCTAATACGCAAGCCGAGCCGCCGCACGTTCATTCGCACCTAAATTGACTGAGGCTTTGGCGCAATGGCGATTGATCGCAAGGGACGCACGTGTTTACTTAACGATCTGGCTTCAAGATGAACATAAACCTCGAAAATACCTCGGCGCTTCGGCGCAAGCTCACGGTCGAACTCGAACCGGTCGAAATCAAACGCGAACTCGACCGCGCCTATGGCGAATTGCGCCGCGGCGTACAGATGAAGGGCTTTCGGCCCGGACGGGCGCCTCGCTGGCTGCTCGAACGCTTCTTCGGCGATCAGGTCCGCAGCGATGTAATTCAGCGGCTGGTCAAGGAATACACCGACAAAGCGCTTGAGGAGCAAAACCTCAAGCCGATGGTCTCGCCCGAAATAATCACCGAAGAGACCGACCTGACCAAGGCCATCCGCTTCAGTGCGGTATTCGATGTCCGTCCCGACCTGGTAGTGCGCGACTATGAGGGCCTCAAAGTGCCGCGTGGCAAAGTCGAGGTGGCGGATGAAGAGCTTGAAAAGACCCTCGAACGGATGCGCGAGCGTTTCGGAACGCTCAAGAAGGTCGAGGATCGCAAGCTGGTCGAAAGCGGCGACTTCGTGCTGACCGAACTTGACGGACGCGTCGAGGGCAAGTCGCTGCCCGGCCTCAAGACCGAAGACCGGCTGCTGCAAGTGACACCCGGTGCGCTGGCCCACGGCCTCGATGAGGTGCTGACCGGGGCCGAGACTGGCACTCAGGTGGTCCGTACCCGTAGCTATCCAGAGGATTACGCGGAAAAGGAAATTGCCGGCAAGAGCGTGGAATGGCGGGTTACGCCCAAAGAGATCTTCCGGCGCGAACTGCCCACTATCGATGACGAATTCGCGAAAGATCAGGGCTACGAAAGTCTTGAAGATTTGCGCGGTAAAATCCGGGATCAGATGCTGGAGCAGGCGCGGCGCGAAGCCGACAACCGGGTTCGCAATGGTTTGCTGGACCTGATTATCGAGCGTAATCCATTTGAATTACCCGAATCGCTGATCGACCGCGAACAGCGCGCGCTCGAGTCGGAATTGGCCGCCACCCTCGAAGCCAGCGGGATGGCGCATGAAGAGGCGCACGCGCGCGCCCATGAGAATGCGGGCGAATTGCGCAATCGCGCAGAGAAGCGGGCGCGCACGGCGCTGCTGGTGGATGCCATCGGCAATCAGGAAAACGTCGAAGTCACCGATGAGGAAGTTGCCGAACGGATCGCGCGCGCGGTACGTGAATCCGGCCGCGATCGCGATCGGGTAGCGCAGTTCTACGGGGACGAGAATAATAGAGTAATGCTGCGCGACAGTCTGCGGCGCGAAAAGACGATCGATCTGGCGATGACACGGGCCCAGATCGAAGAGCAGGAAGAGCAGGTTGACAGCGCTCCGGCTGGCGCGGGTGAGTAACCGCCGGTACTTTCGGGTTGCCGACATTTTTTATAGCCGATACAATTTCATTACGGGTTGGCGGTTGCTGAGCAGGGACGCCGCCGGCGAGGACTTATGAGCGGGCTGGTACCGATCGTAATCGAGCAAACCGGCCGCGGCGAGCGTGCCTATGACATCTTTTCTCGTCTGCTGAAGGACCGGATTATTTTCCTCGGCAGCGAGATCGATGATGATGTCGCCAATCTAATTATCGCGCAGTTGCTGTTTCTGGAGTCGGAAGATCCGCAGAAGGAAATCAGCATTTATCTGAACAGTCCCGGCGGATCGGTTACAGCCGGGATGGCGGTCTATGATACAATGCAATTTGTCCGGCCGCCGGTATCGACACTCTGTCTGGGGCAAGCTGCCAGTATGGCGGCGATTCTGCTGGCCGCTGGCGCATCGGGACGGCGTTATGCCCTGCCCCATTCGCGCATAATGATTCATCAGCCGCTCGGCGGCGCACAGGGGCAGGCGGCCGATATCGAGATTCAAGCCCGCGAGATTCTGCGGGCGCGAGAGGAATTGAACAACATCATCGCACGACATAGTGGACAAAGCTTGCGCAGGATCGAAAAAGATACCGATCGCGACCTGTTCATGACCCCCAGTTTGGCGGTTGAATACGGTTTGATCGATGAGGTAATCGTTAGCCGGGGGTCCTCCAAGTGAACCGCGGGAGGCAGTATGGCCAAGCATGACGACCGTTCGGGCAATCTGGTGTGCTCGTTCTGTGGCAAAAGCCAGGACGAAGTCAGGAAGCTTATTGCCGGCCCGACCGTATATATCTGTGACGAATGCATCGACCTTTGTAACGACATAATCGCCGAGGAGACCGACGGCGAAGAGGCCTTCAGCCAGACCTCGGCGGTGCCCAAACCGGCCGAGATCAAGCGGGTTCTCGATCAGTACGTTATCGGCCAGGAACGGGCCAAAAAAATCCTTTCGGTTGCGGTCCACAACCACTACAAGCGTATCGACTCGCAGATGGTCACCGGCGAGGTCGAGTTGCAGAAATCCAATATTCTGCTAATCGGCCCCACTGGCGTAGGCAAGACGCTGCTGGCGCAAACCCTTGCGCGTTTTCTGCAGGTGCCGTTCACGATCGCCGATGCCACTTCGCTGACCGAGGCTGGCTACGTCGGCGAAGATGTTGAAAATATCATCCTGTCGCTGCTGCAAAACGCCGATTATGACATCGAGCGATGTCAGCGCGGTATCGTCTATATCGACGAAATCGACAAGATTGCGCGCAAGGGCGATAACCCTTCGATTACCCGCGATGTTTCGGGCGAAGGCGTTCAGCAGGCCCTGCTCAAGATCGTTGAGGGCACGATGGCGAGCGTGCCGCCCAAAGGCGGGCGCAAGCATCCGCAGCAGGAATTTTTGCAGGTCGACACCACTAATATCCTGTTTATCTGCGGAGGCGCGTTCGTCGGCCTCGATGACATCATCCGCCGGCGCATCGCGGGCAAGACCATGGGTTTCCGCGCCGACTTGACCCATCGCGACCCCAAGACGGTATCCGAGTTACTGAACGACGTTCAGCCGGAAGATTTGCTGAGGTTCGGCTTGATACCGGAGTTTGTCGGACGTTTGCCGGTGATCGCGACGCTCGGCGAGCTCGACGAAGATGCTCTGGTGCGCATCCTCACCGAGCCTAAGAACGCACTGGTGCGGCAGTATCAAAAGCTCTTCGACATGGAGAACGTTCATCTCAAATTCACCCAGGGATCGCTCAAGGCGATCGCGCGCGAAGCGCTCAAGCGCAAGTCGGGTGCGCGCGGATTACGCGCTATAATGGAAAGCATCATGGTGGATTTGATGTATGAAATTCCGTCACAGCCCAACATCAAGGAGGTGCTGATTTCGGAAGAGGTGGTCACGCAGAAGGAGCAGCCGCTCCTCGTCTATCAAAAAACTGCTGAGACCGCATAAAGGGACGGGTTCGGATCATTCATGCTGTTTCGTAATGACAAAAAAGATGGTCGGGACGGTCACAGCGAGATGGTTCCGCTGTTGCCGTTACGTGAACTAATTGTTTTCCCGCACGAAGTTTATCCGATCTTCGTGGGGCGTCAGAAGTCGATTAAGGCGCTGGAGGCGGCCGAGATCAGCAAGAAGCCGATTCTGCTGGTAGCGCAAAAAGACGCGCGGGTGGCCGATCCTACGCCTTCCGACATCTATCCGATTGGCACCCTGGGCGTGGTGGTGCAGCTTTTGCGCCTTCCTGATGGGACCGTAAAGGCCCTGCTCGAAGGCAAGAAGCGTGCGCGGATCCTGAAGTATTTCGCCGACGACGAGTACTTCCAGGTCGAGGCGGAAGAGATCGAGGAGGTTTGCGATCGCACCGCCGAGATCGAGGCGCTGATGCGCACGGTCAACTCGACCTTTGATAACTACGTCCGCCTGAATAAAAAAATTCCGCCCGAGATGGTCACCTCGCTAGCCGCGGTGGACGATCCCGCGTATCTGGCCGACAAATTGGTGGGGCATCTTGGCATCAAACTCGAGGACAAGCAGGCGCTGCTCGAATGCGTCAGTCCGGCCGAACGGCTGGAAAAAATCCTCGGTTATATGCGCTCCGAACTCGAGATCCTTGAAGTCGAAAAACGCATCCGCTCCCGGGTCAAGAAACAGATGGAGAAGACCCAGAAGGAGTACTACCTCAACGAGCAGATGCGGGCGATTCAGAAAGAGCTCGGCGAAAAGGACGAATTCAAAAACGAGATTCAGGAATTGGAAGAGAAGCTGCGGCAGAAAAAGATGCCGGCCGAGGCGCGCGAAAAGTGCGAGCGCGAGATCAAAAAGCTTAAGATGATGTCGCCGATGTCGGCCGAGGCGACCGTCGTCCGCAATTATCTGGATTGGTTCTTGGCGCTGCCGTGGTTTGAGTACACCGAAGATAAGCTCGACATCAAAGAGGCCGAACGCACGCTTGAGGAAGACCATTATGGGCTGGAAAAGGTAAAGCAACGCATTCTGGAGTATCTCGCGGTGCAAACCCTGGTCGGCCAGATGAAGGGCCCGATCCTATGCCTGGTGGGACCGCCAGGCGTCGGCAAAACTTCGCTCGGCAAGTCGATCGGGAGGGCAACCGGCCGCAAGTTCGTCCGGGTTTCATTGGGCGGAGTGCGCGACGAAGCTGAAATTCGCGGCCATCGCCGCACTTATATCGGCGCGCTGCCGGGCAAGGTTATCCAATCGATGCGCCGGGCGGCATCCGGAAATCCAGTGATGCTGCTGGATGAAGTCGACAAAATGTCGACCGATTTCCGCGGCGATCCCTCTTCCGCACTGCTCGAAGTGCTCGATCCCGAACAGAATTGCAACTTCAACGACCATTACCTCGATTGCGATTACGATTTGTCGAAGGTGATGTTCATCACCACTGCGAACACGCTCGACCGGATTCCGCGGCCATTGCAGGATCGCATGGAGATAATCCGGATCCCGGGCTACACGGAGAACGAGAAACTCAACATCGCGCGCCGTTATCTGGTCCGCAAGCAGCGCGAAGCCAACGGTCTCAAGGACGAGAACGTCGACTTCTCCGATGCTGCCCTGCTCGGCATCATCCGGCGTTATACGCGTGAGGCCGGGGTGCGAAACTTGGAGCGTGAAATCGCTTCAGTATGCCGCAAAGTGGCGGTTGAAGTGGTCAAGAACGATCGCAACGCGAGCGTGAAGGTCTCGAGTTCGAGCCTCTCCAAGTTTCTTGGTCCTCCGCGTCATCGGTATGGCATCGCCGAAGTGGAGCCGCAGATTGGCGTCTCCACCGGCCTGGCATGGACCGAAATGGGCGGCGAGCTGCTGTCGATCGAAGTTACGGTGTTGCCGGGGCGCGGCAAGCTGACTGTAACCGGTCAGTTGGGCGACGTGATGCAGGAGAGTGCGCAGGCCGCGTTATCCTACGTGCGATCGCGGGCCGCAACGTTGGGACTAAAGTCGGATTTTTATCAGAAAATCGATATTCACATTCATATCCCCGAGGGTTCGATCCCTAAGGACGGTCCGTCCGCCGGAATCACCCTGGCGACTGCGCTGGTCTCGGCGCTATGCCGCGTACCGGTGCGCAACGATCTTGCGATGACCGGCGAGATCACTCTGCGCGGGCGCGTACTGCCGATCGGCGGGCTTAAGGAAAAGGTGCTGGCGGCCCATCGCGGCGGAATCCGTACGATATTGATACCGAAAGAAAACGAGAAGGACATCGAGGAAATTGCGCCGCAAATTCTCAAGCACGTGACCTTGGTCCAGGTCGAGCATATGGACCAGGTGCTGCGTAATGCGCTGGTGTTGTCCGATCCGGAGGCTTTCTTCAAACAGCCTCCGCCGGTCGAGAACTTATTTGCCGATCAAACCGAAAAGCGGCCGCTGATCGACGAAGATGATGACGATACGGCGATTGCGCCCAATCCTAATTTGTCGTAGGAAGAACCTGTTCAGGAAGCAGGTATAGCAGACGAAAAACGCGGAAGCCCGGCTCGGCCGGCTTTTGACAGCGCGGTGGATGCTGCCTAACTAGCTGGCGGAGAATAGCAAACCAATGACCAAGGCCGAACTAATCGAGGGATTGTCAAACAAGCTCGCGCTCAACAAAGCTGACGCCGAGAAAGCGCTCAATGTGATCCTTGAGGATATCATCGTCGCCTTACAGCAAGGTGAGCGCGTTAACATCTCGGGGTTTGGGACCTTCTCGGTCTCCGAGCGTCAGGCCCGTACCGGACGCAATCCAAAAACCGGCGAGCCGATTTCCATTTCCGCCAGCCGATCCGCCAAGTTCCGGGCGGGCAAGCAGTTGCGGGATTCGCTGAACGACGCGGCGCAAAATTCCGGCGAACCCGGCCTGCCGCCCGCCGCCTGAAAGTGCGCCGTTGCGGCTCGCACCTCGTCAGACTCCCGGCCAC
>DAHVFB010000012.1 GCA_027317185.1 Deltaproteobacteria bacterium
ATCCTGCGCCCACCCCCGCATCGCCCATCGCCGGCGGCGCCGCCGCCGGCTTCAGCGGGGCCGCGAACGGCCGCGCAAGCGCATGCACCGAAACGTCATAGACAGTGGCGCCGCCCGTGCTCGCGACGGTCTTGATCCGCCATTCGCCGGCCTCCGCCCCCAGCAACACCAGCTCTCCCGGCGCATCCGTATGCACCACCAGCGCATTCGGATTGTCGATCACCTTGATGCCCGGCGTCGCCGCCTTGCTCAAATCCTTGATCACGTAGGTCTCGCCCGCATTCAGCGATACCGGCACCGCTTCCGCCGCCGCTCCCACCTGCGCCTGGAGCAGCAGCATCCCGAATAGGGTGGCGATCAACCAGGGAAGAATTCCACAACCACGTTGTGCTCTCATCATCATTGGCTCTCCTCCTCCGTCCTCCGCTCAAAGCTCACGGCAGCTCAGGGCACATCGATTGTTTTCGGGGTTGGGGCGCTGAGGCCGGAGTCGCCGAGCGAGTCGCTGGCGATGCCGGAATCGGCGTCGGACCGGGTATGCTTCAAAGCTGCTGGAGGGCTCGCGGGGACAACATTCCCCACGAATGCCGGCGCCTTGGCCTCCACCGGGTCGGGCAGCGTCGCCGGAGCGCCATTGCCGGCATGGTTGCGCCGCTCCCCGGAACTCGAATGTGTGATCCAATAACCGGCACTCGCGCGCTCGGGCGAAGGCTGGCGGACAAACGAGACCGACTCAGCGCTCTTGCCGTCGCGCATAATCTGTATCTGGATCGGCCGCACTCGCGCCGCGGGTTGGCGCACTACATGGCCGTGCTGGATGCTGACGACCATCGGCGCTGGCGCATCGCTGTACGAATGCAACATCTCCGGGATGCTGACACCGGTGGTCATGACGATCTTATGATCGTCGTAACTGCGCATTGCCAGATGCAGGCTGCCCTCGCGGCTCGCGAGCGCCAGCCGCTCGGCCTCCTGTGGCGTCACGATCAGCGTAACGACCTTCACCACTTGCGGTTGATCGTGGGTGTGTTCGATCTCCTGGGCGACCGCCAGCACCTCGACGTTCTGCAGCACGATTTTCGAGAAGGGCTTGCCCTCGGGACCGTTGCCGGGCACCGCGACCAGTACATCGACTCGCGTATGCGGCAACACGAAACCGGCGATATCGCTGACCTCGTCGACCGGCACCGACATCGCTCGCATCCCGGCCGGAATCAATAGTGGCATCACGCCCGCGGTCTTTGCGCCGGTGAACAGCTTGTCGGAAACGATAGGTTCGTTGGTCACGAAGGCGTCTTTGACAAACGCGTTCATCACGGACTGCGGATCGGTGATCGCGCCGGGCGGGGTGCTGTCGCGCGCCCATCGCGCGAGTTTCACCGATCTGGCGTCAATCCTGGAGCCGAGCGGCAGGTCGCGGGCGGCAACCACCACCTCGACCGATTTCACCATCGCCTGCTGCACCTCGGCCTCGCGCTTTTTGAGCGCCGAGTAGACCACCAGCGCGGCGACCAGCGCCGAAACCCCAGCCAGCACCACGTACACCATCGGTCGTCTCATTGTTCCCCCTCCCCACAAACAGCGGCGCAGTTCGGCGATTAAGCCGCTTGCGTCATGTCATTCACAGAAAGCCGATTCCGAATTGCTTAGACTGGTCGGAAAGCTGATGCCTAGAAATGGATTCGGCAGCGCCACCAGGTGGCTCACATCGAAGGTGAGCGATAGCGTCACGCTATTGCCGAAGGTGCAACTGCCGTTCGGGTTCAGCGTCACGGTGGTGAGATACGCACCGTTATTGGCGCTGATAGTCGGCGACGCATTTTGCAGAATGTAGCTTGTGACGGCGGACTGGTTGGCCGTGGGATTGACCGCTGCATATCGCGCCCCCTGATAATTGGCCTGACCCAGGGCCAGTGCCGCCTCCCCTATAATCGCGAACTGAACTGCTACCACCAGCACGAACAAAGCAACAGTAAGGATGATCGCGAATTCCACCGCCGCCTGTGCACGACCCACGCCGACCAGCCGCCGCCTGAGCGTAGCGATTGAACTACTTAACCGCCCCCTCACAGGGCACTGAGCATGGTTAGTCATACGCAACTGCCTCCGATCGATCCAAAGTAAAAGTCTCGGCCTAAAGAAGCGCCGAAACCTTATCCACCAGCTCCGTCACCTCGGTTCCGGCCGTCTGATACAAACTCGCAATGACCACCGCAATCGTCGCCAAAATCAAAGCGTACTCAGTCATGGTCTGACCTTCTGGTATCGCGATGACTTTTATTTTTTTTGCCAGGTAGTTCATTCCCCCTCCCCGCGGCCGCAGAATTGGGGCGGCGAAGAGTCTCCGCCGCCCCGGTTGAGCTCGTTTAGAGCTGACCGTCGACGGTGCCCAGCAGGCTCTTAATGTCGGTGCCCATGAGCTGGTAGCCCGCGAACACGACTACCGCGACTGCGGACAGGATGAGCGCGTATTCCGTCATCGTCTGTCCCTTGTTGAAGCCTTTGTGGGCCTCACGAGCGCGAACGTACCAGTTAGTGATCAACTCCATTTCTCTCTCCTCCTGTTGGCGTTCTTTATGAACGCGTGTCATCCAACGAATTTCATGCTTTGCGCCGGGATCAGCCTGGCCGGTTCGCTTTGACGAACCGGCTGCTCGATCGCTTTGCGCGATTCGACAGGCTGCGGATAAAGCGCGCGCACGGTATTACTGAGGGCGATCACCACCAGCATGGCTGGCAGGGCCAACGCGATGAAAATTACCGGATTGCCATTCTTCTTCCGGTTCGCGACATGTTCTAAATCAATCGCGGTCAAGGTGTTCCCCCTCCTGGAACGCTTAACTTTGTCCGTCAGACGCCGTGCGTCTCAAAACGAGACAGGATTGTTCAGCACACTCGGTGCCAATGCGGAAATGCAGTGAAGATGGGGATTTTTTGCTACGAGCTGTGAATTCGCTGGCGGGAGCGCAACACGCTCGTTGCGTTATCGCAACGATAAGCTTGCGATCCCACGGATTCGATGGCAGTAAGTTAAAAAAACGTGTTATTTACGAAATTAGGCGAAAGGCATCGCCGATTTCGAATGAACGTCACCCGCCGGCTCGTGCCGAAAGACCGCTACATAACTGTGGCGCTGACGCACGGCATGTTAACGCGCAGGATTCCGTGGCTTCAGGAGGGTACGATTTCGATCAGATCGCCGTTCTCTGTCCCAATCCGGGACGCCGCTCCGGACGCCAGCTCGAGGGCGTAACCCGCGCCCCATACGGGCGGCGACAGTCGCCAGGGCTTGAGGCTATGGCAAATGCGGAGCACATGCCGATGGCGGTCCAGGAACAAGATATCGATCGGAAACCGCATGAAGAACATATGCATCCACATGAACGGCTCCAGCCGTCCCGCCTTGAATAGCATCCCCATATCGGGATCGAGGCCGTCGCGCCCCAGCAGTCCCCGGCTTTTCCCGCCGAGACCGCCGGCGTCTTCGAGCCGGGCGCATAGGATTGCGCCGCGTGTCTGATTGAAAGCCTGCAAAATTGGAATTACCTTCCAACGTCTTGATATGCCTTAATTCGCTAAATGAGACAACGGCGTATTCGGTCGGTTCAACTTTCTCAGCGCCACATGCAGACCCACATTCCCTATAGGCGGTGGATTTTCGCGCGTACCATATAGACCTGACGTTGATTCGGCTGCCCGGCACTGTTTAAGCGCTACGCCTCTGTAATAGAATCATCGCCGCACGGTCCCGTGTATTTGATAAACCGGGGCGAACAATTTCCCGATGAACTCGCTGTGTATCGTTATCGCATTGGCCTGCTATGCGGGCTCATCCGGCTGCTTTTTTTATGGCCGCGGCTCGGGCGCACGCCGAATTCTGCTAAGCGGAATCGGACTGCTTGGCGCCGGGGCGCTGTTCGACCTGGTATATCTAGTAGCCGCGGGGTTGCAGGCCGGCAATCTGCCGGTATCGAATTTCGCCCAATCGCTCACCTTTCTGGCCTTGCTGGTGGCGTTGATGGGATTCGGCCTGATCGCTCGCCTGCACGCGCGCGTGATTGGAATAGTGATCGCTCCCGCGGTGACGATCGCGTCGGCGGCGGCTTACATGCTGGAGCGCCACGGCCGAATCGTTCTGCCCGAAACTTTGCGCAGCGGATGGCTGCCGGTCCATGTCACGCTGGCGCTGCTTGGCTATGCCCTGTTTTTGCTCTCGGCCGGCGTCAGCCTGCTTTACTTGATCTATGAGTCGCGGCTCAAAGCGAAACGGCCGCTACCGGGGCCGGGCGAATGGGTCCCCAGCCTTGAAACGCTTGATCGGATCAACTACCGCCTGCTCGGCTGGGGCTTTGCGATGCTTAGCCTGGCGATCGTGACCGGCGCGATCTGGGCCGATGCCACCTGGGGCCATTTCTGGTCGTGGGAGCCACAGGAATCGTGGTCGCTCATAACCTGGATTTTGTATGCCGGCCTGCTCGAATCGCGTCTGACTGTCGGCTGGCGCGGGCGGCGCGCGGCGGCGCTGACGATTGCGGTATTCACCGTTTTGGTCGGTTCGTTTCTGGGCGTCAGCCTGATTCATCCAGGTCATCACGGCGGTAATTTCGATTGACGATGAATTCGCAGCTACTCATCGTGGGCGTTAATCATCGTACCGCACCGGTCAAGGTGCGTGAGCGGTTGGCCTATGCCCCCAGCGAAATCGTTCCGGCTTTGTCGCGCCTGAAGTCGGCGGGTTTGGCGATTGGGGAGGCGGCGCTAATCTCGACCTGCAACCGGGTTGAAATCGTGGGCGTGACCGCTAATCCGCAGGCGGCCGCGGAGAGCGCATTGCAATTTATCGGCGTGGATCGGCGGACCGATAGCGATTCGTTCAGCGGCGCGGCCTACCGCTTCACCGGGACCGGCGCCGCGCGCCATCTGTTTCGGGTCGGCGCAAGTCTCGACTCGATGGTGGTCGGCGAGCCGCAGATTCTCGGGCAATTGAAACTCGCCTATGCCCAGGCGGTCGAGGCCGGCAGCGCCGGTCTGGTGCTCCATCGTGCGTTCCACCGCGCCTTTTCGGTGGCCAAGCGGGTGCGCAAGGCGACCCTGATCGGACGGGGCGCGGTATCGGTCAGTTCGGTGGCGGTGGCGCTCGCGGCGCAGATTTTCGATAACCTGACCGACAAGACCATCATGCTGATGGGTGCGGGCAACGTCGCCGAATTGGTCGCGCGCCAACTGAAGCGCCGCGGGGTCGAGGAGCTGCTGGTAACCAGCCGCACCTTCGATCGCGCCGTTTCGATCGCGCGTGAACTGGGCGGCACCGCGGT
This sequence comes from Deltaproteobacteria bacterium, assembly GCA_027317185.1. GTDB lineage: Bacteria > Desulfobacterota > Binatia > Binatales > Binataceae > JAJPIG01. The sequence continues at coordinate 5,316 of DAHVFB010000012.1, forward strand.
GCCCTTCGATCACTATCGTCCCTATTTGAAAATCGCGGACGTGGTGATCGGATCGTTGGCGGTCGAAAATCCGGTTTTCACCCCGGAAGAGATCGAGCCGATCATCCGGGAGCGGCATTATCGGCCGATGTTCCTGATCGATTTGGGTGTGCCGCGCAATTTCGACGAGCGGCTCAACGGGCTCGAGAACGTATATCTTTACGATATCGACGATCTTGGGCAGGTGGCGCTCAAATCGCGATCGGATCGCGAGCACGAGGCGGCGAAGGCCGAAATTATAGTCGAGTTGGAGGTCGAAGCCTTCGATCGATGGATCGCCGGGCTGGGATTGGTCCCGGCCATCAAGGATATCCGGCTGAGCATGGAACAGTTGCGCGATTATGAACTGAACCGCCATCGCGCATGGCTGTCGGCGCTCGATCCGGATGGACAGGCGAAGGTTGAATCGCTGACGCGCGGCCTGGTCAACAAAGTGCTCCATCGGGTGCTGGCCGGTTTGCGCAGCAAGGATGGGGAGGCTGGCGGCGAGCTATATACCGCCGAACTGGCCCGCCGTCTGTTGTGCGGCGAGACTGCGTTCGATTCGCCGGACGACGACCAGGCGGACGATCAGGACGATCCCGACGACGATATCCGATAACAGGGCGATGAATTCTCATCTTCGAATCGGTTCACGGCCGAGTCCGCTGGCGCTGGCTCAAGCCCGTCTGGTGGAAGCATCTATCAAGGCGCAACTCCCGCAGCTCAGGGTGGAGATCGTGACGATTCGGACCAGCGGCGATCGGCTCACGACCGCGTCGCTGGCCGACATCGGCGGGAAGGGATTGTTCATCCGCGAGATCGAACAGGCGCTGGTCGCGGGGGAAATCGATATCGCAGTGCATTCGATGAAAGATCTGCCGGCCCGCTTGTCCGAGCAGTTTCGAATTGTGGCGGTGCCGCCACGCGAGGATCCGCGCGACGCGCTGATCGCACGCGACGGCGGACCGCTCGCCTCATTGCCGCGCGGCGCGTGCGTCGGAACCTCGTCCAACCGCAGGCGCTTCGAGGCCTTGCGCATCCGGCCCGATCTCGAAGTGGTTCCGATGCGCGGGAACGTCGATACGCGGCTGGCGAAAATGGCGGCCGGCGGTTTCGACGCGATCATGCTCGCCATGGCCGGGTTGAAACGGCTGGGCCGGGCCGAGGGCCTTGTATCGCAGGTGCTCGACGATCGCGACTTCGTGCCGGCCGGCGCTCAGGGCGCGCTCGCGATTGAGGCGCTGAGCCAAGGTGCAATCGCGGGTTCGAACGAACTGGAGCGGACCGTGGTTGCGATCAACGATCGTCGTGCGGCCGCGGAGACCGCCGCCGAGCGCACCTTTTTGGCGAGAATCGGGGCTTCTTGCGCCACCGCAGTCGGCGTTCGCTGCGTGCTCGAGCGAGACCATCTGCAAATCCGCGCGCTGCTGTTCGACGCGCACGGTAAGCGATCCCTGGACGATGAGATCGATCGCATAGTGGACGAAAATCCGGCGGCGGCAGGTCTCGATTTGGGTGAGAGGATGCTGGCGCGCGGAGCGGCGGAGCTGGTCGGCGATGGCCGTGAGTAATCTCGCGTTAAATGGCCGGACGATCGTGGTGACGCGCGCGGCGGGTCCTGCCGCCGAGCGTTTTTCGATTCGGCTGCGTGCAATGGGCGCAACGGTGATCGAGTTCCCGACTATCGCGATTGCGCCACCGGACAGCTACCAGACACTCGACCGCGCGATCGCGCGGCTCGGCGCTTTCGATTGGATTGTCTTCACCAGCGCCAACGGGGTCGCGGCGTTTTTTGAACGGCTCATGCAGCAACAGCATCATATAGATGAGGCGCGGGCGCGGTTCGCGGCGATCGGGCCGGCGACGGCCCATCGGCTGAGAAAATATGGCATTGAGGCGGCGGCAATACCGGCTGAGTATCGCGCGGAGGCGATCATCGATGCGATTGGCGCCGATCGAATTCGGGGCGCACGCTTTCTGATCCCGCGCGCGCAGGTGGCGCGGGAAGTTTTGCCGGAAATGTTGCTTGCGCAGGGGGCGGCGGAAGTGATCGTCGCGCCGGTTTATCGCACGATCGTTCCCGATAATCCGAACCTGGAGCTTTTGCGTGCAGGTTTGAACGGCCGCAAAATAGACCTGATCACCTTTACCAGTTCGAGCACGGTGCTGAATTTCCAGCGGATGGTCGAAGCCATGCCGCCCGGCCTGAAAGCCGCCGTGATCGGTCCGATTACCGAGGAAACGGCGCGCCGAATGGGTTTCGAGGTGGCGATATCAGCAGCCGAATACACGATTGATGGATTAGCCGCCGCAATCTCGGATTGGTTCAAAACCCAGCCGATGTTGTAGGCTATCAAGGTAGGTTCCGGATCCAGCAAGGGATTTCATAATGACTTTTCCGATCAATCGCCCGCGCCGGATGCGGCGCACCGATACCCTGCGCCGGATGGTCCGCGAGACGCGGCTGTCGCCCGATGACCTGATTCATCCGCTGTTCGTATGTCCGGGACGGGACGTGGTGAAGCCGGTGGAATCGATGCCTGGCGTGGCGCAACTTTCGGTCGATCGCGCACTGGCGGAGGCGCGGGAGATTCATGCGGCCGGCGTTCCCGCGATAGTGCTGTTCGGCATTCCATCGACCAAGGACGCGACGGGCAGCCAGGCCTGGAACGATCGCGGTGAGGTTCAGCGCGCGATCGCTGAAATCAAAGAGCATGTGCCGGGGCTGGTGGTGATTACCGACGTATGCCTGTGCGAGTACACCGATCACGGTCATTGCGGCGTGATCGCGGGCGGTGAAGTCGATAACGACGCTACGCTGGAACTGCTGGCGCGCGAGGCCCTGTCGCATGTAAGAGCCGGAGCCGACATGGTCGCGCCGTCGGACATGATGGACGGGCGGGTGGGCGCGATCCGTTCCGCGCTCGACGAGGAAGGCTATTCGCACATCCCGATCATGGCCTATGCGGCCAAATTCGCCTCGGCCTTTTATGGACCGTTTCGCGAGGCGGCCGAATCCACCCCGCAGTTCGGCGATCGCCGGTCGTACCAGATGGATCCGGCCAACGGCGACGAGGCGATGCGCGAAATTGCACTGGATCTGGACGAGGGCGCGGACCTGGTAATGGTCAAGCCGGCGATGCCATACCTGGATCTGATCTATCGCGCAAAGCTTGAGTTCAATTGTCCGCTGGCGGCCTACAATGTATCGGGCGAATACGCGATGATCCGGGCGGCGGGGCTGAACGGCTGGATCGAGGAAGAGCGCGCCGTGATGGAAGTCCTGACCGGGATCAAGCGCGCCGGCGCCGATCTGATTCTCACCTATTTCGCCAAGAACGCCGCCCGTCGGTTGAACCGCTAATCGAAAGTCGGCTTATTTTACGCGCCGCAGACCGCTTTTCGGGCGCTGCCGTGGACGGGGCGTTGGAGCAAATGTGCGGGCCGCTTTCATACGCCACGGGCGCGCGGCGCTTATAACACGTGGCCGCCGTTCGCGCGGGCGCTGCAAAAAGCCGAACAGCAGCGCCATCGGCCAGCATACCGCGATGATAATCCAGCTTGCGTAGTCGAGTCCGATCAAGGTGGCGAGAATCGAACCAAAGGCCGCGCCGATGGAGAAGATTAGCGCCTGCTGAAAGCTGAGGTAGGCACGGCGATGGCCGGGTCCTTTCGGGACTGCGGAGTTGCTCTTCAAAAGCCTCATCTTGCACCTCCGTGCGGGCTCGTTCGCCGGTCGGCGCCGGCGGCCTCCCCCTCGCGTCCATCCAATCGTACCGCAAGTTCGTCAGTTCACGCCACAGGAAACGATTACTCTCTTCGCATATTCGCTGAGGTGACAACAATTCTCTTCAGATCTCTGGTGCTTCATCAGAAGCCGGATCAGGCGCAAATTTTTCAAGATCTGCAATGGCCAGATGTAGCGCTGCGAAGGCGGCGTGCGCAGTGCCACGATCGCATCTCATCTGGTTGCGAATTTCGCGGCCCGGGTGGATAAGATTTCTGAAGTCTTGAGCAAGCCGTGCTTGTTTAGCGGTTTGTTCGGAGATGTCACCGAGTTCCAGCGTCATTCCAATGTACTTTCCGAGACCCCACTCGTAAGGATTCCCCGACAAATCGAGTTTCTTTCTCGCGCCTTGAACCGCTGACCTCCTCTGAGGGCTGCCGTTTCGCGTAAAGCTCCACAGCAGCAATGCTTCCAGCGCCGATCCAGCCAGTACGGTCGCGGCCTTCCATTGGCCATTGTTGAGTGCCATCTCACTGGATGAGATGTCCAGCCGGATGCTGAGACGAAGGTCTTCATCCCATAGGAACTCTAGGCCGGATGTTGACGACTCGATTCCTTCGTCAGGACATTGCCTAAGTAGCATCCAAACTCGCGTTACTGGATTTTGATTTTCAACGGGAGGCCACGGCCAGCCGCCGCCTGCTGAATTAACCCCGCGTTCTAGTCTCCTCGCAAGATGCCTAAGATTGGCGAGCGCCCATAGGAAGTCGCGATATTCGGCCGCAGTAAATCTTAGCGTTGATTCCGGCAGTCGTTCTGCCAGATCGACCACAGCCGCAATTCTTGGTCCCTCCGCATAACCAGCCATCTGCGTCGGATTGACGCTCATGGCCCAGGGAAAGGAGACCTCGATCATTCGTACTACATCACTCGGAAGGACGCTGGGCATGACACCTCACTCGCACCTCTTTACGGCGGCCTGGAAAGAACATCTCCGGACATCCATGTCACACCAGCGTGCATTTGATTGGACCGTTCCCCGATAAACCAGCCGGTTAATTCTTTCAACCATGGTCTGCCGCCATCGAACTTTCCGCGGTCGTCACCGATCGCTCCGGGGCTTCGAGAGGTGCGCGTCATAGTAGGCGCGCATCGCGGGTAGCGTGCGCCGCTGATGATACGCCAGCTCGTCGTCGGGGTAGCGATGCTCGGGGCCGAGTACGCATCCCACTCGCGCATGGCATCGCGCGGCGCAATCGGCTTCGGATTCGACGCGATGTTGGATGCATCGCGGCACGTTCCATCCGCCCGCTGCGCTGACGGCGTCAACGGGACAGGCGGGAATACAGCTACGTACGGTGCATCGCGGACATGGATCGAAGCCGGCCGCCGCGCCGGACGAATCGAGTTCGAGATCGATCAACAATGCAGCGCGCAGAGCGATCCAGGGACCGTAAACCGGATGGACCATCACACCGATAATACTGGGGCCACCCAGTCCCGCCAGCCGCGCCAGTAACATGAAATTGAACGGATCGGGATCGCCGGGGTAGGCGGTGGTGACCTCGAATTTCCGCTCGCGCAAAGGCGGTAGGAGCATCTGCTCGACCACTTCGCGAGTGAAGTCATCGAGCGGGTGGTCGCGATCCAACCATCCGGGGTGAGTGTTTGCGTGCGTCTTCAGCGCGCGCCAAAGCGCGCCGCCGCCATTGCCGATCACAATAATCGAACGCGCGTGCGGCCCTGCCGCGCGCATACGCGACTCTGCTGGCTCGCCGGTAGCGGCATAAGCTGTCGCCGGAATTGCGCCGATAAGGTTCAGTCCGTATTCGGCGGCACGGTCGCGCATCAACTCGACGATTTCGTGATTCAACGCGGGTCACCGCGGCCGAGAGCGAACGCGAGCGCGACCGCCTCGCCGGGAGTATCGGCGCGATGCAGGCCACTAAGCTGTTCCCATGCTTTAAGCGCGATCACCGGCCGTCCGATCTTCATGGCCAGTCCGATTTCCGACAGCGTGCCGGCCTCTCCGGGCAGCGCTATGATCGCGTCGGCGCTCGCCACCACGATCATGTTGCGCGCCTGACCCATCCCGGTGGCGATCACGAATTCGATATGTGGATTGGCGTCAGCGTGATTGTAGCCGGGAAGAATGCCAATCGTATGGCCGCCGGCCGCGAGTGCCCCTTGCGCCGCAGCTTCCATCACTCCGCCACGACCGCCGCAGATCAAGGCGCCATTGCGCCTGCCGATCTCGCTCCCGACTTCGCGCGCGAGTATTCGCTGTTCCGATGAAGCCTGACCCGCGCCGATAACCGCGATCGCGAGTCTGCGCCGGTTCATTGGATAGTCTCAAGCAATGCGGGCAAGGCGCCGAGGTCCTTGATTATGTAATCGGGTTTGGGGATATCGGGCGTGAGCGGATCTTTGCGATCGTTGAGCCAGACCGTGCGCATGCCGGCCTGATGGGCTCCCAGTACGTCATATCTGGGGGTATCGCCAACGAACAGTATTTCGGCCGGTTGGGACTCCATCAGGGTGGCGATTTGCCTGAAGATTTCCGGATGAGGTTTGCGCAGGCCGACGTCGGCCGAAATTATTATGGCATCGAAGAGGTCGGCGACCCCGGTGTCCTGCACAATCTGATGGCCGGTCTCGGAGTCATCGAAGTTCGAAAGTAAACCCAACCGGTATGATTGTTTGATTGTGCGAACGGCGGCGATCCATTCCGCCGGCGACCAAGTCACTTTGCGCACGCCGGCCATATGCAGGGTCGTCAGCTCAGCGGCCAATTCCCGCACTTCCCGGTCATCGCGGAATCCGAGCCGTTGCAGCATGCGCACGAACCGATCGAGGCAACTGATTTCGATCGCGTCGCGCTCGCGTTCCTCATTGATTTCAGTCATCACCTCAAAATAGGTGGCAAGTGCGGTCTCACGATCGAAGCGATGCATTATCGCTTTCTCCAGATGATCGAGAAACCACGGAATCGTGCTGCGGATTTCGCGGCCGCGCCATGCGAACAGCGGCAGTTTCTCAGGATCCCATCTGACCAGGGTATCGAATAAATCGAGTACCACGGCCTTTATGGCGGTATTGGACATCATGCTAAATACTTTATGGCGGCGTCAGCGCGGCGGCGGTACTGATCAGAGCGAACAGGTCGAGCAGCAGCACGGCTCCATTGAGCATCACCGACAAATGATGCAGCCGGTCGAACTCGGCCTTGCGCGCCGGATCGGGATTGGTTTGCTCGGCCACCGATCTGATCGCATCGACCTGCGGGCGAATTCCAATCCCGGCGTACAACGTTATGCCTAGCGCGATAGCCAACGCGACCGCGGCCGACGTCCACCATCCTTGTGGTCCCCTAACGACCGCCAGATAGATCGCGAGCGCGAGGCCGAGACCTCCGCAGGCATATCCCAGCAAATAGTAGCGCGGGAAAATCACGCTGACGACCGTGCCAGCCTGCGCCACCGGCAATCGGGTGAAGATAACCGGCGCGACGAAGGCCGAGAAGAACACGATCGCGCCCAGCCATAGCGCCAGGCAGAGCAGATAGAAAAAGAGCACCATCAGAAGAGACGGGTCATGGGTTTGAGGTCGGGTTTGAATTCGAAATCGGTTTCAATTTTCAATTCAGATAGGTTTTGGATGCGCCACGCAGCGGTTGACGGTTCGCGAAGCCACTTTCCTGACTATGCCAGGCCAATACGTGCGGCTCGCCATACTGCCAGCATAGGAAAACGACCTCGCCCTCGGATTCGAAAGGGAAATCAACCAACCCCTGCTCGATATCCTTCAGCACGCAGCCGAAGCTTTCAATTTGAGCGGCCATCTCCGCCATTCGGTTGGCAATTTCCCTCAGCTTCGGATTACGCTCCATCAGATTGCCCAAATCCGAGCCGGCCAAAGCCCGATCGGCGCGCGCCATCTCGGCCACCGCGCTGCGCAGACGCTGGGCTTCAAGTTGCAACTCACGCATCAGGACCTCAAGCCGCGGAATCAGTTCGTTCGCTTCCTGAGGGGTGAAAAGCCTTTGAAATCGATGGTCTGGCAAACCCTCTTCTCCGGCAGTAGCACAGTGGCCAAACCGTGGTTAACCTAGACTCTGAAGGGTACCTTTGCTTGAACCAAGACCGTATACTACGCAAACACGCGCAACGGTGGAAGCGCGAGCAGCGGAATTCCCCTCCACTACAGAGGCTGAAGATATAAATGGCAGATAAATCCAAAGGGGAACGACGCTTTGAACTGGAAGAAGACCTCAGCGCGGTCGAGATCCCGGATCACTTGCCGGTGCTGCCGCTACGCGGGATCGTAATTTTTCCGAGTCAGATTCACCCATTTCTGGTATCGCGGCAGGCTTCTCTCAAGCTGATCGAGGATGTCGCGGGCACCTCGCGCATCATCGCGCTGACGGCGCAGAAAAATCCCGAAGAAGAGAGTCCGCGCCCCGATGGCTTGTTCCAGCGTGGAACGGCGGTGCGGATCTTGAAAGTCCTCAAGTATCCGGACCAAAGCGTGCGGGTGCTGGTTCAAGGGCTGGCGCGTATCGAGATGGGGGAATTCAGCCAGCGCGAACCATACTTTATAGCCGCCGTGACCCGTCTCGACGAGACCTTCGCCGCGGATAAAGAAAGCGAGGCGCTGCAGGCTCATCTGGTAAGCCAATTCTCGAAATTCGTATCGCTGGTGCCGTATCTGCCCGACGAACTGCAGGTGATGGCGATGCAGGTGCGGGAGCCGGGACGGCTTACCGACTTGGTGGCGTCATATCTAAAGATTCCGGTCGAAGAGGCGCAGGATCTGCTCGCATTGCTGGACGTGCGGGCGCGGCTTGAAAAGCTCATCGCAGTGCTCACCCGCGAAATCGAGCTGCTCGAACTGGGACATAAAATTCAGTCCCAGGTTCAAACCGAACTCAACAAAAATCAGCGCGAATATTATCTCCGCCAACAACTGAAGGCGATTCAGAAGGAGCTGGGTGAGGGCGATCAGCGCTCCTCTGAGATAGAGGACCTCGAGCGGAAGATAGTCGAAGCCAAAATGCCCGAGGAAGCGCGCAAGGCGACCGAAAAGGAGCTCGATCGTTTGAAAATGATTCCGCCGGAGTCGGCGGAGCATACGGTGGTGCGCACCTATCTCGACTGGCTGACCACGCTGCCATGGAGCGTGAGTAGCACCGATAATCTCGACATCAAGCACGCCCGCGAGGTCCTCGACGAAGATCATTACAATCTCGAAAAGGTCAAGGAACGGATCCTCGAATTTCTGGCGGTCCGCAAACTGAAACAGGACACCAAGGGTCCGATCCTGTGCTTCGTGGGACCGCCCGGCACCGGCAAGACCTCGCTCGGAAGATCGATCGCGCGGGCGCTGGGACGAAAATTCGTCAGGCTTTCGCTGGGTGGAATTCGCGACGAGGCCGAGATCAGAGGCCATCGACGTACTTATATCGGCTCGCTGCCGGGACGTATCATCCAAGGCATACGTAACGCCGGGACCAAGAATCCGCTGTTCATTCTGGACGAGGTGGACAAGCTCGGGGCCGATTTCCGCGGCGATCCGGCTTCGGCGTTGCTCGAGGTGCTCGATCCGGAGCAGAACAACAGCTTTTCCGATCATTATCTCGACGTGCCGTTCGATCTTTCGGAGGTGTTGTTCATCACCACCGCGAACATTCTGGATACCATCCCGGCTCCGTTGCGCGACCGGATGGAGATACTGGAACTGCCGGGATACACCGAGGAAGAAAAGCTGCAGATCGCGCAGCGCCATATCGTCCGCAAGCAACTCAGGGAAAACGGCCTTGAATCGGCGAAAATCGATTTTCCGCCGGAGACCCTCGCTGAGATAATACGCAGTTATACGCGGGAGGCCGGACTGCGTAACCTCGAACGCGAAATCTCGCGCGTTTGCCGAAAGATCGCGCGTTCGGTCACCGAGGGTGAGCAGGCGCCCGCACACGTCACGCAGGAAAGCCTCGATCGCTATCTTGGACCGCCAAAGTTTTTCTCGGAAGTGGCGGAACGGGGACATGATCCGGGCGTCGCCACCGGGTTGGCCTGGACGCCCAATGGCGGAGATATCCTGTTTATCGAGAGCACCAGGATGAACGGTCAGAAAGGATTGATGCTGACCGGATCGTTGGGCGATGTGATGAAGGAATCGGCCCAGGCCGCCATGTCGTACATCCGCTCACGTGCCGAGCGCCTCAATATACCACCCGATTTCTTCGAGAAATCCGACATCCACGTTCATATTCCCGCAGGTGGGATTCCCAAGGATGGGCCCTCCGCAGGAGTAACGGTCGCGGCTTCCCTGTCGTCGCTTTTGAGCGGCAGGCCGGTGCGTTCAGATATCGCGATGACGGGGGAGATTACGCTGCGCGGCAAGGTGTTGCCGGTCGGCGGGATCAAGGAGAAGGTGCTGGCAGCACGACGTGCCGGGATTCGAACCGTGATTCTTCCACGCCGCAACGAGCGCGATCTGGAAGACATTCCGGCGGAAGTTCGCGAAGAGATGGCGTTCATCTTTGTGGATACGGTGGATGAAGTGCTCGGCCACGTCTTGCAGCCCCCTGATGAACAGAGGTCCGGAGCAGTGCCGGAAACTCCTCCATCGACCGAGCGGACCACCGTCCTTAACTGAAGATTTTATAGCCAATCGGCGCTTTTCGACGGCAAAACTGCCGCACGGATACGCTCGTCTTGCGGAAAAATTTGTTGTAAATTCAGGCATTAACCATCATTTGGTTGTCTACCGCTTAATTCAACGTTAACATTGCGCAATAATCCATTGTTAGTTCATGAATGGAGGTTTGTGCTAAATTGGCATCGATAAAGCGACATCGAAGTAGATGCACGGTGGATTGGCCACAGTCAGGTGTATTTGCCGATAAGGAGCTGCAAGCCTTTTTCAGATTTCGTCTAGAAAACAGATTGCCGACCGGAGAGGTTTAGCGGGCCCCTTCGGCCCACGATAACTGCGGCTGCATATCATGCCCACGCGCAAATCCTCGGATCATCTCCTGGATCTATTGCTCGGGAAAACTTTGCCCTATGCGCCCCGGCGTCCAAAACGTCAGGTGTGGGCTAAAGTTCAAGAAAAATCTTCGCCGCTGGTCAAGAACACCAGGAGCAAAGTTAAAGATCGATCGATCTCGGAAAAAACGAAACCAAATAGCGCCAGGAAGACGAAATCGTTGGCCGATGCCGGGGTTGCTGATAAAAAGGCCAAGCGATCGAAAACTTCCGTGACTCTACGGCGGACGCCGAGGCATCGACGGTCTGCGACAATCGAAGCCGCATCTGCAACAATTGAGGCAGCATCGCAGAACTCGGTAATAAAGCCGGAAGCTTCGGCTACTCCGGTCGAAGTTGGGAAATCTGGATTAATGAAGATTGCGATTGTCGCGGCGGAAATAGCGCCCTGGGCCAAGGCGGGCGGGCTGGCTGATGTAATCAGCGCCCTGCCGAGTGCGATGCGGCAGTGCGGTGCTCAGCCGTCGGTGATTGTTCCGGGTTACCGCTCGCTCATGGACGCACTTACGTTGGAACCGGTCGGTCCTCCGATGGAGGTGCAGATCGGAAATCAGACCGACGCGTTTACCGTGATGCGCGCCGAGGTTAATGGCGTACCTCTGTACCTGATCGACAATCCGGCTTATTTCGGGCGTGAGGGAGTTTACGGCGATCGCGGAACTCCTTACCCGGACAACTTTAGGCGCTACCTCTTTTTTGGCCGGGCAGCCGCCCTCGCGGTCGCGGCGCTGATTCAACCGGACGTCGTGCATGCGCACGACTGGCATGCCGCGATGACTCCGATCGTAATGCGCGCGGATCCGGCCTTGCGCGGGTTGTTCAGCAATACGCTTTCGATCTTTACCGTTCATAATCTTGCTTTCCAGGGAATTTTCGATGCGGGCGACTTCGGTCTGCTCAATCTCGATCCGGCGTACTTTTCGGTCGACTTTCTGGAATTCTGGGGCCGGATCAATCTGATGAAGGGCGCGGCCGTGCTCGCCGACGGGATTTCCACCGTCAGCCCCACTTATGCGCGCGAGATTGCGGCCGATGCGGAATTGGGCTTCGGCCTCGAAGGAGTCTTTCGTTCGCGCGGCGACCGCTTCACCGGCATTCTCAACGGCGCGGATTATTCCGAATGGGACCCCATGGGCGATCCGATGATTGCCCATTGCTACGGCGCATCCGATCCATCTCCAAAGCGGATGTGCGTTCGTGCTTTGCGTGCTGAGTTAGGGCTGCCGCAGGATGAATCCCGTCCGTTGATCGGGATGATCACCCGGCTCACGCCGCAAAAGGGGACCGATCTCCTGATGAATGCGATGGAGGCGATTATGAAGCTCGACCTCCAGATGGTGATCCTGGGCAGCGGCGATCCCGCCGCCGAGGATTTCTTTCAACACGCTGCTGACCAATACTCCGATCGGCTTCGGATCAAGCTTGGTTTCGACCATGGCCTGGCGCATCGAATACAGGCGGGCTCGGACATGTTCCTGATGCCGTCGCGGTTTGAGCCTTGCGGGCTCACGCAGATGTACGCCCTGCGCTATGGAACCGCGCCGATCGTGCGGGCAACCGGTGGCCTGCGCGATACGATTGTAGAGTTCGATCCGAAAACCGGTGAGGGTAACGGATTCGTGTTCGAAGAATACCGGGCCGAAGCGCTATTTGAAGCGATCGTTCGCGCGCTCGAACTGTTCCAGAATTCCGACGGATGGCGGCGCCTGAAGGCCAACGGCTTCGCCGCGGATTTTTCATGGGCGTACGCCGCCCGTCAGTACCTCGATTGGTTTGAGCGCCTGCGCCGCGTTCGCGCCGGGCAGCGCGCCTGATACGATCCCAATGGCCTCCTCGAAACCGATTCTGGTCTATGCCGACGGCTCCTGTCTCGGCAATCCGGGTCCGGGCGGATGGGGAACGGTCATAATCGCTCCCGACGGGAGCGAAATCGAGCTCTCCGGCGCGGAAGCGCATACCACTAACAATCGGATGGAGATTACTGCCGCGCTTGAGGCGCTACGCCATCTTGATCCGCAATCCGACGTAGTTCTGCGCACCGACAGCCAGTACCTCGTAAAGACGATGAACGACGGCTGGCGCCGGCGCGAGAATCGCGATCTGTGGGAAGAACTCGATGCGGCCGTGCGGCGGCATCGGGCGGTTAAGTTCGAGTGGGTCCGGGGGCATGCCGGCGATCCACTAAATGAGCGTGCGGACGGCCTCGCCCTGCGCGCCGCCGGCGGCAAGCCCGCAGGTGCGCTGGCCGCTGGCCGACGATCGCCGCGGGCCAGCCTTGATGCGCAGGCGGTGGCGCTCGCCTCGATGTTGCAGCCGGGCGAGACGATCCGGGTATGCGCCGGATGCGGGCGGCGGTTCGTGGCCGCCGCTATCAGTGGCAATGAACCGCCGCGCCATTGCGCGCTGGTCGATTGTCAGTTCAAGGCCCGCAGCGCATCGCGCTAAGCTGGACCGCCCCGCGCCATCGGCCTCCGATCGTCTCCCCATCGTTGTCCAGACGACGAGATCTGTCGCGAGCATGGCTATCAGTCCGCAGCGGTGCTAATTCGTTTTCAGTAGAGCGAGGAATCGAAAATGGCGGAAGCAGTAAAAAACAAATCCAGCCAGCGGAGGTCGAGCGTGGGCCTGCGTACGCTGGCGGTTGATATCGGCGGAACCGGGACCAAGGTCGAAGTGCTCGATCAACAGGGCAAGGCGCTGACCGAGCGAATCCGCGTGCCCACCCCGCCGGGCGCGACGCCGCATAAAATGGTGCGTTTGATCGGGAAGATGGCCGCGCAGGCTGGCCGCTTCGATCGCGTCTCGGTGGGCTTCCCGGGCGTGGTCAAAAACGGGATGGTCTATACTGCTGCGAATCTGGGCAAGGGCTGGAACTGCGTCAAGCTCGACAAGCTGCTGACAGAAAAGCTGGGCAAGCCGGTACGGGTAGCCAATGACGCCGATGTGCAGGGTCTTGGAGCGATCAGCGGGAGCGGGGTCGAGCTGGCGATCACGCTCGGCACCGGCTTCGGGTCGGTGGTTTTCGTGGATGGTCATCGAATTCATATGGAATTGGCGCATGCGCCGTTCCATAAGGGAAAGACCTACGAACAGGAACTGGGCATCAAAGCCCTGCGCAAGAAAGGCAAGCGCAAGTGGAACAAGCTGCTGCGCGAAGCGATCGACGATCTTTCGCAAACCTTTAACTATGATCGCCTTTATATTGGCGGCGGCAATGCGCGCCATATCAATTTTGAATTGCCGGCCACGGTTAAGGTGGTGAGCAATGAGGAAGGATTGCTGGGCGGAATCAAACTGTGGGAGGTGACGGAGCCATCGACCGGTGGGATCACCGCGCGCAAGCGCGCCAAGCCGATCGTAAAGAAGACCCAACCGGCGGTTAAGGATCAGATCGTCCAGAGCGGATCGATCACCGTCCATTGATAATGATCCCCCTTTGACACAGCGCCTCGCACTGGAACAAAATCAAAAGCATTGAGGTAAGGAGGTCGACCGATGATCTGGAGCAAACCCGAATTTATTGACCTGCGTTTTGGCTTCGAAGTGACGATGTATATCTGGAATCGCTAGATGATCAGGACGCCGGATAGCTATGACGGCGTCCTCGTCATTTTTCCGGTTTCCGATGGTATCGCAGCGGGCCCGGCCGCAAACTTTGTCACTCGTGAACGATCGTACAGCAGTACTGGCATGCTGAAGTGAAGCTTCTGGTTTTGGGGTCGTCAGCCGGAGGTGGCTTCCCGCAGTGGAACTGCAATTGCCGCAACTGCCGCGGGCTGCGCGAGGGCAGCATACGCACCCGCGCGCGAACTCAATCATCGGTAGCAGTCTCCAACGATTCTTCGAATTGGGTGCTGATAAATGCGTCGCCTGACATCCTGACGCAAATCGGATCGATCGAACAATTCACTCCAAACGACGGTATCAGAAATTCGCCGATCAAAGCCGTCATTTTGGTCGATAGCCAGATCGATCACACCACTGGCCTGCTGATGCTGCGCGAGGGCGACCGGCTGCCGATATATTGTACGGAAAACGTGCGCGAAGACCTGATCGCGGGCAATCCGATTTTGCGGGTGCTTGAGAGCTACTGTGGCACCGATTGGAACCGCATACCGATCGAGTCCAGCGACGGTTTCACGATCTCCGGGTTCGATGGCCTGCACTTCCACGCGATGGCGGTCGATGGCAAGGCGCCGCCCTACTCGCCGCATCGCGACGCGCATCTGCCCGGCGACAATATCGCGCTGACGATTACGAATCAGGCCTCCGGGCGCAGCATTTTTTACGCACCGGGATTGGCGCGCGTCGATGATCGCGTGGCGCAATGGATGTCGCGCGCCGACTGTATTCTGGTGGATGGTACGTTTTGGAGCGAGGACGAAATGACTCGTCAGGGCGCCGGGCGCAAATCCGCAAGTGAGATGGGCCATCTGCCGCAATCGGGATCCGATGGGATGCTCACGCACCTGAGCCGATTCCAGGCTTCGCGCAAGATTCTGATACACATCAACAATACCAATCCGCTTCTGGATGAAGATTCGGCCGAACGGCGGCAGGTGGAGCGCATGGGAATCGAGGTTGCGTTCGACGGCATGGAAATCGAGATCAGGTGAAGCGGAGCGGTCTGACACGTTGTAGTTACTGATTTCTGACAGTTAATAATTCTTGATAGTCAGTAACTCTGGTTAAAATGATGGAATCGTCGGACGGATCGCAAACGGCCAGCCGCGCAGCCTGGAGTCCGGAAGAATTCGAACGGCAACTGCGCGCCAAAGAAACCGGCTATCATACTCATCATCCATTCCATGTGATGATGAACGAGGGCAGGCTGAATCCCGATCAGATTCGTGGATGGGTAGCCAATAGATTTTATTATCAGGCCAGTATTCCGATGAAGGACGGGGCGATTTTGTCGAACTGTCCGGATCGTGAAGTACGGCGCGCGTGGCTTCGGCGCATCCTTGATCAGGACGGCTCGGCGGGCGAAGAGGGTGGCATCGAAGCCTGGATCAGGCTGGGCGAAGCGTGCGGGATCGATCGCGCGGAGTTGGTGGCTTTTAAACATGTGTTGCCCGGCGTCCGTTTCGCAGTGGATGCGTACGTGAACTTCGCGCGCACCCGGCCATGGCGCGAAGCGGTGTGCTCATCATTGACCGAGATGTTCGCTCCGCAGGCGCATCGCGATCGCCTCGCAAACTGGCCACGACATTATTCATGGGTAAAGCCCGAAGGCCTCCAATATTTTCAAATGCGCTTGTCGCAGGCGCGCCGCGACGTCGACGACGGGCTGCGAATTACGCTCGCTTCCTTTATCACTCGCGAACTGCAGGAACGCGCGATCGAAATACTGCAATTCAAACTGGATGTACTCTGGTCGCTGCTCGATGCGGTACAGCTTGAGTATTGCAAATGAGTGCGGCTGCCAGCGCCACTATCGGTTTTGACGATGTGCCGGTGCTCGCATCGCGATTTCGTCTCCAATGGGAACCTGCGCAGCAGGCCCATGTGCTGCTCTATCCGGAAGGGATGGTGAAGCTGTCGAACAGTGCGGCCGAGATCGTCAAGCGCATCGATGGCGCTGCCCCGATCGGCGCGATCGTCGCGGATCTGGAGTCCGCCTTTCCAGGCGCCGATCTTCGATCCGACGTGATGGAGTTTCTCGAAATCGCACGTGAGCGAGGCTGGATTGGAATCGAAACCCGGTAATCCGCTCTGGCTGCTGGCCGAGCTTACCTATCGGTGTCCACTGCACTGCGTATTTTGCTCCAATCCGATCGATTACGTCCGCCATCACAGCGAACTGTCCACCGATGCCTGGATCAAGGTGCTGCGCGAAGCGCGGGAACTCGGTGCGGTGCAGTTGGGTTTTTCCGGCGGCGAGCCGCTGGTGCGCGACGATTTGGAAATTCTGGTGCGCGAGGCGCATCAGCTCGGCTACTATATCAATCTGATTACTTCCGGGGTCGGCCTAAACGAAGATCGAATCGCAGCGTTGAGAGCCGCGGGACTCGACCATATCCAGTTGAGTTTCCAGGATTCGACGCGCGAACTGAACGATTTTCTGAGTCATACGCGGACCTTCGAGCTGAAGCAGCGCATCGCCAGTTTGATCAAGCGGCAGGGCTATCCGATCGTGCTCAATGTGGTGCTGCATCGCTACAATCTGGACCATATAGAAGAAATACTGGAGATGGCGCTGCGGCTTGAGGTCGACTACCTCGAACTTGCTAATACTCAGTATTATGGGTGGGCATACCTCAATCGTGATCAGTTACTACCGGCACCCGAGCAACTGGTCCGTGCCGAAAAGGCGACTAATCGCTTTCGGGAACGCGTCGCCGGAAAAATCAAAGTATATTTCGTGGTTTCGGATTACCACGAAAAGCGTCCGAAGCCATGCATGAACGGATGGGGATCGGTGTTCCTCACGATCACCGCCGATGGACGCGCGCTGCCATGCCATCAGGCGGGAATGCTGCCGGGCCTGAGCTTTCCGAATGTTGAGCAATCGAGCTTACGGACAATCTGGTACGAGTCGGAAGCATTTAACGCATTTCGCGGCCTCGATTGGATGAAAGAGCCGTGCCGATCGTGTCCCGAACGGTTCAACGATTTTGGTGGGTGCCGGTGTCAGGCTTATCTCCTGACCGGCGATGCTTCGAACACCGATCCGGTCTGCGAGTTTTCGCCCCATCGCAATTCAGTGCAGACTGCGATCGATGGCATCGGTCAGAATGCCAAATCAGGTAGCCAGCTTTATTTTCGCGATGACCGCAATTCGCGCCGCCTGAGTTCACGGTGAGTGCATACTTCGCGACGCAGGCCCTTATCAATTTCGCAGCGCGCGTCAGCTATCTTGCCAACGGATTGCGGGTGGTGGCGCATCGCGAACCCAAAACCCCAATTGCCGCTGTTTACGTCGCCTATCATGCGGGGTCTCGCGATGAGTTGCCGGGCAAGCATGGACTGGCGCATCTGGTCGAGCACCTGATGTTTTGCGGCAGCGAGCATTCGCGCCAAAACTACTTTTTGCCCCTGGAGGAAATCGGTGCTGCTTCGGTAAACGCGAATGCGACCGATGACTATACCGCGTACTTCCAGGCCGTACCGATAGCGGCATTGGACTATGCCTTATGGATGGAAGCCGAACGCATGAGTTGTATGTCCGCAGCGCTGGACCAGTCGACGCTTGATCGCCAGCGTGCGGTGGTTTGCAATGAATTGCGGCAACGCGCGGCCGAACCATACGGTGGAATAGCCAGTCTGATTCGTGAGCAAGCTTACGCTCCGGAACATCCGTATGCCCATCATCCGTATGGCGAGATCGAAGCGCTTGAGCAAATTACCCTCTACGATGTGAGGCGATGGTGTGATGAGTTCCATCGCCCGGCGAACGCAACGATAGTAATTGCCGGGGATATTAATTCCGAACAGGCAATCGATCGGGTCAGCTACTACTTCGAGAGTATCCCGATGGCGCCGTGGTCTACTCCGCAGCGTGCCGATGCGGCGGCGGGACCATCGGCGCACGCGCCAGTTGAGTATCATCAGCCGAATATCAGCGGGCGGATTTATCGCGTATGGAATGCGCCTCGCTATGGAGCCGATCAACATGCGGCGCTGGAGCTGGCGTGCGAGCTGCTGGCCGGCGGCGAAGCGTCTCGGTTGTTTACGGCGATGGTGCTTGAACGGCAGATCGCGAGCGAGGTTGCGATCGATCTGCAGGCGCGCGAACTTGGATCGCAGATCGTGCTTCATGTGACCGCCGCCCCCGGGATCGGAACCGAAACCGTGCGCTCCGCATTGGATGATGCGGTTAAAAGGTTTTCGGCGCAGATCCCTACGAAAGACGAATTGGAGGCGGCATGCGTTCGAGTGACCGCGCGATTCGTAAGGGATACCGAACGCCTGTGCGGGCCGCGCAGCCGTTCAGATGCGATGGCGGTTGCGGTGCTCGCGGCCGATGATCCGAACAGTGCGGGCGCGCGTGTAGAGTCGATGAGGTCGATCACGCCCAGCGAGCTTGCGGAGACCGTTGCGCAAGTCTTCGATCGACCAGCGCTGACGATCGAGGCTGGGCCGCAAACCGTATAGCGGTTCGCAATGCTGCTTCACCGGCCGCCACCGCTCATCGAGGTTAGCAGCGAATTTCGATTTCCGGCTATCGAGCAAATCACATTATCCAATGGCCTTCGGCTTCAGATCGTCGATCGTGCGGGCCATGGGCCAATTGAGCTGCGGTTGGTGCTGAATACCGGGTCTGCCGCGGATCCCCCAGGAATGAGCGGATTGGCGACGCTGTCAAGTGAGCTGCTGCTGCGCGGAAGGTCGAGAGACGGCGCAGATAACGTTGCCCGGCAATGGACTCGTCTCGGCGCTACCGCGCGAAGCGACGTAGCGCTTGATCGGAGTGTAATTGCGCTCTCAACAATCGGGGCCGGTTTGCAGAAGACGATGCAGACGCTGGCGCATGCGATACATGATCATGCTTTCGAGGACCGCGATCTGCAGTTGGCGAAGAGGATTTGTGTCGCCTCGATCAGGCGTGAAAGCGCAAGCCCATACGGTCTTGCTATGCGCGTGATCCCGCGCCTCGCGTATGCCGGCGATCATCCTTACCGAAGGCCGCTCAGCGGAGCCGGAGTGGAGCGGGAAATCGAAACTATCCGGTCTGAAAATGTGCGCAGGTTTTACTCCATCGCGCTCAAGCCTGACGAGACAACTTTAATCGTGGTGGGGCCGGGACTGAAGGATAGCGGCGTGCGCGCGGCAATCGAACGCGCGTTCGCGAGCTGGCCGCGGACAGCGGATGAGTGTCTGCGAGTGGATGATCGATCAGTGACGGCCACGCGCGGCGTGCTTGCCGTGATCGATCGACCATTATCGCCGCAGGCCGCGATCTTCGCGGCGGTTGTGCTTCCCCCAGCCGGCGATGCGATCCACGATGCAATCGCGATTGCCGATGCCGTCACGGCGCGGATGTTTAATTCGCGGCTGAATCTGTTTTTACGTGAGGAAAAAGGATGGTCGTACGGTGCGCGGTCTGTGTTCGCATCGGCGCGTGCTGGCGGCTTGTGGATCGTATATGCATCGGTGCGCGCGGATCGTGCGATCGAAGCGGCCGATGCGGTTCGGCGCGAGTTGCGAGGTCTCGCCGGTGATCGGCCGCTATTGGAATCCGAGTTCAGGCGGGCGAGGCAATTTCTTACTTTGAACCGGGCGGCGCAGTATGAAACCAATCCGCAAGTTGCGCACACCTTGCGCGATTCAATCGTGCGGCAGCTTCCCGAGGATTACCATGCCGGCTTTGACCAACGGCTGCTTCAGTTGAGTCCCGGTCAAGTGACAGACGCCTGCAAAAGCATAATTGGTAGTGGCCAGCCCGCACTACTTATGATCGGCAACGTTAAGTCGCTCAGCGCCGGGGCCGAATCTGCCGGCTTGGGGGCCGTCAAACTAATCGATCCTGAAGCGCTGGATGAAGCTTCTGCTTGACCTATTTGCCGGCTCTATACTAATGCGAGTCAGGCCATACGCAAGCATATCGATTGCAAGTCGCGGGCGATTCGCGCGCGGCCGGTTAGCGTCCGTGATTCCCCTCTCAGGATGGAGAACGATGAAAGCGCAAAGCATACATCGCAATTGGGTATTGTTTCTGGTTCTCGCATGCTGCCTGTTGGTTCCCATTCTGGCGCAAGCGGATTCGTCGCTGCAGAAAATGTCCGCCGACTCCAATCAATGGGTAATGCCGGGTGGCGACTATGGTGTGACACGCTTCAGCAGGCTCGATCAGATAACCACTGATAACGTTAAGGATTTGGAAGTCGCCTGGACGATGTCGACCGGTACGCTGCGGGGCCATGAAGGCCAACCGCTGGTGATCGGCAATATGATGTATTTCGAAAGCGCCTGGCCGAATTACATCTTTGCCGTGAATCTCGACGACGTAGGGCGGATGGTCTGGAAGTTCGAGCCGCCAAAGGATTCGAATGCGCCTCCGGTAGCGTGCTGCGATGTGGTCAATCGCGGAGTGGCTTACGCCGACGGCAAAATAATCGCCAGCGTGCTTGACGGACATATCTATGCACTCGATGCGAACACCGGCAAGCCGGTGTGGACCGCGGTGAATGCGGACCCGTTGAAGGGGCAGACGATTACCGCTGCGCCCCTGGTAGTCAAGGATAAGGTGATAATCGGAGTTTCCGGCGGTGAGTTTGGCGTCCTCGGCTATCTGAGCGCATTTGACCTGAACAGTGGAAAACTGGCTTGGCGTGCGTACAGTGCCGGACCGGACAAGGGTATGCTGTTCAATCCGGCCAAAACCATCAACGCGAATCTGCAGAAGCCGGTCGGTAAGCAATCCAGCTTAAGTACATGGCATGGAGATGAATGGAAACTCGGTGGAGGAACCACCTGGGGTTGGTACTCTTACGATCCCAAGCTGAACCTGATCTATTACGGTACGGGAAATCCGGGCAGTTGGAATCCCAATCAGCGTCCCGGCGATAACCGCTGGTCGATGAGCATTATCGCCCGCAATCCGGATACCGGCGTGGCCGCCTGGGCATTTCAGATGACGCCGCATGATGGGTGGGACTACGATGGCGTTAACGAAAATATTATTGTTGACCTCGATGTAAAAGGTGAGACGGTACCCTGTATCGTGCATTTTGATCGCAATGGCTATTGCTTGGTGCTTGATCGCCGCAGCGGGAAACTGGTAGCCGTTCACAAGTTCGACCCGACAGTTAATTGGGCAAAGAGTATAGATCCGACTACCGGCCGTCCCACAGTTGATCCAGCTAAAATGACCAGAGCCGGCCGTAACGTTAAAAACATCTGTCCGGCGGCCGAAGGTGACAAGGACGAGCAGCCCGCCGCATACGATCCCGCGACCAAGCTGTTCTATGTGCCAACTAATCATATCTGCATGGATTACCAGGCCTTCGACGTGAAGTATAAGGCCGGGTTTCCATACGTCGGCGCGATCTTGAACATGTACCCAGCCTCGCCCAATGTTCGCGGCCGATTTATCGCTTTCGACGCGATTACTGGCGAAACCAAGTGGGCCATAAACGATACTTTCCAGGATTGGTCCGGAGTCCTCACCACCGCTGGCGGCGTTGGTTTTTACGGCACGCTGGACGGTTGGTTCAGGGCAGTCAATCTGAGCGATGGGAAGGTGCTTTACCAGTTCAAGTGCCCCTCGGGAATTATAGGCAATCCGATTGCCTATAGTCACAACGGCAAAGAATACGTTGCGGTTTTCAGCGGCGTAGGTGGCTGGGCCGCGATCGGTCTCGCCGCCGGCCTTACCAAGGGCAGCGAGGGACTTGGAGCGGTTGGGCTCACCGCGTCGTTGAGCGACTATACCAACCTCGGCGGCACGCTGATGGTGTTCACGCTCAAGTAATAGCGGATAGAGAAAATCGCGAGGACCAACCGGTGAACGGAAAGGCCAGGAATTCAACGGCTTTGGCGCGATCGATAAATATCTTAATCGCGACCACGGCCATCGGCTTGTGGCTTATAGCGGTCCCATGCGCGGCTGCGACTTTGCGCGTCTGCGCCGATCCAAATTACATGCCCTTTTCCAATCGCGACGGGGAAGGATTTGAAAATAAAATAGCCAGCTTAGTCGCGAACAAGTTAGGCGATAAGCTCGAATACCATTGGAGCAGCTATCGCGGCACGGGCGGCTTCGGTGAGTTTCTCGCGCGGACCCTCGATGCGCGCGTGTGCGACGTAGTGATCGATATTCCTTATGGTAGCCAGGAAGAGCTAAGCACCGATCCATTTTATGCGTCATCCTATGTTTTCATTTTCAAGAGAACCAAGGGATACGACCTCGAGAGCATGGACTCGCCGGTTCTCCGAAAGCTCAAAATCGGATTCGAAGCCGGCACGCCAGCGCAGGACGCGCTCAAAATCAGAGATTTGATCTTTGACGCTCAGGCGTTTCACATCGGCGAGGATGAGGGCACGTCGCCCGCTGCGATGCTGCAAGCGGTCGAAGATGGCCGCGTCGATGTGATGATCACCTGGGAACCAGCCGTCGGTTGGTTCTTGAAAAAGTACAGCGATCTGCGAGTGGTTCGAGTGCCGAACGAACGTGCTATGGGGTCCCCGGAGCAGTTCATGTTCTCCATGGCGATGGGTGTGCGCAAGGGCAATCGACGCATGCAGTCGCGGCTCAATCGAGTGATCTCGGCGCATAAGCAAGATCTTCAGAATGTACTCGCGCAGTATAACGTCAAACTTTACCCGGCGGCGGACGAGACGCCGTGAAGCATACCGCCGCCGGCCTTCGTAATCGCCAAATAATCGGCCACGGTAGTCGTCCGCTGGATGCAATCGCATTCGTTGCCATGCTGTCCATCTCGGCGCTGCTGATTGCGGTTTGCGTGAGAGCTGATACGAAGAACGCCAAAGGACTCGAACTGGCCAAACAGCAGGATTGCTTTTCCTGTCACGCGATCGATCATGAGGTAGTTGGGCCGGCATGGATCAAAGTGGCGCAGACCTATGCGGGGCAGCCCAATGTCGCGTACACACTCGCCTTCAAGGTGATTAACGGCGGGGTGGGGCACTGGGGCAACGTGCCGATGCCTGCGCATCCGAAACTGAGCCAGGCCGATGCTACCCTGATCGTCAAATGGATACTCAGTTTAAGGGGGCAGGTAAGCGACAAACCGGGCAAGACCTACAGTTATAAGAACCAGGACGGTAAGCCGGTCACCTTACACTTTCAGGTATTCGCGGCCAACACTCATCAGGTTACCGATGACGTGTTTTCTGGCTACGAGAAGTATAATTCCTATTGCTATCGATGCCATGGACCGGATGCGGTGGGCGGTGAATACGCCCCTGACCTGCGAAAGTCGCTGACCAATGGGATGAGCCGGCGCGAGTTTTTTATCGTCGCGATGGAAGGGCGCAAGGACAAGGGTATGCCTGACTGGGCCGGCTTTTTCAGCGCGGACGAGATGGAACAGATTTATCAGTACGTCAGGGTGCGTCAGCTTGGATTGATCGGAACCGGTCGCCCGCCCTCGGCTAATGATTAAGCCGCACTTGAATGCGGCGGATATTCCAAGTTCATTTCGCTTTTCGCGCAGTAGGGTCCATCGTATACTTTCGCCAAAGATTGACGAGGGCGAACCGTCCCTGTGCAACAAGTTCGCTTTTAATGTGTGAGGCAACGCGATGCAGGAAGTTGCGAGCTCAGCGCCAACGATCGCTATCGTAGGCACTGGCGAAATGGGTACCGGTATCGGGCGCAGGTTGCATGCATCAGGCGCTATCGTTCGCACCTCGCTTCAGGGACGCAGCGCCGCCAGCCGCCTTCGCGTCGAACAGGCCGGTCTTGAGGTGCGCAATGATTACCGCGATCTGATCGACCAGGCGGATTTCCTGTTTTCAATCGTGCCGCCCGGGCAGGCGTTGGCTGCTGCGAAAATGCTGGTCGGGCCGTTGCAGCAAGCATCCGAGAAACCAGTTTATGTCGAGTGTAATGCGGTCTCGCCACGAACCGTCAATGAAGTAGCGCGCGTGCTGGGGGAAACCGGATGCCGGTTCATTGATGCAGGGATCATCGGTGGACCGCCGCCCGCCGATCTCGAAAAAATGAGCGATACCCCGAAAATCTATGCTTCCGGGGAGTCTGCGAGTTCTTTGTACAGCCTCAGCCGCTATGGCCTGAACATCAAAGTGATTGATGCGAAGATCGGCAGCGCGTCGGCTTTTAAGATGTGCTACGCGGGCCTCGCCAAGGGGCTGACCGCAATCGGAAGTGTCATTTCGCAGGCTGCGGCGCGAAACGACCTCGCGGCACTGTTGCACGACGAACTTACCGCCAGTCAGCCTGAGCTTCTTCGAATTTTAAGCCGCCGTATTCCTGACATGCTACCAAAAGCTTATCGCTGGGTGGCCGAAATGGAAGAAATTGCAGACTTTCTGGGCCGAGATACTGCGGGAGCTCTCATGTTTAATGGCGCCGCACAGATTTATTCCTCAATTGAAGGGCAAAGAGCCTCGGATTCGCAAGTGTGTATCGCGCAGATACTGGCCATCCTGAGTGATTGAATTGGTTGTTGGCCACTACTTTGCGATGAGGGCGGAAGCTCCGTTGCCGCAGAGATAGTTGTTGTAGCCTTTCCTTTTACCCCCTACAAAGCCCTTCATTCTGTCGCTTCTCTAAATTTTCTTTTCCTTGGCATAAAGCTTGATGCTTCTCGTTGTATCGAGAGTGGGAAAAAGTAGATTGGAGGTAAAAGGAATGAAAAGTAGGTTAAACGCAGTTTCGCTTGGAATTGCAAGTTTGGCGTTTGTAACGGCAATGGGATGTTTCAGCTATCACAAAAGCGAAGAGGTGACGAAACCCGCGACTGCCGCTGACCAACCCACGACCACGACTACCACCACGCAATCCAACGATGGAACCGTGCATCAGCATTCGACCACCACCTATGCTCCCTGATGCCCCGGCTTCGGTGACTACGGCAAATCCCCGCATTCAATTTAGGTATGAATGATTAAACGGGCACGCACTGACGCGCGGGCCGACTGGTGTCAGGAGCGTGCCCGATAATTTCGACTGCGCTAGGAAGCACCACGCTGATAATTGGGCCGGATCATCTCGTCGGCCCAAAATTCCCGTAGCGTACAGCCAGGGTGGGCAGTACCAGCAGATTGAGCGCGGTCGAAGTCAGGAGCCCGCCGAGGATGATGATCGCCATCGGCCCCTCGATTTCGCGCCCCGGCGCGCCGCTGCCGATCGCGAGTGGTAACAATCCCAGTGCGGTCACGATCGCGGTCATTAAAATGGGCACCAGGCGCTCCGACGCGCCGCGCAGCGCCGCTGCCGGTCCCCAGTTCAGGCCTTCGACCGAGACCAGATGCTCGAAGTGCGAGATCATCATGATCGAGTTGCGCATCGTGATCCCGAACAGCGTGACGAACCCGACCATCGAACCCAGCGAGAGCGATCCGCCGGCGACCAGTGCGGCGAGTATGCCGCCGACGAATGCGAATGGAATATTCGCCAGCACCAGCATCAAATTTCTGAAATTGCCAAAAGCGATAAAGAGCAGACTGACAATCACCACCGCGGCGATAAGGGAGTTGATCAGAATCTCGCGTGCGGACTGTGAGCGCGCCTGCGCGGCGCCGCTGAACTCAATATAGCTATCGCTTGCGAGCGGAACCTGCTGGCGGATTTCGCGCTCGGCAGCGGCGGCGAACGAAGTAAGATCGGCGCCCTGAACATTGCAGGTGACAATCTGAACCCGGCGTGCGCCGTCGTGCATGATCGCGTAGCGTCCTGGCGCCAACGAGACGGAAGCCAGCGCGCCGAGCGGCATCAGTTGGCCCGCCGCGTTGCGCAGGATCAGATTTCTGAGGCTCTCCGGCCGGCGCCGATCTTTGGAATCGAGTATAACGGCAACATCGAAAAATCGATTGCCTTCATATACCTGAGCTACATTCGAACCCTGGTATGCGGTGCCGATCGCGTCGAGCACGTCAAGCGGACGGAAGCCGAACTGGACCAGCTTCGCGGGGTCCAAGCGCACGACCATCTGCGGCATCCCGCCGGGTGATTGCACGCGCACGCCGGTCGCGCCGCGAATATGCGACAAAACTGCGGCGACCCGGTTTCCCTCGCGATCAAGGGTATCGAGGTCGCTGCCGAAGATATTAACCACCACGTCCGCTTGCTCGCCGGACAGGGTCTCCTGAATTCGTTCGGTGAGAAACGAGTTCATCGAAAAGTCATAACCGGGGAAGTTGATCAGCGTTTTCCTGATCTCGTTTTGGATATCGTCGACATCCTCGCCGGCCAGCGGCTTCAACCTCACGTCGAATTCGCTTTCGTGCGGTCCCAACGTATCTTCGCCAAGTTCCGCGCGGCCGACTCTTTGCGCGACGCTCTCAACGTGAGGATTCCGCATCAGTGCGTGGGTCACCTCCGTACCGGTGCGGATCGACTCCCGCAATGAGGTTCCCGGCACCGCGACCATGTGCAGCACGAAGCTGCGTTCCTGTAAATCGGGCAAAAAACTTCCGCCAAAGAATGGCAACGTACCCAGCGCCAGCAGGCACAGGATAATCGCGCCGCCGATCACCAGATCGGGATTGGCGGATGCGCGCTGAAGCATCCGCTGATGCGCGGCTTTCAGCTTGCGGACAAAGGTAGTTTCCGGGGCGGCCTTAATTTTTGGCAGCATCGCCATACACAGCGCCGGAGTAACGGTCAGCGCGACCGCGAGCGAGGCCATGATGGCGAGGATGTAGGCCCATCCGAGGGGCGCGAAGATGCGCCCCTGCACGCCCGACATGGTGAGCACCGGCAGAAAAACCAGCGCGACGATAAAGGTTGCGTACACCACAGCGCTGCGCACTTCGAGCGACGCCTCGAGGATCACGTTCAGCGTCCCGCGCGGATTTCCGAGGGCGTGATTGTCGCTTAGCCGCCGGAATACGTTTTCGACATCGATAATCGCGTCGTCGACCACTTCGCCGATTGCGATCGCCAGTCCGCCCAGGGTCAGCGTGTTAAGCGTCACACCCATCCGCTGCAGAATGATGATCGCGATCAAAAGCGAAAGCGGGATTGCGGTCAGCGAAATGAAGGCGGTTCGCAGATTGTACAAAAATAACGTGAGCACGATCGCCACCAGCAGTCCGCCGAGCAGCAGCGATGTGCGTACATTATGAATCGTGGTTGCGACAAAACTTGCCGCGCGAAACAGGTTGGGATGGACCACGATGCCGCCGCGCTTGAACACCGGTGCCAGATCGCCGAGCGCGCGGTCAACTCCCTGCGTCACCTCGAGCGCATTCGCACCGTACTGAATCGTCACCTGAACGATCACGCCAGGTTGCCCCATCACCAATGCCGCGCCAATTGGCGGTGCAGGCGCCCATCGCACACGCGCCACATCGTTAAGCCGTACGCTTTCTCCCGCGCGCTGCGCGATGATGGTATTGCCCAACTGCGACGGCGTGAGCGATTGGCCTTCGCTATGAATTACGACACGCTGGTTGGCAGTCTCGACGAAACCGGCTCCGCGCACTCCGGTCGACGCCTGCGCGGCCGCCAGCACATCGCTGATCCCCAAGTGGTATGCGAGCAGGCGGGCCGGCCTCACCTGCACTTGAAGCTCGCGTTCGCCGCCGCCATAAATCGCAATGTGGGCAACGCCGGGCACCGCCAGCAGGCGCGGCTGCAGCGTCCAGTCGGCAAAAGTCCGCAGCCCCATCAGCGTGCGCATCGGTGAGGTCAGCCCGATATCCATGATCACGGCGGTGGCGGAGGTCAGCGGCGCCATCGTGGGGGCGGCCACTCCAAGCGGCATCTGGCTCATGATTTCCAGCAGACGCTCGCCCACCATCTGCCGCGCCTGGTAGATGTCGGTCCCGTCCTGGAAGACCACCGTTACAACGGAAAGCCCTTGAATCGATTGGGAGCGAATCGTTTGCAGTCCCACCGTGCCGACCAGCGCGTTTTCGATCCGCTGCGTGACCAGGGTTTCGACCTGATCGGGCGAAAACCCCGGCGCTTCGGTCTGGATCGCCACTTGTGGCGGCGCGAACTCGGGAAACACGCCCAAACTTGCGTGCGCGGTAACATAAAGGCCGTAGAGCACGGTCAGGCAAGCGAGTGCGATCACCACCCCACGGAAACGCAAAGAGAATTCTACTATCGCCTTGAGCATTCGATGGTTTCCGCCTGGCCGCGCTAGTCCTCAACCTGGATTTCAGATTTGAATTCCTCGGATAGCAGCACCTGCGCGCCCGCGATCACGACCCGGTCACCCGGAGCAAAATCACGCATCACAAACCATCCGCCGGCTGTCATGGTTCCTCCGGCGAGCCGACGCCGCTCGAATTGCGTGGGCGTCACCTGAACATAGGCCCACGCGGCCTCGCCGGTTCGGACCACCGCGGCGCTCGGCACCACCACTCCGCGATCGGCAGAGGAGGATTCAAGCCGGGCGCTGACGGCTGCGCCGGGGCGCAACGGAAAGCCCTGCGTCTTTACGCGCATTAAAAAACCCTGGCCTTGAAGATTCGGATCGACGCTGGGCGCTGGCCAGATCGCACTTGCGAGCAGGGGCTGGGCTTGCGCGCCGAGCACCGTGACTTCCGCGCTATCCGCCGCTTGTCCGAGCGATTGACGCGCGGGAATCGATACCTGGATGATCGCCTCCTCGCGGCTGATTAAGTTATCGATCAGCTTCGCGCGTTGGGTTTGCGGCATCGCCGCGATCGCGCTGCCCCATTCGTCCGCCATCCGCTGATTGAGCAAATTCAACTGCACCTGGCCGGATTGAAATGTCGCTCGTGCACTTTGGAATTCCTTGAGCGAAACGTTCTGCTTTTCCGAATGAAGAAGCTGGGCGCGTGTGAACTCCGCCCGCGACGCCTCCAGCGCGGCACGGTCAGAGGCCAATCGAGCATCGAGCGCCGCCAGCGGCACTGGATCGAGGATTACGCCGTATGCGATCGCCTGGCGCTCGCGGTTGACCGGCGCCAGCATCGCGGTCCTGAGATTAATATGCGTCTGCTGATTGGGCTTGAGCGTGACGACCACATCACCGTTGGAAGCGTGCGATAGAATCGGCGTGGTCGCGGTGACCTGATCCTCGTCGTCGTCCGTATCGGGGCCGCCCGCGGCGAACAGCCACAGCAGGACGACGGCCACAGTGAGCATCGCGGTCACCGCCGCGATAAGCCGGGAACGCCTGGTTTTCACTCCGCTTGCACCTCGCTGTTATGCGGCGGTGGAAAGCTGAATGAGCTTGCATCACCGGATTCGAGCGGCCGCTGCATCGAATCTTCCAGCGCGCCGAGTGCGCCCTGAGCGTCGTTCAGAGCCTGCAGCAACATCTGTTGCGCCGATACGTTCTGCAGCCGGGCTGCGCTCAGAGTGATGGAATCGCTTTCGCCCACGGCGGCGGCGCGCGCGGCCTGATGATACCGCCGGGCCTGGTAGATCGCGGCGCTGCGCGCCGCCTCGAGCGCCGCCAGTGCGCCGCGATAGTTGATTAAAGCGCCCCGTGACTGCGCGATTATCGCAGCCTGCATCGCCATAAATTGGACGCCCATTGCCTTGCGCCGCGCCTGAGCTTCGGCAATCGGCCCCTGATTTTGATTGAAAACCGGTAGCGCCAGCGACGGTCCCAACTCGAAAATGTTTTCGCCGCCTTCCCAGGAATAACCGCCGGTCAGGTGGATGTCGGGATATTGTTTGGCGATTTCCAGTTTCAGCGCTTCGTCCGACGCGGCGTATTGCGTCAATGCGCGGCGCAGATCGATTCGGTTGAGCAAAGCCATGCGCTGCACGATGTTTGGTGCGAGCGAAGCTTCACCGGGCGGATTGTCCATCGCGGTCCAGGTGAACCTTGCACCGTCGAGGGCTGCGATTGGCAGTCCGATGGCAGCCGCAAGCGCATTGCGATCATCCGGCACGCGGGCCTCGGCTTGAGCTGTAATGAGCCGCGCGCTTTCGAGGCCGCTCAGCGCCAAATCGAGTTGCGGTTGCGAGGCCTCACCGGCCCTGAGTCGTGCGGCCATCAAGCTTGCACTCTGCGCGAGCGCGTCTTGTTGCTGCTGCGCCAATCGATAGCGCCGCTGGTCGAACAGATATTGCTGCAGCGCGGCGCGGATCCGGCTGCGAACACTCCATGCGGTCTCGCCGGCCGCCAGCCGCGCCGCGTCGGCCAGCCGCTCGGCCTGGGCAATTCGGTAGCCGCGCTTGCCAGCGGTTTCGATCGGCAGGTCGAGCGAAAAACTTCCGATCGCCCATGGCGCGAAGTTGGGGCTGTTGTGTACTACATATTCCGGACCGAGCCCGATCACCGGATTCGGCCGCGCGCCCGCCGTGATCACGGCCGCGTTGAATTGTTGGATTCGCGTCTGAGCCAGCGCGCTATCGGGACTGTAGTAAAAGCCCGCCAGGGTCAGCGCCTGCAAATCCCATCGCGGTGGCGGGCAAACGGCAGGCGATGGTTTCAGGTTGGCCCTGAGGTAATCGCACAATCGCGGATTAGTGAGCGATCGGCGGTCGAAATCCCGTGCAGTCTCAGCGGGGATGAGCGGGGCCGGCTGATAAGTTGCACATCCATAAAATGCGCTCGTCAGCAGCCCTGATACCCCCACAATTACCGCGCAAGCCATCGCCTTTTTATGAATGCGAAATAACACTGGGAACAGCACCAGATGCTCGGTGCCGGAATTCACACGGCCAGTCGCAGCAAGGTCCTGACTATGGTTTCGCCAAAAATTGAACCAAGGACGACCGCGATCAAGAGGCCCGGTACCAGTGTCCACGGAAGCCAGGCTTTGACTTCGGATGCTTCCGCCTCATCGCGGCGCGGCTCAAGCAGGCAGGCGATCCGTTCCTTGAGCACGGACTGTTCGCCGATCAGGGCCGCCAGTGGCGACACGATCGGCGGCTGCCGCAGCCGCGCCACGGCCATGATCGCGGCGGCGAGGTCCGCACCCTCGATTCCGGCAATCCGCGCCTCTTCATCGCGCGCCAACTCGAGCGCGACCAGCCAGTGGCGAAATCGCTCCTGCGCCTGCGGCCATGGCCACTGCAAATCGGTCGCGAGCTGGGCCAGCCAGATACGCAAGGGATCGCGATGCCGTGCGTGGGCGCGCTCGTGTTCAAGCGCGGCGTCAATCTCAGCCTGATCGAGCGTTCTGGCCAGATGTGGCGAAAACAAAATCCACGGCTTGAGCAGGCCGACCGTCGCAGTTCCTGGATCGCCATCGTCGCGCAGCAACGACCATCCCGCGCGAATTGCAGTTCTGGCGAAGAGCAAGATGAACGGGAGGCTCGCAATCAGGATCGCCGAGGGTACCTTCTCAGGAACCGGGTCGGGCTCGACCAACGCCCATCCGCATAGCCACGCCGCCACGATCACTGCCGGAGCCAGCGGCAGCCAAAGCCGTCTCCAGCAAAGGCGTTCCATGGAGCGGGCGCTGCCAGGTCCGGCTGGTCCGCGATGCCACCATCCGCAGGCGAAAATTGCGATTCCACCGAAAAGGGCGATCAACATAGCCAGGCAAGACTCACGTTCCATCTGGTGACCTCCGCCGCGCGGCCACTGCCCGCTCAAGTTCGTCGAGGAGCGTCGGATCGATCGATTCGACCGCCTCGACCAGAGTGGCCACCGCGGTAAGCGGACGCGAGCCCAGCAGCCGGCTTAGCAGCGTGCGCGCTCGCGCCTGATCAAATATCCCTCGCGCCACCTTGGGACGAAATATAAAGGCGCGGCCTTTGCGCTCGCGGATCACCAGGCCTTTAACGTGCAGGCGATCGAGCACCTTGGCGGTGGTGGTGTAGGCCAGCCCCGCGGGCTCGCCTACATGGGTATGGATTTCGCGCGCTGAGGCTAGGCCAAGTTCCCACAGACGGGTGAGCACCGCATATTCCAAGTCGCCGCCGGGGAGACGAAGCCGCCGCATCGGGACAATGTACGACATACGTCGTAGATGATCAACGTGTGTAGTTTCAGACCCGTGGCGAGCGCTTTAAAAAAAAAGTTGCGATCTTTACAGCTTCTGGAAGCCTCTGCGTTACCAGAGTCCGGGCAGATTTGCGACCGCGAGCACCACGCCGTATTGATAGCCCATCCCGCTCGCGTCTTTGCCCTTGAAGCGGCCGGTAAAATCGAACAGACCCATTTCCGGTATCAGGCTGACCTGCGGCGTCAAGCCGACTTTAAAACCCAGATCGGGTCCAACTGCATGCACATAGTTGGCGGAGGCGCCGCCGGGCGCGGTCGGAATCGCGGTGTAGACGTAGCGTAATTCGGTGATGAGCCACAGTCTTGGATTGATTCTATGGCTCGCTATCAGATCGACCCCCGGGCTCCAGGCCTCCCGGCTTTGGCCCTGGATATTCACGTACCCATAGGCTCCGCCTGCCAGCATCGCCACCTGCCATGAATCGCTCGGATCGGTCAGGCGATATTTAATATCGGCTTCGCCACCCAGAGTTGCACCTGCGCTGGAAAAGGGAATTGCAACTTGCGTCAGCCGATAGCCTATATCGATCCGGTCGAAAAGCCCGAGCCGGATTCCCGCGTGCGCGAGAAACGGCGTGAAGCTGGTTTTTTTGGGATGGCCAACATCGGCGAACTGCCCGCCCGTTCCCGCGATGAATCCGACGTGGCCGGGCGCAAGCGTATCGGCGGTCGAAAAGCCGAGCAGCCAAAAGGCGTGGGTTGACGGTGCGAGCAGGGCAATCGCAAGCAGTATCAGGATCGAAATGGCGGCAACCTTCCATCCACGATTCGATGCGATGCCATGAGCAGATGAGCGCGTTCGAAAATGATTCATGAAAAGCATCTCACCTTCGAGCCGGTTCATCGGCCCGGTCGTCGGAAGGCCTCGTAGAGGTCATCGAAAAGCGCGCCGCCGCGGACTAATCGAGTCTCATCGTCTTTTTGCGAAGCGCAAATTCCGTTGATTACTTTTTGAATGCCGGAAGTTTCAGGACGCCCGAATTTGCTGTCCTTAAGATCGATGTCATGGACGATTTCGGCGATCGCGCGAAGGCCCGGATCGTTGATATCCAATCGCCTAAGCAGAACCTCGAAAGTGCAGCGATCTCCTTCGTGGGTGAAGTCGGCCTCGAACATGTCGAAGCGCAGCTCTCCTTTTTCGGGACGATAACCGCGGGCCGGCACGAACTTGAATTTAGCTTTCGGGTCGAAAAAGCGGCGGATCAGCCAGGCGCTCGCGAGGCGATCGATGTGGAGTCCCGTGCGCGTAACCCATGTGCGCCCGCGCAACTCACTGGCCGCGGACGCGATCTGTTCAATCTGCGCGCGGCCATCGGCTTTCAGCCGCAGGTCCAGATCGGCCAATAGACCTTCAGCCGTCTGGCGACCGAGCGCGTCAAAAAAATCGATCGCCACCGTCTCGTGCAGGCGGCGCCTGAGCCTCGCCACGTTGACATTCGCCTGAGTCCGGGAGATCGGGTCAGTGATCGCCTTGGGCAGAATGGTATTGGCGAGTTCCTTCGCTTCGTCGGCGATCGCTGCGTAATCGGCGTCGCGGGCCGCCTGGAACATAGCCTCAATCTGGTCGTCTGAGGGGCCTGCCAAAAATCCCGCTTCGCACACCGAAGCCTCGCCGCCGCCCTCGGTGATTTCCCTCGCCACCCATTGAAGATCCTCCTGCGCCTGATCGCTGCGGGGCAGGGCATACACCGAATTCTTAATCGCGATGGCGCCCAGCCGCTGGAGACGCCGCCAGATTTTCACCCTGAAATAGTCGGGCTTGGGTGGAATCTGATGGATCAACAGGAGCCATCGCACCTCACTACGGATGACCGTGGTCATGACAAAGCAGCGAACATACCTTCCATTTTTCGCTGACGATACGCCTGTATCATCCACATATTGCAGTTGCAAGCACCAGCGAACAGATCGACAAGTGTTCGCAGGCGAATCAATCGATATGCGGATGCCGACTCAGACCGTCCCGGGGTTGTCAATTGCGCTCTCGATCTGCTGAACGCGTAAAGGCCTCTTGGCTGAGCGCCTCTCGCCAAGTCATTGACCATAAAAAACTACCGGTAAACAAAGAGAATCTAGGGAAATAGGCAAACTCACTAAAAAAATATCGAAAGCCGTTCGTACAAAACTGGGCGGGCTGTAAGCAAATAAAAGAAAAATTACGAACAGGTAAAGTGTGAATAAGTGCTGAATGCCTTGAATCCTCAGGCTCATTTTTTTGCAAAAAAACTTAGTTCTGTGACAGAAAGAGCTTACTAAGAAAATAAATCAACGCTATTACCTGCACATTGAAGTTAGAACGTCATATTTTCGGCTATCGCGAAGCTTCGCCGGATCAGGGTATGCGGCTACATGACGCAAGTAAGCACCTACAGGTGAATTTATGTTGTTAACGGGACACCACCATCCGGTCGATTTTCTTAAAGCCATCGGCGTTCCTGAAATTCCGCCATCCAGCAGCGTATTCGATCCGGGGTATGATTCGATCACCTTGGAAGGGCACCTCCTCCAAAGCCACCACCTGATATCGATTCTTAAAATATCCATGGCGTGCTGGCTCGTGGCTGATGAAACCATCACGCGACAAAAGTTGCGTACCGCGCAGATTCAGAAGGTCCCGACCGTAACCGGTGGTGGCCCTTTCGAAATCGCGGTGGCGCAAAACCAGTTGCCCGCCTACCTTGACCTTTGCGCTGATATTTCGGTGACACGGATAGAATGCGGCGAAGGGTTCACCGACATGCCGCTGCATGCGCGCGAAGTCATCGCCATGGCCAATCGAAGGGGGCTGGAAGTCCAATTTGAGATCGGGAAAAAGCACGGCGGCGCTTTCACGGCAGACACCGTGGAGGAACTGGTCGATCAGGGAAACCGCTGGCTCGACGGCGGGGCCGTTGAGATCGTGGTAGAAGCCCGGGAATCTGCGCAAGGCGTCGGTCTTTTCGACGAGCATGGACAGCTCAACACGTTATTCGCCGACCGTTTCGTCAAGGCTTATGGTTTTTCCCACGTAACATTTGAAGCTCCGAACAAGTCGAGCCAATTCGCTTTACTCGATCATTTCGGCCGCGACGTACATCTTTCGAACATCAGGCTGGAAGAACTGCTGCGCGTGGAAATTTATCGCCGCGGCCTTCACTCCGATGCATTTCAGAAAAGCAATCTCAGGCCGTTACGACCGATACAGAAGGCAGCCTGAGATGGAAAGATCGGTTGTTATAGATTGTTTTCCTGAAAGTGCAGTGCGCTATCGTCACGGCTACGCCGTAGTTGCCGTCGACGTCATCCGGGCAACCACAACCGCGATAACGGCCGCCGCTAGCGGACGACGTTGCTTTCCGGTACCCACGATCGAAATGGCGTTCGGACTCGCCCAGGCCCTCGACCATCCATTACTGGCGGGTGAGCAGAAAGGCATCATGCCGATGGGTTTTGATCTGAATAACAGCCCCACCGAATTATTGGCGCGTAAGGACGTTCATCGTCCGGTGGTTTTACTTTCTTCCTCTGGAACCAGGCTCTGCTATGAAGCTTCGAAATGTCAGATGGCATTTCTCGCCTGTTTGCGAAATTACGTTTCTGCGGCACATTACCTTGCGCAAACATTTTCCAGAGTGGCGGTTATTGGAGCTGGCACCAGAGGCGAATTTCGCGAGGAAGATCAGATGTGCTGCGCCTGGCTGGCCGAGAATATGTTAACGATGGGCTACACTGCCGGGAATCGCTACACGCTGGAGGTTGTCAGGCGTTGGTCCGGCAAGCCTCCTCATGCGTGGTCTGAGAACAAGAGTGCGTCATATCTTAAAGCGAGTGGCCAGTCCGCTGATTTTGAGTTCGTGCTGAGCCATCAGTCTGATCTGACGGCGCAATTTGTGTTGCAGGATGGTGAGGTCATCATGACAGATGATCCTTCAGGTCTCAGTTGCCGCCGGGAAAACATGCGCTGTGATGTCTGAGGACTACTCCATTCCGGCCGTGGTTCTCGTCTGTCATCGGCAGGTGGGTATCGGCATCACGCGTAGCCTCGGACGTCTAGGTGTCCCCGTTTATGGGGTCGATGCCGACCGGTTCTCGCCTGCGTTGTTTTCAAAATATTGCGCCGGAAAATTGTTGTGGGACCTGCATCGAGCTCCAGTAGAGCAATCGATCGACATGTTGCTGAAACTGGGCCGCAAGATTGGCCGCCGTTCAGTACTCATTCCGACCAGCGATGTTGCGACCATGTTCGTGGCTGAGCAGGCGCAGATACTCCGTGAACACTTCATTTTCCCGGAGCGCGACGCCGGGCTCATATCCTCATTGTGCAGCAAGAAGGAGATGTTCCGCTTAGCCAGGAAGTGGAACGTTCATACCCCCGAGACGGCCTTTCCTCAGAGCCGCGCAGACGTGCTGAAGTTTTTAGAGAGCGCGCGATTTCCGGTTCTCATAAAACCTATTTACAACCGTGCGCCTGCACCAGGCTTAAGGCCGTGGCGGATGATGCTGGTCCAGACGAAACAGGAACTGCTCGACATCCACGCGGCGATTGAAGATCCACTGACCCCTAACGTGATGCTTCAAGAATACATTCCCGGCGGCGACGAGATGACCTGGACGTTCAATGGGTACTTCGACAGTCAGAGTGAATGTACGCTGGCATTCACAGGCAGAAAATTGCGGAACTTTCCCCCTTACTTTGGCCAGGCGTCGCTTGCGATCTGCACCGGGAACGATCATGTCAAAAACGAAACCATCCGTTTTATGAAAGCTCTCGGATACACGGGGCCACTTGATATCGGTTACCGGTACGATGCGCGTGATGGCCGCTACAAGGTGAACGATATCAACCCCCGTATCGGAGCAATGTTCCGCCTGTTCGTCGGTCAAGCCGGGATGGATGTCGCTCGCGCGATTTATCGCGATCTGACGGGGAAGACAGTGGTTGCAGAGGTTAACCCGGAGGGCCGCAAATGGATCGTCGAGGATGGCGATTTGTTTTCCGCCTTGCGCTACTACCGGGACGGGAACTTAACTGTTCGTGGGTGGATCGATTCGTTGCGCGGAGTTCAAGAAACGGCGTTTGCCGCCTCGGATGACATGTGGCCGCTCGTAGGTGCTTGCCTTATGGACGGCAGGAAAGCGGTGGCCGATGGGCTGGCGACTATACGCGCGAAATTCACCGTCAAATTTCCGGCGGCAACTATCCGCGAGGTCAACGAGCGTGCGACTGACACCGCAATCGCGAAGCGGCAGGCCTCGCAATCGTGAAAGAAAAATATTTCGACATAAAGAACAGGAATTGTTCTTGGGTTTGCTACGTGCTGCTGGCGGCCAATTGATAGTTAGGGAAACTGGAGCTGGGTCGGATTGTGAAGGTTAAAGCGGCCAGGATATACCTGGTATCTATCGGCAGTCTGCACCCAATCCTGCTCGAACTCATCACCGACGATAACGTAGTCGGCTTGGGCGAAGCGGCGATCGCGTATGGCTTGGGCGCGACTGCTGCCGCCGGGATGATTAAGGATCTGGTCGAGGCGATATTGCCGGGAAGGGACCCCTTCCGGATCGAAGAAACCTGGACGGATATGTACGATCACTCATTTTGGGCCAAGGGTGGCGGTCCGCTGGTATTCGCCGGAATCAGCGCCATCGAACAAGCCCTGTGGGACATCAAGGGTAAAGCACTCAACGTTCCAATTTACGATCTTCTGGGCGGGAAGTTTCGCGATCAGGTTCCGGTCTATGCCAATGGCTGGTCCTACGAGTGCCTAACTGCAGATGACTATGCCCGCGCGGTTGCACGTCCTCTTCGTGAAGGCTATCGAGCGCTAAAATGTTATCCCTTGGCGACACCCAACCAGCGCGGCGGCATCAGGCACGTTTCCCGACGTACGGTCGATCGTTCGTTCGCTAATCTCGCCTTCGAAAAGGTGCGCGCCCTGCGTGAGGCGGCTGGGCGGGAAATTGAAATAATGGTCGATCTGAGCGGCGGATTGACTACGGACGAGACTATCCGGCTTTGTCACCGGCTCGAAGACTTGAACATTCTTTTTATCGAGGAGCCGGCAGATCCATTCGATTTGGGAGCTCTAAAGAAAATTTCCGACCATGTGGAGATTCCGATCGCATTAGGCGAGCGGATATACACCCGCTACGGCTTCCGGCCAATTCTGGAAGCTCACGCGGCCGATATTCTGCAGCCCGATATCGGCAACACCGGCGGCATCATGGAGGCCAAAAAAATCGCCGCTTTTGCCGAAGCCTACAATGTCAGGATTCAGCCGCATATCTGCGGTAGCCCGGTGGCAACCGCGTTCGCGCTGCAACTTGACGCGTGCATCGCCAATTTTATGGTGCAGGAACTATATCCATTTCGCTCGTCCGAGCTTTTTTCCCTGGTAGATCAGGCTCCTGAACTGCAGGTCAAGAATGGAACGCTGGATATTCCTAATCGGCCGGGGCTCGGCGTCAATCTTGTGCCAGAGCGCATAAGCCCTTTCCTTTGGGCAGAATGCGCACTGCAACAATGATTACAAACCAGCGACAACGTGGCTGACACAAGCGTTCGTGATGGCTTCGGGAGTAGCTAATGAAGTTGCCAATTAAACTCAACTGTGCTGGCTGGCCCGCAATGTGTTCGTCTCTTTCCTTTGCCTTTGACGATCCGCGTTTACTTGCGCGGGAGTTGTCCAGCTTGTCACCCGCAGAGTTCACCGCGGCGATTTCGGTTCTTCAATTTGGTGAAACCTTTAAAACCACCCGACCGAATCGGCATCGACAATCCAACGAGCTAATCAGGACCATCTACCGCGGATCGACACCTGTGATTCTGGACGTCGGTGCATCGGACGGCACCACGTCGCTGGATTTGATTGTTGGTCTCAACAGAGATTTTTCCAATTATTTTGTCACTGATCTCAATCTTTGGGTAAGTTGCAGCGTTGGTCGTCATGGCGTGGTCTATTTTAAGGATCGCAATGGGACATGTATCCTGCGCGCTTCTAAGCGCTGGTTGGTTTATTCGAATACCACCGGAGCGTTGCCGTTATTGCGCTTGATTGCAAGACGATTGCTGGCGGGGTACCGCGATGGTGTTCGCTGGCGCGACATACTGCTGATTCAACCAGAGCTGGTGCGGCTTGCAGCGAGTGATCCTCGAATCGTAATTGCACCGTACGATATGTTCAGTCCCTGGACCGGTCGCCGCCCCGATCTGATTAAGATCGCTTGCCTGTTGAACAGCAGATATTTCAGCGCGGACAGCATGGTTCGATCGTTGCGAATGCAATGCTCGAATTTATCACCAGGTGGGCGGCTGTTGCTGGTCTCTGAGGATATTGACGTTGAAAGATTTTCTCTTTTCCGCAAGACCTCAAATGGCATGCAACTTGAGCATGAACACGAAGGGGGCGCTAAAGCGGCAGGATACGTTAGCCCGAAGGTCGATGACTTCGTGTTGAGTCAGGCGTCATAGTCGGGGAAAGTTGTTTGTTCGGATCCCGCTGCTGTAGGCAACGCTGGCCTGACATTGGGAGAAGATGAGCAATCGGGAGCAATGTTGATTCACTGCCTGAAGAACCCGAAGAGGCTAATGAAACGTGCGATCGCGAAACAATGTCGGAGCAGTTGGGGAACGTACTTTGCCGAAGGTGTTCGCGGTCGGACCGCCACGGACCGCTACTACCTGGATGCACCGGGTGTTGGCGGGACGCGTCAATTTGCCTCGAATCAAGGAGACCAGGTTTTTTGATCGGCGTTATTTGAAAGGTTTCGATTGGTATCGGCGTCATTTCATTCCGCTTGTCGAAGGATTGCCGATCGCTGAGATTGCTCCTACTTACTTTTACTCGGGCCCGGCGCGGCAGCGGATTTTCAAAACAATTCCTGAGGCCAAAGTTATCATCACGCTGCGTGATCCGGTCGAACGCCTCTACTCGCTCTACAAGCTCAAAGTCAGCGACGGAACGATCCGGATGCCTTTCGAGCGGGCGGTCAGACGTCACCCTGAGTTGATCGAGTCCAATCGCTATTATGTTCATGTTAGCGGATGGATAAGCCAGTTCGGAAATGAGCGGGTGCTGGTGATGCTGCACGATGAATTGGTTAAAAATCCGCAGGCCTACCTGGCTCGAGTATGCGAGTTTATAGGTGTTTCATGTTTCGCGATACCGGAGTCGCTGCAGCAACGGCGCTCGAATTCTTCAAATGACAGCCGTTCGCCGACTAGCGCCTGGCTTTCGGCGCTCGCGGTTCGGGCCGCCGAGTCGTTTCAAGCAAACAACTACAAGCGAACGCTCGCGGCAATTAGAAAAATCGGACTGCGAAGATTGGTTTTGAAGGACAAGCCGATTGCACTGCCGCCGCTCGATGCTGACTTGGCGGAAGCATTGCGTGTGGAGATGAATCAGGAACTGGAGTCGCTGGAGGTACTTCTAGGAAGTGATCTTTCGATGTGGAAGGCAAAACGACTAACACTCCACGGTGGAACGCACGCTGATCGGAGCGTGGGCAGCACTCTCGAACTAGCGCCTTAAGGCTGAACGGCACAACCGTCGGCTCGTTCAAGATGACCGGGGCGTTTCGCAGCTATACAACTATAGGAGTGCATCCTGATCCCGTGGTAAACGGAGCATGGTCACCGATTCAAGAACCCATACAAATGTGTCATTCGGACCTTCGGACTTTGTCCCTATATCATGCAGGGCTCAATAGGTCAGAAAAAAGTCCAGATGCGGAAATGTTCAGTGTTGGAGCGCCGGGGTCGGTGTATGCCGCCCTCTCCCGCATGGTTTTGCGGGTGCATCGTTAGCCCCTATGCTTCCGGCGCATCACCTTCACTATACCAGCGTATGGCTTAGCCGAGAATCCGGTCATCGTTCAGGCTTAACCGAATCTATCATTACTTCAGTCATATTTGCCCAGAGAAGCTTTTCGTTGCCCCGGTTGTCCCAGCTTTTACTGAGACGCTTCAACGCTCTGCACTGATCAACATCGCACTGATCATGCGGTTATTGGTCTGCCTGTGCTGATTCCGTTCAAGCTTTTTCGGAGATCGCTTCGAATGCATGCAATGTTATTAAAACTTCATAATTTATTCCGTCGTAAGCAGGGGCTCGACCGGTCGCGCCGCTAGCCAAAATCCTGTAAGTATTTGATTTATAAGGGATGGAGGGGTGGCCGAGCGGTTGAAGGCACCGGTCTTGAAAACCGGCAGCGGCGCAAGTCGCTCGTGGGTTCGAATCCCACCCCCTCCGCCATCGAACCAAAGATTCCCAGGCTTCACCGAAGTTTCCCAACTTCGCGTTGTTCACCGTCTTCGCAAATGGCTGAATCGCCGTTCCGTGGACAGCCCTTCCGTTGAACGATGCTGCCCAAATCCGGCACTAGACCATGGAAAAAAGCATTTATTATCGTATCTGGATAAAGTTGATGCAGATGAAAATGTCAGCTTCTGGGGCGGTGATCATATTGATGCTGTCACAACTGATAATGATGCCTGTTGCACTCGCGCAATTTACGGAATCACCGCTTCCATCATCGCAAGAACGAGTCAAACAACCTTCGGTCGGGGAATACAATCCCGATTCCGAAAGCACACCGATACAGATTTTGCCGCCGTGGCTGTGGCCATCGCCGGGCGCACAGCCGCCTGCATCTAACCCGGCCCAGAGTTCGAAGCCGCCGCTTCAGCCGGCCGAGCCTGCGCGGCAGGTGAATCCAATTCTGCCGAAGGTCTTTAGCGGATGCTGGCAGGGACAAGTCGACGAACTCGATTGGATTAAGCGCATTCCCGGCGGTCACAAGGTGGGATTCTGGACGCCTAAGACCTATAAGCTTTGCTATAGGCGAGTCGGCGGGGGCCCATTTCAGCTTAACTTTTCTGAAACCGGAGTTCGTCCCAATAAAAAGATTATTCATCCGATCGGCACCGTGGTGTTGATTTCGACCGATGGCCATGCCTACGCCACGATGCATGCGACGCTGCGCTTTGACGAACTTAGCGCTGAATGCCATTCGGCCACCTTCGTCGTCAATGAAAGCACCAACCTGGATTGCCGGATCCGACAGAACGCCATGGCGGTGACTGCGGATGTTTACGGCACGCGCGATGGTGTCCCCTGGTTTCGGGCGCGTTGGCATGCCGATTTTGCTCAAGTGCCAGACTAGTTTATGGCAAGTCAGTGAGTGATTTTGTGTACCTTTTAAACCGTCATTTTGGCTCTCCAAGTACTTAAATGGAGAAGGCTTACAGTGGCGTGTGTTTAACATTATATTGTAAGATGTCTTAGTCGGGGTCGACATAGGAATCGAATCCGACTCTGATCCAGCCCAGACAACGGTCCTTCCGCTCGCCTTTGGCCGTGTTCTGCTCGACTAATTTAAGTCCAATCAATAAGGCCTGCGGAGGCCAATATGTATCTTCCCGTATCCTTGGGAGGCATTGTCCTAATTGTTCTCGTGCTTTGGTTTCTTGGCGTGGTTTGACGCACTGGCGGTTCCAATGGGTTCCTATGTTCCCATTGGACCGGCAGATCGGGGGACAAATTCAATAATATAGAAGGAATATGCCTATGCTACTGCTGCTTATCTTGTTGATTGTGCTATTCGGTGGAGGCGGGTTTTATGGCTACCGCGGCGGCTATTATGGACCGCGCGGAATGGGCGTAGTCGGCATTCTAGTTATTATCCTAATTGTCTTCCTGGTGATGGGTGGCGGCTTCGGCGGGTTCGGACATGGAATGTATTCTCGGTGATCTCTGCGTCAGAGGCTCGCATAAAGGCGCAGTAGGAGGCCTTATTTCGAAGTCTCCGCGAGCATCGGGAGCTTCGATTTCCATCGTTCAAGCACTTTAGCGCGCGCGGCGTCGTCGAAACGGTTGGACATCGCGAACTGATCCTTCCAGGCGAATGGCTTGCACGCGTCGATTAGCGCGATACCCATGCTGAAATCCTTGTCGGCGCGCTTTTTGGGCGAGAGCCGCGGATCGATATCACTGGTGCGGGTGTGCATGATCTGAATCGATTCGGCCGGGTCGACGCGCGTGCAAATCGCCCATAGCACCTGGTTGAGGTCCGAAGGATCGATATCCTCGTCAACCACGACAAAATAGCGCTCCATCCCACCAATCCGGCGGCGGCCAGCCGATGCGACCAGGGCCTGCATAGCCTGGCCCTCGTACCGCTGCTCAATTGACACCACGATCATCAGGTTGCGCGCGAAAGCCCATACCCCGCGGATATTGGGCACCCCGGCGCTCTCCAGATGCTCCCAGGTCGCCACCGCCGAACTGAGTGGCAAAGCCTGATAGCCGGGTGTGGTGGTCGGGAGCATCGGTGGAGCACCCAAAATGATCGGGTCGTTCCGATACATGATGCGCTTAACGCGGATGACGGTCTCCGGCCCGATATGAGTGTAATAGCCCGGCCATTCGCCGAACGGCCCCTCGATCGCCGATTCCTCTTCGATCGGAGGCATCTCGCCCTCAATAACTATTTCCGCATGCGCCGGAATCGGCAGGCCGGTTCCAGGCGCCATCAGCACTTCTACCGGCTCGCCGCGCAAGGCTCCGGCGATGTCGTATTCCGATACTCCCACCGGGGCCGGCGTTGGACCGACCGTCCACAGTACGGGGTCGCAGCCGAATACTACTGCGATAGGACAGGCCTCGCCGCGCTTCCAATATTTGGAGGCGATCATGCGCGCATGGCGATCGCCCAACAGCCACAGCGAAAGGCGATCCTTGCTCTGGATGCATCCGCGATGCGTGCCCATATTCACCCATCCGGTGTCCGGATCGCGCGTGATGACCAGGTCCGCGGTTCCGATATAACGGCCGCCATCGTGCTCGTGCCATTTCGGAGCCGGGAATTTGGTCAGGTCCACGGCGCTTCCTTCGAGTACATTTTCCAATATTGGTCCGCTCGCGACTTCTATTGGCGGGATCATGGTTAGCTGCTTGCTCTTGTCCTTCCAGGCCCGGATGATTTCCACCTTGGACAGATTGGGCGAAATACCCAAAGCCATCGCGCAGCGAGCCGCAGTGCCCATGAAGTTGCTCATCACGCGGAAGCCTTTGGGGTAGCCGACGATGTTGTCGAACAAGAGGGCAGGGCCCTCCCGTTCCGCCATCAACTCGGTCAAACAGCCG
The DNA here is from genome assembly GCA_027317185.1 of Deltaproteobacteria bacterium. GTDB lineage: Bacteria > Desulfobacterota > Binatia > Binatales > Binataceae > JAJPIG01. Next base: position 49,780 of record DAHVFB010000012.1, read on the forward strand.
ATTTCCAGGTCCCAGTTCGCGCCCTCGACGATCCGTACCTCGCCTTCGCCAAGTTCACCCACCAGCCGCTCGATGTAGTCCCGAAGATCGTGAAAAGCCGTCATATGCGCCCCTTGCTGGGATTTCCCTTTTTCGAAATGTGCCTGCCGAATTCCTCTATAGTCCTCCTGCGCCAGCATCCGCAAGTTTTTCAGGCTGAGATTGGTCCAGCATGTTTTCCAGTGGCTCGAAATAGCCCCTCAAACGAGGAGAATTCAAGGTGGCCGTGTCATTGCTGGCATCCTGGAAAGCGATCTTGATATAAGGGGCGTGCGTTCGTTGCGAAGCTGCAGTTCAACGTTGTGACGGGGTTCGGATCGACCACAGCAACCGGATGAGGTGTACGCAATGGCATCGACGGGCAGGAACATCGCCGAAGGCTCCAACGGCATTCCCAAATGGACGGCAAACTTTCCACATCTGGGTTTCGAGCCCAGACCGGTGGAGAAATATGTGTCGACCGAAGAGTTCGAAAAGGAGCGTGGAGTTTTCCGCCATAGTTGGCTGCACGTAGGCCGGGTGGAAGAGATATCCAAACCAGGGGATTACCTGGTCAAGGATATCGCCATCTGCAAGACCTCGATTCTGGTGGTTCGCGGCAAGGATGGCGAATTGCGAGCGTTCCACAATGTTTGCCGCCATCGGGGCAACAAGCTGGTATGGGATTCATGCGGATCGCAGCTTCGTTACCCGTGCAAATTTCACGGCTGGACCTACAACACGGACGGCCAACTGGTCGGCGTGCCAGAAGAAGACATGTTTTTCGATTTTGATCGGTCCAGCCACGGTCTGGTTCCGGTCGCGGTGGATAACTGGGAGGGTTTTATCTTTATCAACCTTTCCCCTCGCGAGC
>DAHVFB010000130.1 GCA_027317185.1 Deltaproteobacteria bacterium
CCTTGCCCTTGTGCGCCCACGCCAGCGAAGCGAACGTCCGCTGCTTACCCATCACTCCACCTCCGCACCCATCCTTCGACCAACTTCATTCTACCTATGTCGATCGACTTGTGCAGAGCTTCCCTAAGAGTCTCCTGCGTGCGCGACTAGACCAAGTCCGCCGAGCGCCGCAAACGCCATCCACAGAGCTTAGGGCTGTCACGGCCCGTAGACCAGAGGCGGCCGCGGAAAGTGTGCACAAAGTTCACATGCACACTTTTTTGAGATTCGGAAACTCGGCAATCCGCTCAGAGACGGAGCGCGACGCGGCAGGAAAGTCGCAGACGGCCAAGGATAACTAACTGTCTGGATCGCCGGATCAGATTGTCGGCATCCTCGTTGCATTCGTACCGGCACGCGGCGGTGAGGTGAGGGAGACGCACTCTGAAGCGAAGATCATCTCGGAGCCGAGCGATGCAACAAATCGAAGACGACAACAGCGGGCACGAATTCGTAACCGTTCCGGAACTCGCCAAATTGGTCCGGCGTAATCGCAAGACGGTTTACAACTGGATCGCCGATGGCGAGATCGGAGAGGCGGACGGGCTCTTCGTGGTGCTTGGACGTATGCTATTCCATTGGCCTACGTTTCGAGCCAGGCAGTTCAAGCCGCGCGAGAGGTTGCGCGGGCAACTGCCAGATTACGAAGAGGAGGTCACAAATGGCTTGGTTGGAACAGGACCGACACGGCCGGCTACGCCTCGCGTTTAAGTATTACGACGGCGGGACGTACCGGGAACCGCTCGGAGTCGCAGCGAACAAGCGCACGCGCGTGGACGCGGAACGGCTCCGAGCAACAATCCAGCTCGAACTCACGGCGGGGACGTTCGACTACGCAAGGCGATTCCCGAACAGCTCGCGAGTCGCGGAGCTTGGCCTCAAACCGGCGCAGGTGCATCGCAGCCAGAGCCTGCAGGAGTTCGGCGCGAGCGCATGGCTTGCGGAGAAGAAAACCGACGTCAAGCGCTCGACCTTGATCTATTACTCCGAGGTCTTCAAAGCGCACGTGCAGAATTCGGAGATCGGCAGCAAGCTTCTCGCCGAAATCACCGACGAGGACATGAACCGCTGGAAGCTCGAGATGGAATCCAAGCGCACGGTGCAAGGCGAGCCGCTGAGCACGCGGCGGAAAAACATGGCGCTCGACGTGCTCAGCCAGATTCTGAGACTCGCGAAACGGCGAGGCTTGACGCAGGACAAGCTTTTGATCGACACGAAGCCGTTTAAGAGCGAGGAGAACGAGGGCGAGGTGAAGCCGTTCTCGGAGGAAGAGATCGAGCGCCTGATCGGCGCGGCTCTCCCTTGGGAACGCTCGCTTCTGACCGTCTGTTTTTTCACCGGAATGCGTCGCGGCGAGGTCTTCGGCTTGCGCTGGTCGAGCATCTTCTTTGATCGCGAGCGAATTCTTGTGCGAAGCAGTCTCACCCGTCACGGTGAAAGCTCGCCGAAGAGCAAGACCAGTAACCGCTACGTCCAGATGCTGCCGCGAGTCCGCGAGGAGCTGTTGAAGCAGCGCGACCGGGTGAAGCTACGGAGCGAGTACGTCTTCCCGAATCGTGAGTGGAAGGCGCTCAACGTGAACTGGGTGACGAAGGTGCTCTGGCCCAGGATCGTCAAGCGCGCGGAGGTGCCGTACCGGCCGCTGATGCAGACCCGGCACACCTATGCGACCTTGATGCTGCAAAAGGGCGCGCCCATCGACTGGCTGCAGAAGCAGATGGGCCATCGAAATCTCCAGATGCTGATCCGTCACTACTGGCGCTGGATCAACCCCGGCGAGTTGAGCCGCGACGCGCTGGCGAGGCTGGAAACGGTGCGAACACCCTCAAATCAACCCCACCCTGACCCCACCCCGAGCCATTTTAAGGCGACCGGCGAAGTCTAAAACAGATGTTGAAAGCCGAAAAACCCTTGATTTTGGCGGAGAGGGAGGGATTCGAACCCTCGGTACCGGTTACCCAGTACGCCAGATTAGCAATCTGGTGCCTTCGACCACTCGGCCACCTCTCCGCGCGGTTACGTCAAGTACTTACGTATATCTACCTTGGCAGGAAGCTCAATACTTTTCGCGTTTTTCAAAGATCGCTTCGCCAACCATTCGGCTTCCTACCGGCCAAGCAGCTTTGCCCACGCAGGTTCAAACAGGATTGCAAGGGATCAGCACGCCGCCGAACCGTCAGCTTGAAGATTGCCACGGCAGTGGTCAATACCGAAGATCATACTTCTTAAGGCGATTCAGACAGACTCAGCGGGTCGCATTTTAAAATGCAGAGCGAGGGACTGAAGCGATTTGCTTGACTTCTTTGATCTGACGGGGCGGGAGTCGCGCGGGATATCGCAAATAACAATTAGCGATTCCCCGGCGAATCTCCGGCCCCGATAAAGCGCTAGATCCAGGTTCAGGTTATGGAGCGCTGCCCGAACCACTGGAACCCGCTGACCCACCAGGCATCCCACTTGCGCCGCCCATCGATCCACCGGTTGAGCCAGCAGCCGCACCACTTCCCATCGTTCCAGACGAGGAACCCGTTCCCGATCCCGACGGATTCGTCGCACTGCCTGCCCCCATACTGCCCGATCCCGTCGATCCGTTGGTTGTCGGGCTCGGATTATCCATGCCGCTCGAGGTCCCAGCTCCCGGGCCCGCCGATGGGCCACCGGTTCCGGTCGAATCTCCAGTTCCTCCCATCGTTGCGCCGCCGCCAGCGGCTCCGCCAGCTCCAACGCCTTGAGCGAACGCCGATGGGGCCACTGCGCCAACCGCGACCGTCACTGCTCCGGCGAGAACCAGCTTCGTTAATTGTTTGGTGATCTGCATAAACTCAGTTCCTCCAAATAGGCGGGACATCGATGCGGCAATGAACAAACCTGCCGCGACGAATCCCGCTTTCCAGATTGTGGGGTCCGCGAAGTTCAAAATTGAACTACGCAATAGGATCAGGTGAAACGACGATGGGCCAGCAACAGCGGGGAGCGGTACGAAAACTCGCCGCACATCTCCTAATGCTTCATGGCGTCGAGAAGATTGGCCATATCATCTGCATGTTCAACCTCGACTTCAAGAATCCTTTCGATAAGCCGACGGGTCACCTGGTCATCCATTCCGAGCCACCGGGCAATATCCGCATAGGTATCGATCGCTATCCTTTCCGCGACCAAATCCTCCGTGATCATTGATCGGAGGTTCTCACCTTCCTGATACTCCGAATGACTGCGCGACTTCAGACTCACCGGGTTAAAATCAGGTTCGCCATTGAGCTGTGTGATACGTTCCGCCACCCAGTCAACGTGTTCCTGTTCTTCCATCGCATGTTGCGCAAATTCTTCTTTGATCGATTCTGAATCGAGACCCTTAGCAGTAAAGTAATGACGCTTGTAGCGCAGGACACAGACGATTTCGGTGGCGAGCACTTCGTTTAAAACTTTGATCACCTGCTCGCGATCAGCCTTGTAGCCTGCGGTCACCGCACCATTCTCCATGTGCGTTCGCGCGCGCTGCCGAATCCCTTCAATATCAGAGACAAACTGGCCCATATTATACCCCGTTGCTTTTCTGCTGATTTATCGAACCCAACTCACTGAGTAACGGCTTAGGTGAGCAGATCGAATACACGCATCAACTATGCCACGGCTCTCAGCGAGAACTTTCGATCCCGGGCCCACTGGCTCCACATCTTTGCGCCCGGACCTTTTAGCCAGAAGTGCCTTCCGAGGTAGTCAAATCAGCTAGATTCTAGCTCTTCCCATCACAAGGCCTACCAGAAATAACACGATGAAAACGAAGAAGAGGATTCTCGCGATATCAGTCGCAGTTCCCGCGATTCCGCCAAAACCGAATATTCCAGCAACGATTGCAACAACTAAAAACACTACAGCCCAATACAGCATTGGATATATACCCCTTTCGTGTGATTGAAAAAGATGCAGCAATTGGGATGCCATGTCTGGGCGAAAAGATAGACGACAATTCTAATGGTTGAATTGGAAATTCTGCGCGGAAGAGAAAAGCCATCTGGCTTATTTTTTATCGAACACCTTGTTCTTTGTTGCAACTTTTACATTGCCTACTTCCAATGTCAGGGACTCTGCGATGCTCCGGAGGCATAAGCGACAGCGGCGTACGCAGTTAAGACTTCGGCTTTTGTGCGCACAAGTATATAGCGGGCATTGGCGAGATCGCGCTCAGCGGTAAGTAGCTCCACTATCGTCGTCAGCCCTTGCCGATAAGTTTCACTATTAGCCTGATATGACTCTTGTGCTGAGGCGATCAGGCTTTGCGCATAGCTGCATTTGCTCAAAGATGACTTGAATTCGTAATAGGCCCGCCATACTTCAGCGGTTGCGTCGAGGTCAAGGGCACGAACATCCTGCTTTGCAGCCTCACGATCAGCCTGCGCCCGCCGCAGGTCGTTATGACGCCTGAAGCCCGTAAACAGATCCCATTGCAATGTGATTAAGGCCGCATATTGCGGCTGACCGGTATTGACCGTTCGCGAACGGATAAAAGTGAAATTCCAGAGATCCTCTCCGTACACGCCCGACACGTCCAGCTCCGGGTAGAACTGCGCACGCGCCAAAGAAACTCTCGATTCAGCCGCGCGCTGCTCAGCCGCTTTAGCCGCCAAGTCGGGACGCTGCCGCCTGGTACGATCGATGAGGCTTTTCACCGCATCACTAAACGACTCAGGAATAGGCAAACTTTCCAGACTTTGAATGTGCAACTCGGAGTCGGCATCGATTCCGACCGCTACCGCAAGATCGGCCTGCGCGTCATGGACCATCAGGTGAGCATTGGCAAGATCAAAACGCGATTGTGCAACCCGTTCCTCCGCCAGTAGTAATTCGGGTTGCGTAGCCAGGCCGAGCGACATGCGCTGCCTGACGGCTTCCGAATCGGTCTGTGCAAGCGCCAGATTACGCTGGGCGGCGGTTACCGCCGCCATCGCGCCGTCCAGCGCGTAAAAAGCAGACTCAGTGCTGAAAACCACACGCTGAATCTTTCGATTGAAGGAATAGTTGGCGGCTATCAATTGGGCTTCCGCGGCGGCGGCTTCTGAGCGCCGGCGGCCAAAATCGAGCAAGGTATAGGTGACGCTGGCCAGCGGCTCCGATTGCCATTGGTTAACCGCTCCAATATTGGCCGGTACTTCGAACGGTATTCGCTGGTAGCCATTTGCCGCCTGCACACTGGCCTGCGGGTAGTAGGAGGATCGTGCAGCTCCGAAGTTTGCGGCCGCCGCCCGCGCCACCTCCCAGGCGCGCCGGGTCTGCGGATTATTCCGCAGGGCGAGGTCGATTACCGAATTGAGATCGTTGGGCCGCCGAGCAGAGTTATTATTTTCCGGCGGCAACCTGGACGCGAGGAGCTCCGGGCGTGGGGTTTGGAAGCGGCGTGCCGTGGCGGGATCCGGCGACCATTCGCTTTGGCTGCTGCGGGGCGCGAGGCGCTCGGGCGAGATCTCCGGCTGCTCCACGATCGAGTTACATCCGACCGCTGCATTGATCATTATGAACACGGTTAGCGTGACGGCGGAAATAGGCAATCGCGGCCGGCACTTGACGTTCAAGGCGATGATGCTATTCCGCTCGAATTCGCGATATACCTGCCATAGCCAACGTGCAGTAGTCATAATGACCGGTATGGTACCGGCGTTTAGGCTGCGGCGCACGATGGTTATGCTGTTCGATGGTCACTTCCGTTTAACCAGTTGATGAGCATGGGTGGTTCGACCACAATCGGAAAACTTTAATGATCGCGATCAAGAGGGGGTGCATTGCGGAATCGAAAGTTGCCGCGCTGGTGATCCTGCTTGCATGCGGTGGCTGCGATCCCGTGATTAACATCGCGGGCGCCAACTTTCCGGCGTGGTTGCTCTGCGCGATCGTTGGAGCGGCGCTCACGGCCCTGATTCGACCGATTCTGGACGCCGTAGGAATCGAACCCTACCTGGGCCCGCTCCCCCTCATTTACCCATGTCTGGCCGTTTTGATTGGCTGCCTCGTGTGGCTGATTTGCTTCAACCGCATCTGAATCATCGTGGCTGACGAATCGAATTCCCGGAGCAACCGCGGCCGCAGGATTATCGGACGCGGAGTGGGCGGGCTGATCGTACTCGCCACGATCGCAGTAGGTTTATACGTCGTCCGGCTGTACTACCTGTATCCGCGAACGGACGATGCCTACGTTCGCGCGAATATCGTGGGGACTGCGCCGCATGTGAGCGGGCCGATCGTGGAATTGCCGGTTCACGACAATCAGCGGGTCAAACCGGGCCAGCTTCTGTTCGTGGTGGACCCCCGGCCTTACAAATCGACGCTCGATCGGGTCGAGGCGCTGCTTGCTCTGACGAACCTTCAGATCCATGCGCTGGACGATACCATTCGCTCGGCCCGGGCTCGTGAGGCGCAACTCGCCGCCGCGGCTGCATACGACCGGCAATATCTCGATCGGATAGAACCTCTGCTGAGCCGCCACTTCGTGACGGCCAATGACGTCTTCAATGCACGCAGCCGGCTCGAGGCCGACGAGGCCGCGGTTGCCAGTGCCCGCAGTGAAGTACGCAAGGCGGAAAACGATCTGGGGCAATATGGCGATATCAACGCTCGGCGCAAGGCCGCGGAAGCTGCGGTTTACGATGCGAAACTCAACGTCGAGTATTGTTATGTGCGGGCGCCCTTCGACGCTTACATTACCAATTTGAATATCGCGGTCGGACAGTATGCGAACGAAGGCCGGCAGGTGATGAGCCTGGTTGATAATCGCGTCTGGTACGTGATGGCGAATTTTCGCGAGAATTTCCTTTCCCATATTCGGCCCGGCATGACCGCCGATGTTTTTCTGCTGAGTTATCCCAACAAACATTTTCGAGGGCGCGTACAAGGAGTCGGTTGGGCGCTGTATCAGGGCAATGGGGCTACTATCGAAGGTTTGCCCCAGGTCGAAGCCACTCTCAATTGGGTGCGGCTGTCACAACGGTTTCCGGTGCGAATCGTACTCGAGGATTCGGATCCGGCCCTGCCGCTGCGGATGGGCGCGACGGCGGTCGTCACCATCCAGGGCTATCGGGGGACGCCTCGCCGATCGCATAAGCAATGATCGAGGAACCGAGCGCCAATGGGGACGTCAGGCCACATAACGCCGAGACTCAGCTTCGCCGTCTCGGCGCTCTGATCGTCGAGGAGCTGGCGCTTCGTCCACACCGGCTGAGAACCGCACTGCGGTTCGCCAGTATCGCCACCATCGGCGCCGGGCTGATGGCCGCCGCGCATGTTGATTCGCCGCTCGGACCTTATGTCATCTGGTTGATGCTTGGCGCCGGCCCGATGCTGTCGCTGCAGACCGCCATCCGTTATATCGCCATCGAAGCTCCGCTGCTCGCTATTTCGGTTCCTCTGGCAGGAATCATGGCCGAAAGTCCGTGGTTGCTGTTGCCGTTGATAGCTGGGCTCAGCGCCGGCGCGACGTACCTCAGTATCGTTTGGCAACTTGGATCTTTCGCCCTGGTGACTCAGGTCGTAATACTCGACACCTTTTATGGCGTGGTATTCAATCCGAATTCTATTGGCTGGAGTACCGCGGCCAACTTCGGCGCCTGCGTGATATCGTTTCTGCTGATTGCGGCGTTTGATGGCTGGATCTGGCCGACGCCGGCCGAAGCCACCCTGGTTGAATCACTCGCGTCGAGCCTGCAACGGATGCGATCGCGTCTGCTGTCCGCCGCCAATTATTACCTTGATGAAACGTCAAACCAACGACCGGCTAATCCGCCTGCCACCTCGGAAATGCCGGCGCAGATCGCGCTGCTTAATAACGCTACCGCCGAAGCGCTCAGTGCGCACCGGCGCGCCGTAATACTGGCTGCGATTACACGCGGGGCGCGGCTGCAAATCGAAATCGATCGCCTCACGGTCGCGGCGCGCGAGAGCGTACCTCGGAACGTGCGAAAGTTACTTCGCTCTCAATTCGATGACGTAGTAAATGCCATTGATGAGGCGCTGAATGAACTCGCGCATGAAATGTTAACGACTATTCGGACGGATCCCGATGAGCCGGCATCGCCAGCCGCGGCCCGTGTCCGCACGACGGTAAACGCACTCAATACCCGTATCGTAGCTGTTCGTCCGAGCTACATCGGTAGCGCAGGCATCGCGGAGATATCCAATCTAAGCGCCTTCATTGAGGGTTTGGAAATGATGGCGCGACTGCTCGAGCGTCCCCTCGATGAACCTCCGCCGGCAGCCGGCGCAAGCCCTGGCGCCAGCGAGCGATCCGCTGCGCCGCGCAGAACCGATTCCGGGCTCCAGCGTCACTGCTTGAAAGTCGCGTTGTGTATGACTATCGGGTACGTGATTGGCCTCACCGCTCAGCGGCCGGATTTGTCCGTAATACTCACAACGATAATCATTACCGCCTTGCCTACCTATGGCGCCGCGATGCGTAAAATGATTCTGCGCATTGTGGGCACCGCTATCGGCGGATTGATCGTGACCCTCACCATTATCACCGTCACGCCGAACTTTGAGAGCTTGCCCGCCTATCTGATCGCGGTCTTTCCGGTACTGTTTATCTCCGCCTACGCGGCGCTCGCGAGCGGACGCACCGCCTATGCGGGAAAGTCGATTGGAACCACGTTTCTGCTGGTCTTCGCAGGCCTCAGCCCCTCGCAGGATATCTATGGTCCGCTGTGGCGATTGTGGGGCATCTTGCTCGGCGTTTGCGTGGTGACTCTGGTGTTCTTCATTCTGTGGCCGGAATACGCTGGAGATTCGCTGTTGCCCCGCTTGCGCCGAATCCTGCGCGACACCATCGCGATCGGGCCGGGTGGCGATGCGGCTATAAGCGAGGTGAGAACAAGTCAGATCAGCTCCGAAATCACTGGATCTCTGGTCCAAATCCTCGAGATCGCCGATGATGCGAGGCTCGAGGGCCGCGCCAGTTCGATCGATCATGAGGCGGTGGTTCAGGCCGCCGGAACTCTGCGGAGGATCGCACATCGGTTGGGCGCGATCGCCAACAACCGAGTCAAATATGAATTGCCGGCCTTGAGCGATCGGACGGAGCGCGCGCACGAATCGATACTGGCCGCTATTCGTGCCCGCCTGAATTCCTGGCTTGGCTTCTTCGAAAGCGCAGACAGCCTCAGCCACCGGGCAGCGATGGCCCTCGCAGCAACCCATTCCGATCAGGATATCGCTCAACCGCTGGCGGATTTTGGACAGCGGCTGGAGGCCGACGGCTTCGCGGAAATCGGCGGCTGGAACTTCGATCAACGACGCCTGCTGCTGGCTGAATTGCAGTCGTTGCGCAGGTTGGAATTTCTAATGCGGGAGCTCGATCGCTTTCTAGCGCGAGTGCCCGGCTCCCCGTCATCCGCAAAAGCGATAATCGGGCAACCGAAGCTGGCCGCTTAAAAACATATCGACAGCTTAGCGGCGGCCCGGATCGTAAATACCAACGTAAGCACATTAAAGATCAAAACGATCATGGCGTTTCCACGTTCATAATTCGGGAAGCCGAAAATACGGCACAGAGCGGAAAGTAGATAGTCAGTCCGCCAAAGGCGGCGGATCCAAGACGTCGTCCGTGGGCGAATCAGCTTTTTCGTCGGCTTCAGGTGCGGGAGGGGATTGGCGCTGAACAGCCCGCGCAATGCGGCGGCGTTCCTTATCCTGTTGTTT
>DAHVFB010000131.1 GCA_027317185.1 Deltaproteobacteria bacterium
TTCTCCCAACGCGATCACCGCAAGATCCGCGCGCGACGAATCGATCTTCTGCGCATCGAGCGCCAGCGCGATACGCTCAATTCCGATCGCGAAACCGGTGCCGGGCACCGCGGCACCGCCCAGCGCCGCGACCAGGCCATCGTAACGGCCCCCGGCGGCGACCGCATTCTGCGATCCGACTGCGGTCGAAACCACCTCGAAAGCGGTGCGATTATAATAATCCAGACCACGCACCAGCCGCGGATTTATTGCGAACGGGACCCCGTTCAGAGTCAGCAGATCGCGCACCTGGTCGAAATGGCGGCGGCATTCATCGCAGAGAAAATCCACGCTGGTGGGCGCGTCGGTTGTCAGCTTCGCATCGACTTTGCAATCGAGCAGCCGCAGCGGATTGCGATCGAGGCGATTATGGCAATCACCGCATAACTGACCCAAATGATCGCGGCCCCATTCGAGCAGCGCCGCACGGAATGCCGGACGGCATTTGGCGTCGCCCAGTGAATTGATCTCGAACTTCAATTCCAATCCGAGGTCGATCCGCAAGCTATCGAGCATGAACATCAGTTCCGCGTCCGCGGCCGCGTCGGCGCGGCCGAAAAGCTCGACGCCAAACTGATGGAACTGGCGATAACGTCCCTTTTGCGGGCGCTCGTGACGCAGCATCGGGCCCAGATAAAAGAAGCGCTGGTCCGGATCGCTGCGGTCGAGACGGGCTTCGATATACGCGCGCACCACCCCCGGCGTGCCTTCGGGACGAATCGCCATCTCGCCGCGATCAGGGTCGCTCTCCTCGTGACGGCGCACGACGTACATCTGCTTTTGGACGATATCGGAGGTCTCGCCGCTGGAGTGCTCGTACAACGCCAGCCGTTCGAGCATCGGGATGCGAATTTCGTCGATCGCGTACCGATGCGCCATCGTGCGCGCACGATCCTCCACATATGCCACTGCCCGCGCATTCGCGCCGAGCAGATCCTGAAATCCTCTTAAGCGAGTCAGTTCCACAGCAGTTCAGACCTGGTTTTCCCGCCGCGCATCGCGTCGCGCAGCCTCCGGTAGCCAATCAGTTGAATACCCTGTTGCGCAATATGCTCGCGCACGCCGGGGCCGGTAAAAAACCGAAAGTCGGCCTCGCGTTTGGCCGCATCATGGGCGAACGCGCGCAATTTCGCACTGGCGTAGGCCGGATGGCAATAAATCTCCGAGATGCCGGGCGGCAGCTTTCGAATCGTCTCGGTCCAGTATTCGTTGGCGCTTTCTGGCGTGCGACGACCGCCGATCACGAGATTGTCGGGGTAAAAAATCCCCGCCTGGTCGAGCTGCGCGACGATATGGTCCAAGCCCAACCGGCGTAATATCGGTCGCGGCGTTACGCGAATCGGCAGCCGATAATCGCGGGCCAGCCGCACATAAAGCTCATGGAAATCGGCGCGCAGATGCAACGGACCCATATGACAGTCCAGATGCGTCGGATCGATTCCGGCGGCGATCGTTTTGTCGATCTGGGCCCGTAATTCGGCTTGCGCCTGATCGACTTTCGCATGCTTGAAGACTGCGGAAACCTCCCGCCAGAGAAATCCATCCTGATCGACCAGCGAAGGAACCGCATCCGGACCGAGCACCGGAGCCCATCGCCAGTCCTGCCATTCGCTGTTGAGCGTCAGATGCACGCCGAGGTCGGCGAGAGGGCATCCGCGCGCGAATTCGGCGGCTTCATCGAAACCGGGCGCCGGCGCAAGAATCGTCGCCGAAGTGAAGATGCCGTTGGTCATTCCCTCGATCGTGGCGCGATTCTCGTCGTGACACAGGCCGAAATCGTCGGCATTAACGATCAATACGCGCGCCTGCGGCGCGAACCCAAGCCGTGCGGCGGTGGTGAGTTCAGAGGTCATGGTGAGAGCAAGCCGGCGCGCGGGCGGTGTAGGTCGATTATCATTTTATAAAAGTTCACGACCGGGACGATCGGAAAAGGCCGCCCGTCGAAGCGGCCTTTTCCAACAAACAAACAGTCCGGCTTACGTCGTCGGAATCTCAGCTACATGGTCAGGATGTGGATCGTGCAGGCCGATCCCAGCCCGATCACATGCGCCATGCCCACTTTTGCATCGGGCACCTGGCGCTCTTTGGCGCGGTCGTCGCGGGTAAGATGCCAGGTCACTTCGCAGATATTGGCCACCCCGGTCGCGCCCAGCGGATGCCCCTTCGACAGCAAACCGCCCGACACATTCACCGGCGCATGGCCACCGAGGTCCGGATGTTTCCCGCCGCCTTCCTCGATGAACTTCGCCGCCTCGCCGTCGCCGCACAATTGCAGGTTCTCGTAATGCACCAGCTCGGCGGTCGCGAAACAGTCGTGCAGCTCGGTCAGGCTGACATCTTTCGGTCCGATTCCGGCGGTCTCATAGGCCTGTTTGGCGGCGCTGCGCGTGAGCGTACTGACGTCGGGCCAGGTCAGATCGCGTTCGGTCCATGGATCGGAAGTCAGCACCGAGGCCGCGATCTTCGGCCGTTTGCGGCCAGCGGCAAGCTGACGCAGCTTGTCCTCGGAGACCAGTACAGCCGCCGCGGCGCCATCGCCGGTCGGGCAACACATGTAAAGCGTGTTGGGATAGGCGATCATCCGCGACTGCATTACGTCGCCGAGGGTCACCTCGTTGCGGTACTGCGAGAATGGATTTTTAGTCGCATGCTGATGCGACTTGACCGAAATTTTGGCCATATGCTCAAGCGTGGTGCCGTACTTGCGCATATGCTCGATTCCGGCCTGCCCGAACACCGCAGGCATCAGGCCCGATCCGAGCTTGCCTTCGGTGTTATAGGCCGGATCGGTCACGCCGTCGCGATTCGCGCCCAATAAGCCCGCCTTGCCCATCTGTTCGCAGCCGACCGCAAGCGCGATGTCATACATACCGGAGCCAATCGCCATGTAAGCCTCGCGGACGGCGGTCGAGCCGGTGGCGCAGGCATTCGTCACGTTGACGACCGGGATGCCGGTCTGGCCGATCTGCTGCAAGATACGCTGGCCGACCATCGCGCTGGCCTGGAGCAAATTGCCGGAGACGAAAAACTCGATATCCTTAATCGAGAGGCCCGCGTCCTTAAGCGCGATAATCGCGGCCTCGGCGCCAAGCTGCGGCACCGTACGATCCGGATAGCGCCCGAATTTGATCATGCCGGTTCCCAGCACGTAAACATTTCTCATTGAAATTCCTCCTGAGGCTGAACGAGCCATCCGGAAAATCGAAATTCAATTCCGCGTGGGCCGGAACGAAAACGCTATGACGTCGTGACCTTCGCGATCTTTTGACGCGACCTGGGTGACCATCTCGACCGGCATGCCGAAAATTTTGTGCGGTTCCTTTTGCGCCTGCTCGGGATCCACGTCGAGCAGATTGGTGCGCACGCTCACGCCCTCGGGCAGATCGACAATCGCGGTCACATAAGGAGTTTTGATCCCGGGAAAGGACTGATGGATCACCGAAAAAACATAGACCTTGCCCCGTTCGGACAGGTCGACTGTCGGGAACGGCCCGCTGGCGCCGCACTTCGAGCAGGCGACGCGCTTCGGATCAAGGTAAACGGCGCCGCAAGCGCATTTGGAGCCTATCAGATGAGGTTTGGGTTCGAGTTTCAAATACGGAACGATCGGGCGCGGGCCACTATCGGTCACTATCTGGGCTTCCTGAGCCATGCATCTCCTCCGCGAAACATCGATGAACCCAACGGCCTGAAAGCAACGTCAGATTCGCCGAGAACCAATTCTCCCACAGCAAGATTGTTACGATCAACCTGCAACGATTCTTCGGACAGAGCGGGCAACGCTAGATTTTTTTTAGTTTATCGAGTTGATTTAGAAGTTCGAGATGATCCGAGGTTTTTAACGGAGCCTGAGAAAACCAGGTGTTCTGGTCAAAAGGCACACCGGTTCTTCGATCGAGCTGAAACAGTCCGGGTTGAATGCCAATATGCCTGGTCAAATCGAAATTCAGAAATATGCCTGTGACACTGTACGAAGGTGGTTCGATACCGTAAGTCTTTAGGGCCTTTGTCACCTGATTGGCGGCGTCTTGAAATGCTGGAGCAAACTTGCCCAGGCCGCCAGTAATTTCCAACTCGAGTTGGCTTAGATAATATTTTTGCGGTAAAAATTCGATACCGACTGATTGGTCCCCAACCCAGTTTTGCAGATCTGCTAGAATCAGTTCCGCATCGTCGGTACTGGTCGAGACGTCTACAAATACGCCATCGATATATACCGTCAGTTGATCAATCACGATCTGCCGATGGTCTTCGGTCACGAATCTGCCGTGCTTGAACTCTGCTCCTTTTTGAGTATCTGAAGGAAGCAAGTGCGTAGCGGGCGGCGAACTGACAAATTCGTAGTGCTGTCCCAGCGCCTGGACCAGCGTCGGCAGGTACGGCAGCGGCCCCTGCATTCGGTAACCTTGCAAAGTTCTAGCGAGCAAAATTCGTTTTACGTGAATCATTGAGGTGCGTTTCTCATTTCAGGCTGCTAAAGACTGGGCCCACAGCGGCTTTCTTGGTTCGCTTCGAGCCTGCAACCCAAGTTGGCTGGCAACTGTACTCCGGGCCGCCTGCACCGGGGATAGCAATTCGATCGCGGCCACGCCCACACTTTGAGCCTCAAAGCTTGCGCCGGAATTCTTCTCGACCGACACTTTGTCCTTCAGGAATGCCAGCGCAAATTCAGCTTCAGCCCCCATTGCGATAAGTAAATCGCTGATGGTATCGAGCGTCCAATTACTGGGACCGCTCAGCCAGCGGGTTATCTGCTCGGGGCGGCGCCCTATACGTTCGGCCAGTTGCTTTCTAGAGAGTTTGCCGTTTTCCTGTTCGCGAACGAATGCTGTGATGATGAAGTCATAGAGTCTGTTCCGAAGACGCGCACGGAAATATGCGAGCTTGTTGCGAGGGATTTCCCGGGCGTCAAGAACATCAGACAAGAATGAAGTTTGAGAAGTATTCATCAGGGTAATTTCCTGTAAAGGGTTTGTACGCATAAAACATCCGTCGCCATTCGGTTTTGCAGCGTTCGATCGCATCTCGCCACTCGCGCGATCCGGGTCCCTTCAGATTGGAACGGTTAGACCACTGGAGGGCGACGAACACGTCTTTTTCGGCGAATCGGCCGAAAATTCTTATACCCGGTTTCGGGTGGCGGCTGCGGATTTCCCATACTTCATCACCGGGCGGATGCAATCGCTTCAGGTAAGCTGTTTTCCCGCCCTTGAAGGAATCTCGGGCAACGCTTATCATCCGGCCTTCGACGTAATCGTCCAGATCTGATCGCAAGCTGTCCCATCGCGTGGCTTCGTCCATATCCGCATGCGGTTCCAGTACTTGTCGGTGAAGTTCGGCGGATAAATACATTTTTCGAATTAGCGGCGAACCAGGAATTGGCGGTACGAGCAAAGTGAGCGAACCTTGATCGCACCAATATTTCACCTCATCCAACATTGATATATAAGTCAATCGCGGGGCGCTGTAAAGGCTGCCACCGAGAACCGGCCAGCCTGCGCAGTGCGCGTAATCCGGGTCCAGCCGTGGCGATAGGTCCAGATGCGCGCCGAATCGCGGCTGGCGTAAAGCTCGACCTCGCCGTCCAGATCGGTTCTCAGCAGATCGATGCCCAAGGCCTGGTAGCGCGTGATAACATCCGGTGCCGGGAAGTTGAAGCGGTTCAGATATCCCAGCGAAATGACGGCTAATTCCGGATTAACCGCCCCCAGAAACGCTTCGCTAGAGGAGGTGATACTGCCGTGATGCGGGACCTTCAAAACCGTTGCGTGAAGCCCGCCGCCCGCCTCGATTAAGGCCCGCTCGCCGGCCGCCTCGATATCGCCTGGAAACAACACCGTGGTTGAGCCATAGCCGATCAGGAGCACCATCGAGGTGTTGTTGCGCAGGCCGGCCGCATCGCGCTCCGGCCCGAGACATCGCAGGCTGACGCCGCCAATCTTCATGGGGGCGCTGGAGCCATCGAGCGAACGCATGCGAACATGCGCCGCAGTCAGCGTGTTCAGCAATTTCTGATAGCTGGGCGAGGCGCGTGGCGGCCCGCTGGTCCAGAACACGTCCGGCGAGAAGTTGCGTGCGATAAAGTCGAAGCCGCCGAAATGGTCGAAATCGGGGTGACTGAGCGCGAGATAATCCACGTGCAGGATTTTGTGCGACCACAGGTAGGGGGCGACGATCCGCTCGCCCGGATCATAACCTTTGGCGAACGATCCGCCCGCATCGACCAGCATCACGCGCGCACCGGGAAACCTCACCACCGCGGCATCGCCCTGCCCCACCGACAGGAACGCGATCCGCAAATCAGGATTGAAGTATCGGTCCCAGGTCCACCATCCGGCATCGGCCATCACTGCGAGCAGCAACGCCGCGAGGGCGAACCGATAAGCCCGTGGCAGCGGACGGGGCGGTAAAGGCAGCGGTGTCCGATCGGGTTGCGGAAGCGCGAGCCATAGCGCGATCAGCCCATAGGCGATTGCGAGTTCGAGGATCGTCGGAGTGAAGACCCGCGTCCAGCTCATCGGCCAGCCGAGGAACCATCCGGCGAGCAAGGTGCCGAGCGCGAGCATCCTGCCGGCCGCCGCCAGCATCAGCCCGGCGAGACCGGGGGCGAAGAAACTGAGCAACGATGCCGCCAGCCCGCAGACCGTGCCGCACAAACCCATGATCGGCACGACCACTACATTCGCGATTAATCCGACAATTGAAATCTGATTGAAGTAGAAAGCCGTCAGCGGCGCAGTTCCGATCATGGCCCAGAACGACACGGCGCAGGCGCCGGCCACCGCCGCCGGGATGCGATAGCGCCATCGGCCGGAAATGCCGCGCGTCGAGTCCGGCGCAATACGCTGCCACCACTGGAGGAAGCGCCGCATTCCCAGCACGATCACTGTGACCGAAGCGAACGAAAGCTGGAAACTCAAGTCGGCGCTTGAGCCGGGAAACATCAGGCAAATTACGATCGTGGCCAGCGCAAGACTGGCGATCACTTCGCGACCGCGATCCGCCACGATCGCGAAAACGTAGCTCAGCACCATCACCAGCGCTCTCGTGGTGGAGACGTGATGGCCCGCTATGGTCGAATAAGCGGCCACCGTTAGCGCCGCAATCAGAGCGGCGGCCTTGTTGGCGCGGCCGGTTTCCAGCATCCCCGGAATCAGCCCGAACAGGAGCCGTGCAATCGCGAATGCGGCCATCGCGACGAAACTCAGATGCAGACCCGAAATGACCAGCAGATGCGCCATACCGGTTAACGCGAAGCGCTGCCGCAAAGCATCATCGATCTCACCGCGATCGCCGATCACCAGGGCCATCATCTCGGCGCTTTCGGGGTAGTTAAGGCCGGTTTTGATGAAGGCCCGAATATGCTCGCGAATCGCCTCGATTTCGCTGCCGGGAAAAATCGGCGCATAGCCGATTCGTTCGATCATGCGCCTGCGCGGATGAGGCGGGATCACAATCGTCGCGCCGATTCCGTGCCGTTCGAGATAGGCCTGGTAATTGAACTCGCCGGTGTCGCCGAGCCGATAGGGAAAACGAATGCGGCCGGTCACGCGAAGACGGTCGCCGAGACGGAAGTGGCCCGGCGCGAGCA
Organism: Deltaproteobacteria bacterium; assembly: GCA_027317185.1. Taxonomy (GTDB): domain Bacteria; phylum Desulfobacterota; class Binatia; order Binatales; family Binataceae; genus JAJPIG01. Next base: position 7,631 of record DAHVFB010000131.1, read on the forward strand.
TCGTGACGCGGACCGCGCCCGACGCGACCGCCATCGGATGTCTGTTCTCGCCTGCGCGATCGATCGTAACGAACAGATAGGTTCGCCCTGGAAAATATTCCGGCGGGCACAGCAATCGCCCCTCCACCGTTACCAGCGCATGGTCGGGCAGCCGGCGGATACTGCCCGGATCGGGCGCCGCATGATGCAGTTGGTAGACTGGGATACTTGCGGCGGCGACGATCCCTAGTAATGCGATCGTGCGGCCGGCCGTGCGATGGCGATAAAGAAACATCCCGGCCGCCGCCGGGAGCATGAGGACGGCGAGCCAGGCGGGGACCTCAAGCAGCAGATTTCCACCCGCGTCGCCGAGGATTATCGCAATCGCGATCAGATAGATCGGCGGCGCATTCGCGACGCGGGCGGCCGCATCTCGCAGATATTGGCGAAAATGATCGCCCAATCCAAGATGCGCGTGGAACGCCGCTGTCAGATAAGAGCGCGCGGTAATGGACCGGACCTCCGGGAATAGCGCAATTCAACGTGTAATCAGACGCTATACCGGAAATTGGCGCGAATCAAAGTGAGCGATTATCGAATTGCAGTTAAAGAGCGAGGTTATTCAGGTCAGTCCGCCGGTCTCGCGATGATTGAGCCGCTGGGCGGAACGGTACGCATCGACCATCCCCCAGATCCACAGAATGGGAGTGGTGATGAATCCGATAATCAGCCACATCGTGTACCACGACGCCGCGTATAACAGCAGCATCACGATGCCCTTAACGATCTGGCCGTTGTATATCTGTCCAAGACCGCACCAGAAAAACGACAGCACGGCGGCGAGGCCGGGACTGCGCAATGCCGCCGCAATTCGTGGATCCTGCGGCATCTGCGCGCTGCACGACGCACAGTACCGCGCGTCAAAGCGATTCGAGTAGCCACATCGCGGACAGAACATCGGCTCAGGGGAGCGTCAGCCCCGGTATCGTGAGCGGGACGGATGGCGCCATCACGTAAGAACCGGGCGGGCAGCTCGGACCGAAGATCGCCAAATTGCTATAGCGATGGATGGCCCAGCCCATCGCGATAACCACCGCCAGAATCGCGACCAGGTAAATCATCTTCATGAGCTACTCCCTGTTACCCGATTGATCGTTTAACGCGCATAGCCCATCGCGCGCAGGAAATCATCCAGATTGGCGAACCGCATGTAGGCGTTCGTACGTTTCTGAGCGCCGATCGTACTGCTCGGCTCGGGTGAGTAGGCATGGCCGGGATAGACCACGGTCGCCTCATCAAGATTGCGCAGCGTATGATTCAGACTGTGATACATCTGCTCGGGATCGGATCCCGGCAGATCGACCCGCCCGCAGGAATCGACGAACAGGGTGTCGCCTGAAATCAGATTTCCATCGATCAGGAAGCATTGCGAACCCGGTGTATGGCCGGGAGTATGAAGAAATTTTATCTCCAGATCGCCGAGCCCAATGGTATCGCCAGCCTGCATCACCGCGATATCCGAATCCGACAGACCAGCCACCTGTTTCGCCCCATCGGCTTCATGCTGGTTAAGATAAACTTTGGCTTTCACTTTGTTCAGCAGGTCGGCGGTGCCCTGAATATCGTGGCCGAACAGATGACCGCCGAGATGGTCGGGATGGTAGTGAGTAATCAAAATTTTGTCGATTTTGTAACCATCCGCATCCGCGAATTCGATTATGCGATCGACTTCCCAGGCCGGATCCACCACGGCAGCCTTGCGAGTGACCGGATCGCCCACCAGATAGACGAAATTCGCCATCGGTCCGAGCTGTACCTGACGCAGATAAATTCGATCGTTTGAAGTCATCCTGGTTACCTGCCCCGAGTTAGTTTCGCCGGCGAGTCTTGCCGGACGAACCCTCCGGTGCCGAAGGCGGGGCGGCACGCAGCCCGCGATCCCAAAGATACTCCGGCTCGCCTAGCCGCCGCGAAATCCAGCGCGATTGCACGAACAGATGATCGCTCAAACGGTTGAGATAGGTCAGGAGCCTGGGATTGATCGGGTGGATAC
>DAHVFB010000132.1 GCA_027317185.1 Deltaproteobacteria bacterium
GTGTATGCCCTCACTGCGGAGCCGCAACGTTGAATATCTTCTGCCCCAACGTCGATCCTGCCCACGATGGCGTGAACAGGATCGTCCTCACACCCTGCCGCGCGAAAACCGCCGCCGTTCGACGTCGCAAAAACGCGCAAACCACCACCGGCACGATCGGCACGCCAACATACGCCTCCCCGTCAACGCTATGCGGATACTCATCGCAGTAGTCAAGCACCTGACCGTATGCGCCGCCTACATTGATGATTTTCGCTTCAACGATCCACACCTCGCTCCCAGTGTAGATGCGCATATCGGCACGATCGTTCCAGACGCTGAACGCGCGCTGCATCGCGGGCGTGAGTACGTTGCCCTGATAGCTCAGGGTCGCCGCGCCCACGTTGATATTGGTCTTATTCGGCCACGCGCGCGGCAGGGTCGCCCACCACTCCATCAGTAGCTGCGTCTCGAGCTGTAGATTGTCCCTCGTCCCCGCCATTACGACCCCACTTGACACGCACCTATCTAGCGCGATACCGTCGCGCCTGCAATGCCCGTCACGGAATCGACCGTCCTGGACTCCGCGGCGGGCATTGCAATTCCCTCACGGACATAAAGGCGGCCGACTCCGCGACGGGCGTAGCAACCACCCTCATAGGGAGCTACAACCGTCATGGCAGTTAAGAACCCTTCCACTTGGGCCGGTAGTTGGGGCTCCGGCGTTTCCGGCGCCGGCAATATGTGGGCGACCAACTACATCGCCGCCGGCCCCGCGATATTTACAAAAGCGGCCGCATCGGTCGGTAACTGGCAGACCGCTGTCGCCTCTCAGGCCGCCGCCGATGCCTTCGTCTCTGGCCTCAACGGAGTCAACTTCGCCGTCGTCACCGCGAGCGTGAATGGCGCCGGCAAGACCAAGTACACCGCCTCCGGTACGACCAAGCAGGCCAAGTACAACACTTTCGCCGGGATCTTCGGGCCCAAACTGACTTCGATCGTCGCGTCGCTTCCGCCACGCGGCCCGCGCGGCTCAACGCAGAATCGCGTCCGCCTCACGCAGTTGCTCGACCAGGTACAGGCGACGCGCGGGCAGAACTAACATTGTCGCCTGCTGCGGCCTCCCGCTGCGTTGACGCAGCGGTCTAAACGAACACCCCGTACGCGACTGACTACTCACTGAGGTTTTCCACATGCCCTATATCGACGGCGTTCATCACGACCCCGCGGAAGCTATCGCCAAGGGTCTCTGCTGTGAATGTGGGCGAGACCTCGCCCAGTCTTCGTACCAGGTCGAGCAAATGCTGCATTGGCCCCGCGGCCTCGACCCGACCGAAGCATCGCCCGAAGCCATCAAGCGCGCCGCGCTGCTCAAAGACTACTTCGACGGACTGCTCACGCCCGCCGCCGCGCCTGCGGCGCCCACCAAGCCGGTAGCGTAAGGGGAAGAAGATGGCATTTCATTCCGTCATATATTCATCGTCGCTGGCTATCGGCTCCGTGCTGGTGCAAGTGACTAATGTGGGCGATCCGATCATCGCGACTACAGGGAAGGGCTTCATTGTCCCGCCGACGCTCTCGCAGCTCGCGATGGTCGCCGGAGTCGGCACCAACCTCACCCGCGCGCAGCTCACCTCTGGCAGCATACGCAAGATGTTCCCTTGGGACTTTGATCGCATGAACGTCGGCACCGCGATCGAGTCACCCGCGCGCTTTAGCGACTTCACGATGGCGCCGTTCCAGCTCACCCCATACGAAGAACTAGACGCCTTCGCCGTCCAGTCCAACGCGGCGGCGCAGCAGGGAAGCGTGTTTGTGACACTGTGCGACGGCCCGATGCGCCCGCTGCTCGCCCCGGCGCAGACCGTTCATGCCACCAGCTCCACCACGCTAGTAGCTAACGCATGGACCGCATGCACGATGGTGCTCGATAACGGCCTCGATGGCGGCACCTATGCGATCGTCGGCGCGAGTGCGTTTTCCGCCGGCGCCCAGTTCTTCCGCCTCGCCCCACGTGGTGGCCCCGTCAATCGTCCAGGCGGTTTCGCCACACAGGCGCGCGACGGCTTAGTGCCCGCGGGACAACGCTACGGCGGATGGGGTCAGTGGATGCAGTTCCAGAATCTACAGCCACCTCAGGTGGAGTTTTTCTCCGCCTCGGCCGACACGTCCGAAGAAGTCTACTTCGACTTGGTCAAGGTGGGGTAGATGGGCTGGATTGTCCGCGACCTCCTGCTCGAACGGTACGGCTACTCGATGCCCGTCGAGGTGGCCGAGTCCGACGTCGCTGTCGGCGTCGCAGCCGTGCAGCTGGTCGCGGCCAACCCGCGCCGCGTCAAGCTCTACCTTGATAACTTCGGCGCCGCCGTAGTGGCTATTGGTTTCGAACCGATAGTCACTGCGACCACCGGCCGCATTCTCGCGAGTGGCGGCGAGCTTACCCTCGACTGGATGCGTGACTTTGACCTCGTGACGCGCGCCATCTGGGCGATATCCGCCGCGTCGGGCAATAGCGTGCACGTTACGCAATCAACTATCACCGGCGCCGATGATCCTGTCGCCTGATGCTTACGCCAGCGACTCTACAACAGGCGATCACTTTCATTCAGGCAGTCGGCTTTCCGATCTTCGTCGCCTTGGTGCTGCTATTCAGAGTCGATCGGATGCACGCCGAGAATCTCACTGCCACCCACGCCCTTACCGACGCGATCTGGGCGTTAACCGGCCGCCGGCCGCATCCAGGAGAGCAGATATGGACACCGAGCCCCAAGTCGTAATCAAAACCGTCGAGTATGTCGAGATTAGCTACGGCACGCAGAAAATCTGCATGCCCGCCGCCGAAGCAGTCGATCTCATTAAGCCGCTGGCGCAGCTCCTGCCCGACGACCCTACCGGCAAGTAACAGTATACTACTGGTTGGAGGCAACCATGAACCCTGCACTGATTGAGTTCATCATCCAGGCCGCGACGACCATCGCCGGGCCGGCCTTCGCGCTCGCGATGACGGAGTTTGGCGTCGTTGGCGCCGACATGAGTAAACACGCATCCGCGATCCAGACCTTCCAAGACGCCGTCGCCGCGCTCACCGCCGCCCTCGCGCCGCCCGTCGCGCACGCCGCCGCATAGGACGGTGCCGCACTGGCGCGCGCTCCACGGCGCGCCGGTAAAGCTCTCCCATGGCAGGCAAGCGCAAACCGCTCGGCGTCTATAGCCGTTCCACGCAAGACTGGTTCGTGCGGCGTATGCAAGTGGGAGAGGTAAACTTCACGCCGTCGAGCGGCAACCTCGCGATCGCCGTGCTCTTCAACAATACCAACTCGGGCAAGGTTCTCTACCCAGTTGGCTTCACATTCCACCTGGGCGCGGTCAACGGCGACATTCGAATCGAGACCTACATCGGCAATCCAGGTGGAGCCGCTGCCACGTTTGGCCAACATATGGTAGACCCCACGGCGCCCGTCACCGCCGGGCTCGTGCTCCAGCAATCGGTCCCGACCTGCATCGGGCAACACCTGTGGGATTTCTGGTACAATAATAACGGGGTACCTATTAGCTGGCCGTACAACTGGCCGATCATGCGGCTGCCCTCTGGCTGCTCAATGATCGTCGAATGCGGCAGCTTTAACGTAGCGCTGGCAGGCTCGATATGCTGGATCGAGCTCGACGACTGACTACTGCGGCACCTATCGATGTCTGTACTCACCGACATGCAAGCCGGCATCTGGCCCGACGCCTCAGCGCCCGCGGCCGCCGCGATCGCAACAATCGACGCACAGTCGAGCAGCCCCATCTTCACGATCCCCGGCATCCCGCCCATCGTCCTCACGATCGAGTCCGATCTGACAATCGTCTACGACGTATACCAGATCATCCACTGGATATTGCTGCTCTTCGACGGCTCGATCTGGGGAGCCGTCATATCACTCATCATCGAAGTAGTACTGCAAATTCTGCCGTCGCTGATGGGCCGCCCGCATGAGCAGGCTACGATGTGGTGCGCCAATAACCTGCTCAAGTCCAAGAACTCAGCAGGCGTAATCGCGGGCAATAATATACTCAGGGCCTACCAGCAGTGGGGAATAGTCATCTCCGAGTCCGGCCCCGGCGAGGCGATCGTCGCCGCGATTGTTAGTCAGTTCGTAACCAACCTGACCGGACAGGGCCTCCAGCTCGCGCGCGCCCGCGCCATCGTCCTCGATCAGTTCACGCTCGGCGCGAATCAGAAGGCGTATCTCACGCCCGAGCTCGGCCACGCTGCTCAGCCAAATCTGACCATCTCGGGCCCACAGGGCTTGCAGGCCATCTGGAGCGCGCTCGAAGCCCACTTCCTGGGGCAGGGGCTCTCGACGACGGCCGCCGGACAGCGCGCCTTCCGCCTCTTGCTACAGTACACGCCGCTGCGATGGTTGGTGAGGCTCCGGATCGGCCATCAGCCGACGCCTGTACCAGTTCCGCCGCCGCCGCCGCCGCCGATCCCGCCCGGCCCGCAGCCCGGCCCGATTCCGCTTCCGCCGCCGCCCGACCCAAACGGCGATGAGCTCACCGACTGCTGTAATCTGACAGCTACATATCTCTACTATGTGGCGACCGCAATTCAGGGCTTCACGCCCTCGGGCAATGGCGGCTCGGATGCGTGTTGCGCATCGATCGTCACCGCGATCGGCAGCGTTGCCTCCGCGCTGGCCACGATCGCGGCCGCGATTCCATCAGCCAGCGGTGGCGGGCCGCCTCCCGACCTTTCCGCGATTGTGGGACAACTCACCGACCTGGTCATTGCGGTCAACGGCCTCCCGGCGGCCGACAACGCCGGCGCCGACAAGATCGCCGCCGCCATCGACGCCCTGCGCGAAGCTCTCCCCGCGCCCGCGCCTGACCCCAACGTAAAGCGCATCGCCGACACGCTAAACGGCGCACCGCTCGACGTGGCCGTGGGTCAGTCCAAGATCGACGAGGCAATCCAGTACGCGATCGACAACCTGGGCTTCCCGGCAGCCCTGGCGCAGATCATTACTTCTTGAGGGTGCGGCGTAGCTTGAGGATGAAGGGCAGGACCAGCAAGCCGACCAGGACCAGAATCATGACGTGCGATAAGGGCATGGCTTCCTGATGTGGGAACTAATCTACTGGCTCATCACCGGCGTCACGCTGGTTTGGAGTCTGTTCACTCCGTCCGGCCGGGCCGCGTGGGGCTGGTTCTTCAATAACATCGTAGGCGCGGCAATAAAGCAAGCAAGTCCGTTGGTCGCCGAGTTGGCACCGTCGCTCCAAGCTGTCCTGCAAGAGTACGTCAATGCGTTCCAGAAATTTGGTCCGGCGATGCGTAATACTGTGGGTGTGCCGATCTCCAATTTGGCGCAGACGAATTTCATGCAGGCGAGCGAGAACCTCATCCTGGCCGGTGAAAGCACGCCCGCCAACGCACTTGCCCAGGCTAGTCGTGCGTTCGGGGAAGCCTTCGGCTTTGGCGGTGCGAGCGCCGCGGTGACCGCGGCGTTCGAAGCGGTATTCCCCGAAAAGCTCAACGTCCTAAACGGCGTCGGCCCGGCGCTGGCCAAGATGGCGGGATTTGATGAAGTCGCCGACCGCGTGCTCGCTCCCCTATACGAAAACGGCTTCGGCCGCGCGCTCAAATACTACTATCAGTCACAATTCAAGCCGGAGTTCGCCAGCGAGAAGGATGCAGTTGAGTGGCACTCGCGCCGCCTGATGTCTGAAGAAGATCTGCGCGAAGTGTTCAAGTACAGTGGCCTCAAGGCCAAATACGAGCCAGCATTCGTGGAGGCCGCCTACGTGCCCGTGCAGGCGCGCGCCATCGCCAGCTCGATCGCCGACGTCACCTTCCCGCACAATGAAATGTTGAGCCTGCTTAAGTTTGGCGGCCATCGCGGCAAGGACATCGCGCTGCTGCTCCACGTATTTGAGCAGGCTTCACTGAAGAACGTCCGCGCCTCGTACCTCGCCGCCGCGGTCACCGCGGCCGAAAAGGGCACCATCGACGACCCGACACTCGACTCGCACCTCGACAGCCTGAGCTTCTCCGCGACGGCCAAGAACTACGTCCATCTGACCGTGGTTTTGAAACGGCTCGAGCAGCTCGCGGAGCTCTATCGCAAGTCGGTCACCGCGCTGTACGAAACCAACCAGCTCACCGACGCGCAATACGTTCCCAGCCTGCAAGCGATCGGCATCGCCCAGGCAGACGCCGAAGCCCACTATGCGATCGACTCTGCCAAGCTCCATGGCCGCGAGCTGCTCGCCGCGGAGCGCGCGACCGCCAAAGAACAGGGCGCTGCGATGCACGCCGCGATCCAGACTGCGACCGTGCAGTATCTCAGCTACCAGATCGACACCGACGCGATGGCAGTCGCGATCGGCGCGTCCGGCCTACCCACGCTACTTATCCCGGCCACGATCGAGCATCTCACCGCGATGCTCGCCGCGCGCCGCGTCGATAAGTTCGGCCGGTTGGTGGACCGCGACGAGGCAGTCCTGCTCGCCGAAAAAGTCGCGGCACTCAAAGAGCAGGCGATCAAGAAGCTCGGCACGCCCGACGCCTGGTACGCAACGCTGCTCTCGTACAACATCCCGCACGCAAATGCAGAACGCCTGGTGGCCGAATGGGCCGCCCAGGCGTTCAAAGAAATGTGGCCGCCGGCGCCGCCGCCGCCGCCACCCCCCGGCCCTCCGACCGGGCTGCATCACCCCTAGGCGACCACCAGCACGTCACCCTCCAGCGCGGCGAGTTGGTTCGCGCATTCGCGTAGCAGGTGCGCTACCTTGACCTGGCCGATCGAAGAAAGCTCCATCCGCGCGATCACGCGACCTTCAATGGTCGCGTAGAGCGTTCTACGGCAGATCCCTGCGGGGTCACCCTCGATCGTCGCCGTGATGATGAGATGTTGGGCCGGCGGCGTTGCGCCGGCGCCGTTGTTCATGCTCGCTGCCATGATTGCCTCCATCGGTTGAAAATCGCGTTTCAAGCCTTGCCACGCGCGTCTTGGACGCGGCGGCGCATTCGCCCCTGCCGACACCGCTAATCGCCTCCGCCCGTAGCGCTCAACCCCACCGTCAGGGGTCCTCGCCGCGCATCCGACGTTGTATTTTGTCCATCACCGCGCGGAAAAACGGGTCGCGCAGCTCGCCTACCGGTTGAGAACTTGCGTCACGATCACCAGTAATAATATTACTGTTGATCTTTAAGAGACGCGGTCGCTCCGCATTCCGGATTTCGGTCATCTGAGGAACAGACGCCGCGCTAGCGCGCGGCGCCCCGTTGAAGTAGGTACCCGGCGCCTGTTGTCGGTATTCATATCTGCAACGCTCGGACGTGCATTTCTTATGCGTACACTTCCGGCCGTCTAGATGGCCGTCGCGCTTGATGATCAGAGCCAAGAGATGTGCTCCCTGAGCCCTCAGGCTCGGATAGAGCGAAAACCCGGAACTCCACGCGAGTACACCCTGCTTGGCGTCTGGATGGCGCTTGCGGATTCCTCCCCGCCTCTCGACGATGAAGGTCTCGCGCGCCAGCTTCGCCAGCCCGGCAATGTACCACCGCTTGACTTGTGGTCCGTACTCAATTCGCGCGGTCATCGTGGAAGAGCGCAAGGCTCTCCACGATCCCATGCGGCTTGGCGCGCGCACGCGTTTTACGCGCGTGCCACACGAACGCAATATATGAGGCGCACGCGGCCTCGGACGCGGGCCGCGCGCAATAAGGGCAACGGTCGATGTGCCGAGTCGCACGAAGCCCGGCTCGTAGTCGGCACCACCAGATCGGCGCACTCGCGCCAGCAAGCTCGTTTGATTTGGTAAATGGCACTCGACGATGACTAACCATATTTTTACGTCTGCCTCCTGGTAGTGTGCCGCCAACCTGCGGCGCAGCAGCAGCAACTCGTAACGGCGGCAGCCCTCGCAATCGCGGCATCGCATGATCGACTCAAACCCACCGTCGTCGGTGGCCGCCGCCAGATCGCGCGGATGCCGTGGCGCGAGACACTCCGTTCCACCGTAGCTTTGCGCGACCACCTGGCCGTCGTGGTCGCGCCACGTCGCTGCATACGGATGCATGTGGTCAGTAGTTCATACGCGTCGGAATCGCAGTCGGGTAAATGCAATCGACGGATTTCTCTTTGAGCAACGACTGCTCGAATTCCTTGCTGTCCCGGCTCGGTACCTGGATCATTGCGACGTACACAATGCATCCGACGCCAGAATCAGTGCGGCCGTTCCAGATCCGCACCGGGCAGCCGTTTAACAACGATAATATATCGGTCGATTCGATCGTGAGCTTCATCGTGGACCTCGTCGAATTTTCAGAAGTGGTAGGGCTAAATTGCGGCACCAGGCGCAGAGACCCTCGATACCGGGCCGCCGGCGCCGACACCGCACGCATATCGACGTTTTAACGGCCATCAGCCGTTGTGCATCATCGCGGCATCGGTCGCCGCGCGGTCGCCCACCTGCGCCGCCCACTCGCTGTCGAGCATCGCAATGGCTGCAGCCCGGTACTCATTGTGATCGAGTGCCTCGATCATCTCGGTGAAGCCGGCGAAGCCGGTCTCGCCAAGATTGTAGGCCATATCGATGAGCACAGCCTTCCGGGTCGAGGACAGCAAATCGAAAAAGGGGTAGCTGCTCAGCCACTCGGTCAGGCGCCTCACATCGCGTGTAAGGAGCCAGTCCGCTTCGCCTGGGTCGATCCCGCGCCGACTGAGGTTGGTACCGTAGCCGATCTGGGTCGTCCCGTTGCTGTCAGGCTTCGGGAACATCGAGTAACCCTCGTGTTGCTTGATCAGCTCGCGCGCCTTTGTAATTGCGTCGATCGTATTGTCCATCTTGCCCTCCACGTCGAACCGTTAGCCGGGGCCGACACGGCCCTGGGACATTATCTAACCGCATCAATTCACAGAGACGCTGTACCGCTTGTATGGCTTTGCGCCATTTGCGGTCAGCGTCAGTACGATCGGAAGCATCAGGCCAGACTGGAATCGAGCGAGCAGGTCCGCACGGAGCGTCTTGGACGACACGTCCCAGTGGGGCGCGGGACTCGTTTCGTCGAGCCGTGCCCCGAATAGCCTCAGCACAGGAATTTCATTGTAGATGGGGTCGCCAAGCGGCGGGCGAGTGGCGAGCCCCTGCTGCTGCATGTGGATGCGTATATGGCGCGGCGTGATCGTGGTCGGATGGATGATGCCGGATCCATCCTCGTACCTATCGACCCGCAGCGTCATGGTCTGGCCGTGGTGTAGGTCGATATATTCGTAAGGCTCCGGCAGTTCCATCGTTACTCCGTGGCGCCTTGCCACGCCTCGTTGGCTTGGCGGCAGGCTTCTAGCGTCCCAACGAACCAATCGTCGGCGATGATGTCGCCGAAGTTGGGCACCCACTTGTACGGTGCCTGCTTGCCCAGCCGGAGCATCACGTGTCCGGCACTCATCGTGATCGCCACACCTCTTGGCCTCACGGCCATAAGCTCCGTATTACGGGAGAGCTGCATCAGCGCGTTCGGTAGGTCCATGCATCACAGGCTAGCTCCATTGGTAAGGTCAGGTCAATAC
>DAHVFB010000133.1 GCA_027317185.1 Deltaproteobacteria bacterium
ATCTGATGCAGTGGCAGCTTCAGCGCCGGCGCGCCCGCGCGGTCGAGCAGCACCCGTTCATCGACGGCAACTCCGAGATCGTCAACCGGCGAACCGATCGCCGTCTGAAGCGCGATGCGTAATTCCTCGTGGGTTACGATTCCGGCGCCCCTGCCGGTCAGTTGATTCGGGGTGCGTTCGCAAACACGGACTTCCCAACCCATTTGGCGCAGCAGCAGGGCGGCAAACAACCCCGCCATCGAGCCACCCACGATGATGGCGCGCGATGCCGTCACATTTCCCATTCTCGCTGGCGAAATCTCAGTTCAGAACGGACGAATCGTCATACTCCCGTCGCGAGCCATCGGTCCGCGGCCTGATAGAGCGGTTTCAGCAGGTCGGGACGATCGTCGCCGGGCAGCTCCTGGTTGACGGTATAGCCCCCGGCTGACAGCGAGTAGCTCAAAAAGCGGTACGATTCGCGAAGTTTTGAAGCTTTCTGCGCGTCGATTTTCAGTCGCTCCCACGGATTCACCGGGGCGATCGTATCGCGAATATAAATGGCCTCGAAGGTCGCGAAACGCCATTCGGTCCCGCTGCGCCGCACGCGGGACAGGAACCGGCAATGAGAGGTCAGATCGTACTCGACGCCTTCGAGGCTGGCGCGAATCTGGACCTGGCCATAGCTTTCGGCCAGCGCGCGATCGCCATTGATGCGCGCATAGGTGGGCAGAATCAGATGTTTGCTGCGGGTGCCGCTTTGATGCATATCGCGCGAACGTTTGACGAATTCGCGCGCGGTGCCCTCGAACCACGAGACCCGTACGATGCCATCGTCGGTGTACGAAGCTTCGAGCCGGTCCCACTCCCGCTGGTCGCGCCAGAATCGTTCGAGCCGGACCAGGTTGAAGATCGCGTCGCGATCAAGCATCTCGCGCAAGGTATCCTGAGCAGTATCGATATTCATGCCGCGAGAGCTACCATTTACGTGGCCGATTCGTCGAGCGTAGCGCCATCTCGGTGTTTTACCGGTTCCAGAGCCGGTTATGCTGTCCTCCTGTGTGTGCTATAGGTCAAGGGTATTTCGCTGCTGTTTGTTTCCGGTTGGGTTCTCGACAACTTCGGCGGTCAGGGGAGGTGGGGGCGTAAAGCTAACGGCATGCCTGCGCATGGCATCTACGGTTTAACGGTGGAACTGGCCATGCGACGGTCAGAGGGGAAACGCAAATGGCAATTACACAGAGCGAACCCCCGGAGATCGGTGCCATAGCATCATTTCCGATAGTAGCGATCGGTGCGTCCGCTGGCGGGGTCGAGGCGGTCTCGGAGTTCGTGAAAGCTCTCACGCCGGATTCCCGCCTGGCTTTCATGCTGATCCTGCACCGCGACCCCGATTATGACAGCCTGCTTACCGAGATTCTGTCGCGAGCGACCGGCGTGCCGGTGGTCGCAATCCAGAGTGGGATGGTGGTGGAGGCGGGGCGAATTTACGTGGTTCCCGCCAACCGGGCGCTAACCATGGATGGTGGGACGATGCTCCTGCATGATCGCGACACCCCCGAGCGGCGGCGCATGCCGATCGATTTAATGTTTTCCTCGTTGGCCCAAGCACATGGCCGCAGCAGCATAGGGGTGGTGCTTTCGGGGACCGGCTCCGATGGGGCGATCGGCATCCGGGAAATCAAGGCGGCCGGCGGAATCACCTTTGCCCAGGATCCGGCTTCGGCCAAGTTCAACGGCATGCCCGACCGGGCGATCGATACCGGCTGCGTCGATTTCGTGCTGCCCGCCAAAGCGATCGCCGAGGAAATCGAACGAATCGCGCAACATCCATATCTGCGGGACTACGGCGCCGAGTTGCCGAGTGATTCATCCGACCGCGAGGGCAGCTTGCGGAAGATTTTCCGGTTGTTGCGAACGCAGACCCATGTGGACTTCAGCCACTACAAGCGCAGTACGATCGAGCGGCGCCTGGGGCGGCGAATGGCCATGCGTCAGACCCCGGAACTGGCTGAATACGCCGCTCTTCTGCACGACGACCCCGGCGAGGTCGATGCCGTAGTCGAAGACTTTCTCATTCCGGTGACCAGTTTTTTCCGGGATCCCGAGGTCTACAAAGGATTGGCGGAGATAGTTTTTCCCAAGCTGCTGGAGGATCGCTCGCCGCAGGACTCGATCCGCATTTGGGTGCCGGGCTGCGCCACCGGCGAGGAAGTCTACTCGGTAGCTATCGCGCTTATTGAATTTCTGGCCGATCGCTCAATTACGACTCCGGTTCAGATCTTCGGCACCGATTTGAGTGAGAAGGCGATCCAGAAAGCTCGCGCCGGGATTTTCCTCAATAACGTTGACCATGCGATTTCGGACGAGCGGATGCACCGGTTCTTCAACAAGCTGGAGGATCACTATCAGGCGGCCAGGTCGATTCGCGACATATGCATTTTCGCGCGCCACAATGTCGTCTACGATCCGCCCTTTTCGCGCATGGATCTAATCTGCTGCCGCAACCTGCTGATTTACTTCGACCAGGTTTTGCAGCGGCAGGCGATTCAATCGTTCCACTATGCGCTAAAGCCGCGCGGGTTTCTGATGCTGGGCCAGTCCGAGAACCTCCAACAGCAATCCTCTGAACTGTTCCGGTCGATGGACAAGCGTTATCGAATTTATCGCAAAGGATATGAAATGCCGCACACGGCGATTGAGGCCGTGCCCGCTGGACGGGCGATCGCGCCGCCAGCGGAGGTCAAGCACGCTGTGGAGACGTTGCGGGGAGAGCCGATGCGTGGAGAAACGACTCGGGCCGACACGGTGCGGGGAGAGACGGTGCCGGGCGAGAGAGAAGTCGAGCGACTGCTGCTAGCGCGTTACGCTCCGGCTTGCGTGCTGATCGACGAAGCCCTCAATATTCTCTATTTCCAGGGCAAGACCGGCAGATATCTGGAGCATGCTCGCGGTAGCGCCAGCCTCAGTCTGCAGAAGCTCGCCCGCCCATGGTTACTCGCTGACATATCTTCAGCCATTCAACAGGCGCGCAGGGAAGGTGCGCCGGCGCATCGGCAAAACATCCATGTCGAAGCGTCGGGCGACAGGTTGGAAGTCAATATCGAGGTGATCCCGCTCCGGCTGCCCGATGCCGATGCGAATCTCCTGATTGTGCTTTTTCATGAAGCTTTAACGCGGGCCGATGCGCTCCATCTCGGCCGCATGCTTACGGGCTGGTGGGGCGAGCTCATTTCAGCGACCGCAAGGAGTTCACGCAACGAGAAGGATCGCCGCATCCGGCAGCTCGAGCATGAGGTCGAGTCGACCCGCGACTATCTCCAGGCCGCGATCGAGGAACACGAGGCCGCCCAGGAAGAACTGAAATCGGCGCACGAGGAAGCGCTCTCCGCCAACGAGGAATTTCAGAGCACCAACGAAGAACTCGAAACCGCGAAGGAAGAGTTGCAGTCGGCCAATGAAGAACTATCGACCACCAATGAGGAATTGCGCAATCGCAACCGCGAACTGGCTGAACTCAATGACCGGCTGGCGGCGTCCCGCGATCACATGAACGCCATCTTCGATACCCTGCGCGAACCGTTTCTGGTGCTCGACGCCGATCACCGGGTAATTCAGGCGAACGGTTCCTTTTACGCCGAGTTTCAGACCACCCGCGAACAGACCGAGCATCATGTGCTCTACGAACTGGGCAACGGTCAATGGGACATCCCGGCGTTGCGCCATATGCTCGAAGAAATTCTGCCGAATAACGCCGTGCACGACTACGAGGTCAGCCACGTATTTCCATTGCTGGGAAACCGCACCATGCACCTCAATGCCCGCAGGATCGAAGCGGGGGACCATTGGTATGCGGAAGAGCGGATACTGCTGGCGATCGAAGACATTACAGAACGTCAGGACGCGGTGAATGCCTTGATCGAGGCGGATCACCGTAAAGATCAGTTTCTCGCGATGCTTTCGCACGAACTGCGCAACCCGCTGGCGCCCATTGAAAACGCGCTTCAACTTATCCGGCTTGAGGGCAGCGAGAATCCAATCCAGCAGCGCGCGCGCGCTACGATTGAGCGCCAGGTCGGTCAGCTCACGAGATTGCTAACCGATCTGCTGGAGGTTTCGCGCGTCACTTCGGGAGCGGTCGCGCTGCAACCCGACGACGTCGAATTAGCGGAGATACTTACCCGCGCGGTTGAAACCAGCCGTCCTCTAATCGAGCAGCGGCAGCACCAACTCGTGATATCGATTCCGGACCGTCCCATAGCGCTCCATATGGACTCGACCCGGCTGGAACAGGTGTTCGCAAATCTTCTCACCAACGCGGCCAAATATACCGATCCTGGCGGGCAAATTAGATTGACTGCGGAACGCGACGGCGGCCAGGTGGTGGTGCGCGTCAGCGATAACGGTATCGGCATCGAACGCGCCCTGCTGCCTCACATTTTCGAGATCTTCACCCAGGCTCAGCGCGGCCTTGCCCGATCCCAGGGCGGTCTCGGAATCGGACTGTCGGTGGTGAAGGCGCTGGTGGAACTACATAACGGAACAATCGAGGCTCACAGCGAGGGACTTGGCCGCGGGAGCGATTTTATCGTACGCTTGCCCACCATTGACGCGGCAGCGGCGATCTCCATGCGCTTGGAGCAGCCAAAAGGCCGAGGGTGACAAATGCGCTTGCTGATAGTTGATGATAACCAGGACACGATCGAGTCGGCGGCCCAGTTGTTCGCATTGTGGAAGCACGACGTTTTAGTTGCCCGCTCCGGACCCGAAGCACTCAAAATCGCGGCTGAACTTCCGCTGGATGCGGTGCTGCTGGATATAGGTTTGCCGGAGATGACCGGTTATGAAGTGGCGCGGCGGATGCGCAAGGACGTCCGTCTGAAGGACGTGGTGCTGATCGCGATTTCCGGCTATGGGCAGCCCAGAGACCGGCAGTTATCGCGCGAAGCCGGTTTCGATGAACATCACGTCAAACCGGTTAATCTGGAGCAGCTGAACCTCCGCCTGGCCGAAATGATAAAGGCGAAAACCAGAAACCGCAGCTCCGCCGTGGACTAACCGCACTTCTCCTCTCCGCAGAACTTCCCCAAGCAGTCAAGCAAAGTCGTTTGCCGGCTCCAGTTGCACAATCGGCGCGACTGCATTACCAATCGGGTTCTCAGCATACGTCGAGGCGGTTGATTCATATGGGTAAAGGACATCAGGGCAAGGTTGCGGTTATCACCGGCGCCGCATCGGGTCTGGGCGAAGCCTTCGCGATGCGGCTGGCGGAAGACGGCACGCAGATAGTGGCGGTCGATCTGAAGCCGGCCGACAAGGCGGTGGCGCATGCGAAATCGCTCGGACGCGAAGCGATCGCAATCCGCTGCGACATCACCGATCCGCAGCAGGTCGGAGCGATGGCGCAGCAGGTCAACGACAAGTTCGGCCGCTGCGACATCCTGGTCAACAATGCCGGCGTCTACCCGGTGAAGTTCTTCCATGAGATGACCTTCGAGGACTGGCGCCGCGTGATGGCGGTCAACCTCGATTCGATTTTCCTGATAACCAAGGCTTTCATCGCCGGGATGCAGGATCGCCGATGGGGACGGATTGTAAACCTGGCCTCGAATACCTTCGGCCTGACGGTCGAAGCGCTGGTGCATTATGTCGCTAGCAAGGGCGGCGTGATCGGCTTTACGCGCGCGCTCGCCACCGAAATGGGTTCCTACGGAATCACCGTGAATGCGATTGGGCCGAGCCTGACGCGCACGCCTGGAACGATGTCGTTTAACAAGCTGCCGGGCGAGATGACCTCGCAGCAGTTTTACGAACTGATCGCTAACATGCAGGCGATTAAGCGCATCGAAGAACCGTCCGATCTGGTCGGCGCGGTCTCGTTCCTGACCAGCGACGACGCCGCGTTCATCACGGGGCAGACCCTGTATGTCGATGGCGGATTGGTTCGCGGCGCGTAATTACCGTCGCGCAGACAGGATGGTCCAGGGCGCGACGCGGCTTAGCGGCGAAGACCTCGCTCATTTCCTCTGCTGGTCCGTGAAGCACTGCCAGTTCCCTCTCCTTATCTTAGGAGAGGGTTAGGGAGAGGTCCCGCCTGACGATCAGCCGGGATTTTATCCGGCCGCCCTCACCTGTCCGGTCTCGCTGGTATTGTAGCCGCATAAGGTGGACAGCTCGCGTCCGAAGCGTTGCGAGTTGAGCGTGTCGATCACGATCCGCACCGGCGCGAGGCTCATCGCGGATTCCGGAATCACAAGATCGTATCGTTCCTCGCGGATCGGCACGAAGCCCAGGCCATAGGCGTCAGCCGCGACCCCGATGGTGACGCCGAGGTCCGCTTCCTTCGCCGCAATCGCAGCGGCGACCGCCAGATGGCCGTCCACTTCGCGCCGATAGCCGTCGATCGCATGGCTTTGAATTTTGCGTTGCGTAAGCGCCTCGTCGAGCGCCATTCGCGCACCCGCGCCCGCCTCGCGATTGACGATTCGCAGATGCGGACGCCCGAGATCGTCCCATCCGCGAATCGATAACGGATTTCCCGGCGCGGTGGCGATTCCCAATTCCCAGCGGGCGAAATTTATCAGCACCGGCTTGCGTTCGCCGCTATTCCTCGACGAAGGCAGCACGTTGTATGCGCCGCTGCGCGGATCGCGCAGGTGAACGCCGGCCATATGCACCTGATTCCTGAGCACCGCCGTCAGCGCTGCCCGGCTCGATCGCGTGATGGCGGCGATGGTCACCGGTAGGCGATGGCGCCGCAGCCAATCCGAAAGGATGGTGACCGCCGGATCGCATCCGGCTATCACCAGGGTCGAATCGATCTCCTCGCGAGTGCGCAGCGCCCGCACCGCCACGCGGCGATGGCTCGCGTGCGCCACCACGCCGAAGGCGGGCGCGAGGCGCAGGTCGGCCAGCGGCTGGTTAAGCGCGATCAGCTTGCCGCCTATCCGCGCCAGGACGACATGACTGCCGGCCCGCGGTTCGGCTTCACCAATCCAACCGGCGCTGACCTGTTGGTCTTCTTCGGGGCCGAACAACTGCTCGACCGACAGGCCCAGTTCCCGCGCGATTTTGATCGCGGCCTGCACGCCCGGCTGATAAACGCCGGCTTCGATGGCATTGAGCGCCTGACGCGAAATTTCAGCGCGGGCGGCCAGTTCCCCCTGACTCAGCCCATGGGCCTCGCGAGCGCGCTTAAGACGCGAAACTTCATTGCCGCCCATGCTTGATACCCGCCCCGATGCTCTCGAACAGATTCGTAACTGCCAAGATACTTGACAGATGGCTTGTATACTGGCAGAAAGTTCAAGCCATGAAAATCTCTCGACCCCTCAAATTGCGTCCCATTTCAATCATGCTGGCGATCGCTACGCTGCTCGTAATTTCGATCGTGCAAGCGCCGCGCTGCGAGGCCTACGATCTGTTCGCGCCGGTCACGGACTACTTCGCAAACTGGTTCACTCGCGTTGATCGCACGCAGGCCGAACAGCCCCATTGGATGACCCCGCTGGTTACCGTCACGCCGCGGCTCGAACAAGAGTATCGTTACGATCAGTTGTGGCAAAGCCAGCCGCGTGGCAAAGCGCTTAACAACTTTGGTGCGAACAAGGGACTCGAGTTGATTCCCGCCGATCCGATCGAGGTGATCCTTGGCGTGCCGGGTTACATCGTGCAAGGCGGTACCGGCAAGAAAGCCAGTGGATGGGCGGACGAGACTTTTCTGATCAAGTACCGGCTGCTGTCGGCCAACGAGGAATCGGGTAATTACATCCTGTCGCTGTTTCTCGGCGTCAGTGTGCCGACCGGCGACGATCCGATGAGTTTGCGCGAAACTATCTACACGCCGACGATCGCATTGGGTAAAGGCTGGGGTAATTTCGATATTCAGAGCACAGTGGCGGCGGCGCTGCCTGATGGCGGCATGAACCGGCTCGGCAGTCCGCTGCTGTGGAATACCACCTTTCAGTATCACATCGAGCAATTTTTCCTGTGGCCGGAAGTCGAAACCAATTACACGTGGTGGCCCAACGGCGAACGGGTTGGCAAGAGCCAGCTATTTCTGACCCCGGGGGTGATCCTCGGGCGCTTCCCAGTCTGGAAGCGGCTGCGGTTCGTGATCGGCGCAGGCTATCAAGTCGCGGTGACGAAAAATCCGCTTTTCAACAATGGGGTGGTGCTCTCGGTGCGGACACCGTTCTGATCGATGATGCATCGAGTTTTGAAATATTTGCCGATAATGATGCTGCTGGCGATTGCCGCCGGCACTGGGGTTGCGCTGGCGCAAGACCCGATCGAGATTGCTTACGCCGGTTCGATGGGCGCGCTGATGGATCGTGGAATCGCGCCGGCAATCGCCAAGTCGTTCAATGCGGAACTGCACGGGCGGGCGCAGGGATCGCGCGGGCTGGCCAACCTGATTGTCGCGGGTAGTATCCGGCCCGATGTTTTCATCGCGGTTACGCCCGGCCCGATGCGGGCAGTTCTCAAAGCGGGCAAAGCCGATCGCGCGATTGCGATCGCGCGCACCGAAATGGTGATCGCCTACAGTCCGAAAAGCCGATTCGCGGCGCAATTTTCCGGCGGCAAAGCCTGGTGGCGGATTCTTGAAAGCCCCGAAATTCGTTTCGGGCGCACCGATCCCAACGTCGATCCGCAGGGGCTGGGTACGATCTTCACCGTCAAGTTGGCTGAAACTTACTATCATCAGCCGGAGCTGATGGCTAAGATTCTGGGACCGCAAATCAATCCGCGGCAAATCTTTCAGGAAGCAGAAGTGATGGCGCGTTTGCAGACCGGTCAGCTCGATGCGAGCGCAGCCTACAAGACTCAGCCGGGCGCGATGAACCTGCCGTTTGTGACGCTGCCGAATCAGATCAATCTCGGCGACGCCGCGATGGAGCAGCAGTATCGGCAGGGCATGGTAATGCTCAATGGCAAGCCGAAACATCCGTCGCCGCTAGTCTTCTATGCCGCCGCGATGAACGGCGCGGCCCATCCGCTGCTGGCGCGGAAGTTCATCGCCTGGCTCACCGGCGCCGGCGCGCGCGCGATCCTGACGCAATTTCATTACGACCCGCCCGGCGATGCGCCGCCGCTGGCGCCATGAAGTGATGCGATTTCTGTCGTGGAGCCGCATCGCGATGCTCCTATTTTCGCTGGCCTTGCTTTATCCCCTGGCCGGCCTGTTCGCATCGGTGGGCCGCTGGCAATGGGACGGCGGGATGCCGGGATCCACCTTGTCCGCAGTCAAAGTTTCGCTCGGGTTAACGGTGCTTGCGATGCTGATCGATATCGTGATCGGCACGCCGGTAGCGGTTTATCTGGCGCGGCGATCTGGTCCGGATCGAATCACCTG
>DAHVFB010000134.1 GCA_027317185.1 Deltaproteobacteria bacterium
ACTTTCGTTCGCCGCTGGTATGGGACTTTTTCGCCGTCTCGACCTATCTCACGATCAGCAGCACGTTCCTGTTCATGGGGCTGATTCCCGACGTCGCCAACGCTCGCGATGCGGCCAAGGGGTGGCGCAAAAAGTTTTACGCGCTGCTCTCGCTCGGATGGCAGGGAACCGACGAGCAGTGGCGGCATTTCTCGATGATCTACCTGCTGCTGGCCGGCTTCGCGACGCCGCTGGTGCTTTCGGTGCATAGCGTCGTGTCATGGGATTTCGCGATGACGCAGTTGCCCGGCTGGCACAGCACAATCTTCGCCCCATATTTCGTCGCCGGTGCGATTTTTTCCGGGGTGGCGCTGGTTATCACGCTGCTGATTCCGATGCGGCGCATCCTTGGACTCGAGGAGCTGATCACGGCGTGGCATCTCGATAATCTGGCCAAGGTGGTGCTGCTGACCTCGCTGGTGGTGTCGTATTCCTATATCTGCGAGTCGTTCATGGTTTGGTATAGCCAGGATTCGCTGGAGCTGGTCACCTTTCATCAGCGCTACTTCGGTCCGCAGGGCTATTTGTTCTGGATGATGGTGCTCTGCAACTGCGTAATTCCGTTGTTGCTGTTTTCGCCCAGGATTCGGATCAGCACCGTTCCACTTTTCATTATCACCCTGTTTGTGAACGTGGGGATGTGGCTGGAGCGCTTCGTGATTATTGAAGGCTCGCTCGCCACCAACACCGAACCGTCGCAGTGGCGTTTCTTTCATCCATCGGCCACCGAAATCCTCATTACGGTGGGCAGCTTCGCCTGGTTCCTGATGCTGTTTTCGTTGTTTGCCCGCTTCATGCCGATTGTCTCGATGACGGAGCTCAAGGAAGGCATCAAGTGGCTGCGCGAGGCGCTCCACGACACGTACCGGAGAGCGGCATGAACGAACTTCGGTTAGTAGCCTCCTTCGATCAGGAGGAGCGTTGCATTGAAGCCTTGAAACACCTGCTGGAACTAAAAATCCGGCCGCGCGTTTTCTCGCCGATTCCATGCGAGAGGATTATCGACCTGCTGTACGAGAAGCGCAGCCGGGTTCGCGGCTGGGTGCTGGGCGGCGGCATTTTCGGCGCATTGTCGGGTTTTGCGTTAACGCTTGGCACCTCATACGAGTGGAGCCTGAGGGTTGGCGGCAAGCCGATCGCCTCGATTCCCGCCTACCTGATCATCGTGTTTGAATTGATGATTTTGTGCGGCGGTCTCGCCGGGGTGTCGGGATTTTTTATGAACACGCGGATGCCGGTGATAGACCCATTCCCTGGCTACGACGGCCACTTCAGCGGCGATCATTTCGGCGTGGTGGTCGTTTGCGAAGAGTCGGCCACCGAACGGCTCGAGACCCTGTTCAAGGAAGCCGGCGCGGATCAAGTGGAGCGGGAGGCGATCGTTGCGCCGCCGCAGCATGCGATCGCGTAGCCGGAAAGAAATTTCATTAAGAAGAGATAAGGCCGGGCAAAGATGAGTTCTACCGAATCTTCCTCGCGGGGGCCCACGCCCCGAGCACCGTATGAGGCGCCCAATCTGGCATTGGGAACGTGGCGAATCGCCGCTGTCATTCTTGTGGCGATTGGTCTGATTGGATTCGGCTTGGCGATCTCGCAGGGCGGCGCGCTGACTGCGCGCGCGTGGCAGGCCTATCTGCTGAACCTGCTCTTCTGGATGGGAATCGCTCAGGGCGGAGTGGTGGTAACCACCGCCTTTTATTTAAGCCAGGGGCGATGGGCGGGCCCCGCACAATATCGGCTGGCGGAGATGTTCTTCCTTTTCATCCCGGTTGGTTTTGTACTTTTTTGGGGCCTGTGGCTTGGCCGCATTTATATTTTCCCGTGGATTCTTCATCCGGATCCGCACAAGCTTTTGTGGCTCAATGCGCCGTTCCTGTTCGCACGTGACGGCGGCGGACTGCTGCTGCTGACGCTGCTGAGCTGGTGGTTCGTCTCGGCTTCGCGCCGCCCGGCCGCGCAAGCCTGGACCAGCAGCCCATCGAATATCGCGCTGCCGCCCAACATCATGCGTCGGCTCTCACCGGCGGTGGCATTGACCTATGCTTTCGTCTATTCGCTGATTGCTTTCGATCTGATCATGTCTTTGTCGCCGCAATGGCGTAGTACGCTGTTTGGCGCCTGGTTCTTCGCCACCTGCTTTTGGAGCGGGCTGGCGGCGATGGCTTTCACCGCGGTGATTCTGCAGGCGGTTTTCGGTCCCCGAGTGGTATTTTTTAATCGCCGTGTGCAGCACGATCTCGGCAAGCTGGTCTTTGCCTTTTCGATTTTCTGGGTCTACCTGTTGTTCGCGCAATACCTGGTGATTTGGTACGGCGACATCCCGCTTGAGACTTTTTATATCGTCCGGCGCTCGATGATGCCGTGGCTGCCGTTCTCGATCGCAATGATCACTTTCGTCTGGGTGATACCGTTTTTCTTCCTGCTGGGCCGTCGGCCGAAGCGAACCCCGATGATTCTCGGCAGCGTTACATTACTCGGGCTAGTCGGCATCTACCTGCAGGACTACGTCCTTATCGTACCTTCGCTTTCGCCCAACGCGGTGCCGTACGGATGGGTCGAACTCACCGTCACGGCCGGTTTCATGGGGCTTTTCGCATTGTGCGCTTTCCCCGGATTGCGCCGCGTGGTCGAGGCGGGTTTTGGTCCGTTTGGCCCGTCCGAAGAGTTGGTTGGAGAGCACGAATGAGATCCGTGAGCCGACTGAATAAATTTGTGGGCTCTGGCTTGCTGGCTGCGATGGTTTTCGCGTTTTTCGGTTGCGGGAACTTCAACGCCCCGATGCAGACCTTCGCCAGCGGCTCGGATCTGGCCAAGTGGATCACCTCGCTCTACATCCAGATCACCATCTGGGACAGCATCGTGCTGGCGATCGTGCTGATTGTGCTGGCGCTCGCCATCTTTGTCTTTTCGACCCGGGAAGGCGATCCGACCGAACCGCATGAGCATGAATCCGATTTGATGCTCGAGTTGGCGTGGACTATCGCACCGGCCTTGATCCTGATGTTCATCACGATTCCGACCGTGCGTACGATCATGCGCACGCAGCCCTCGAAATGGCCGGCTAACGCCATCACGGTTCAGGTTCACGCGCATCAATGGTGGTGGGAGTTTGATTATCCGGGCCTGCATATCGCAACCGGCGATGAGGTGCATATTCCCATCAACCGGGTCATCCATTTTGAACTCTATTCCGACGATATCATTCACAGCTTTTGGATTCCGGCGCTGGGTGGCAAGCGGGACGTTATTCCAGGCCAGGTCAACCAGATTACGTTGATTCCCAGTGTGACCGGCGAGTTTTACGGTCAGTGCGCGGAGTTCTGCGGGCTATCGCATGCCAATATGAGATTCCGCATGGTGGTGGATACCGCTGACGGCTTCAAGCAGTGGGTCGCGGCGCAGCAAGCGCCGCCGGTCGAGCCGCAGGAAGCGGCCGCTAAAAACGGTGAAAAAATCTTTAAGAATGCGCCTTGCGCCATCTGTCACACGGTGCGTGGCATCTCCGGATTTTCCAAACAGTACGACTACGGCTTTCGCGGTCCCGATCTGACCCATTTCGGCAGCCGTGGAACCCTGGCCGGTTCGATCTTCGACAACAATCCGAAAAATCTCGCCATGTGGATTCAGGATCCCGAGAAAGTCAAACCGGGTGCGCGGATGCCGACGCTGGGCTTGCGGGGCACCGATTTGCACGACCTTGTGGCGTATCTGGAAAGCCTGAAATAGGGAATTAGCAATGGCTGCTCAACCAAAACCGTTGGCATTCGAACATCCCAGTTATCTGCACGATCCGGGTGGGATCTGGAGCTGGATCACCACGGTCGATCACAAACGCGTTGCGGTTTTGTACGGCATCACGGCGCTGTTCATGATGGCGGTGGGCGGCATGGAAGCGATGCTGATTCGCGCCCAACTGATGGTGCCCGGCAATCATCTGCTGTCGGCGGCCGCCTACAACGAAATGTTCACCATGCACGGCACCACCATGATCTTTCTGGTGCTGATGCCGCTGGAACTGGGCTTCTTCGCTAACTTCTTTATTCCATTGCAGATCGGCGCGCGCGACGTCGCCTTCCCGCGGCTCAACGCGCTGTCCTACTGGGTATTTCTGGGTGGCACTATTTTCCTGCACCTGGGTCTGCTCCGCAGCATCTATGGGCTGCCGGACGCCGGTTGGTTCGGTTACGCCAATCTGACCGAGCGGATGTACACCCCCGGCATCAATGTGGACTGTTGGGATATCGGGCTTCTGATCCTCGGTGTATCCACGCTGCTGTCGGGTCTGAATTTCTTCGTGACCATCGTCAACCTGCGCGCCCCGGGCATGACCTTCATGCGCATGCCGATGTTCATCTGGGCGATGTTGGTAACGACCATTCTGATCCTGCTAGCCTTCCCGGCGCTGACCGTGGGGCTGATTTTCCTGTTCGCCGATCGATTTTTGGACACTCACTTTTATCGCGTATCCGCTGGCGCCACTCCGATTCTGTGGCAGCATCTGTTCTGGATCTTCGGTCATCCTGAAGTTTACATCATGGCGCTGCCGGCCTTCGGAATGATCTCCGAAGTGATTCCGCCGTTTTCGCGCAAGCCACTATTCGGCTATCCGATGATGGCCTACTCGTTGGTGCTGATCGCCTTTCTTTCATATGGCGTCTGGGGGCATCACATGTTTGCGACCGGCATGGGACCGATCGCGGACGCAACTTTCTCAATCACCTCGATGCTGATCGCGATTCCGACCGGCGTCAAAATCTTTAGCTGGTTGGCGACGGTCTGGGGTGGGCGCCTGCGGTTTACCACCTCGATGCTGTTCGCGGTGGGTTTCCTGGTGGAGTTCACTATCGGCGGCTTGAGCGGCATCATGCACGCTAGCCCGCCGGTCGATCTCCAGCAGACCGACTCCTACATTATCGTGGCGCATTTTCATTATGTGCTTTTCGGTGGTGTTTTGATGGGAATTCTGGCCGCCTTCTATTACTGGTGGCCAAAGATCACCGGACGCTTCCTGAGCGAAAAGCTGGGCAAGGCGCAGTTTTGGATCACCGCCTGGGCTTTTAACGCGACTTTCTTCCCGATGCACTTTGTCGGCGTGCTAGGGATGCCGCGGCGCATCTATACCTATGCGCCGCACATGGGCTGGGATTTTTGGAACTACTTCGAAAGCGTCAACGCTTTCATTCTGGGTTTCGCATTCCTGCTGTTCTTTATCAACATCATTTGGAGCGCGATGGACGGCGAGATTGCGTCGTCGGACCCCTGGGATGCCCGCACGCTGGAGTGGTCGATACCCTCGCCTCCGCCAGCCTTTAATTTCGCAGCGGTGCCGATGGTAACCAGTCGCGATGCGTTCTGGGTGCGCAAATACGGAACGGTCGGCACGCATGGAGTCGCACCGGCGATCGCCGGTGGGGCGGCGGCCGCACCGATCGGCGCGCACGCGGAGGTGGAAGAGCATATCCATATGCCGGCGCCGTCGCTCTATCCGCTGATTTTTGCGCTTGGCGTGTTTCTGATGGGTGTCGGCTGCCTGGTGTGGACGCGCCTCATCATAATGGGCGGCGCGGTGACGGTGATGAGCGTCATTGGGATGGTCTTCGAGTACCCGTCGTTCGGTAAGTTCGATCCGGCGATGATCGCGGAAAGCACGCTCGGACTGGATCATCGCAAAGTTGGCATGTGGGCTTTTCTCGGATCCGAATGCGTCTTTTTCGCCTCGCTGATCTCGACCTACATGGTTTACAAGGATCGCAATCTCGGCGGCTTCGACGCCATGATCCTGAACATTCCGCTTACCTCGGTCAGTACCTTCGTATTGCTGACTTCGAGTTTAACGATGGTGCTGGCGCTGGCGGCGGTTCAACGCGACGATCGCAAATGGTCGGTGTTCTGGCTCGCCAGTACGGTCTTATTCGGATGTATTTTCCTCGGTGGTCAGGCTTTCGAATTCACGGATTTTGTGATGCAGGGCCTCAAGATTCAGACCAATCTGTTCGGCCAGACGTTTTATACCCTGGTCGGTTTCCACGGTATCCACGTTCTGATCGGCGTGTGCTGGTTGATCGTGCTGACGATCGCCGTCGCGCGCGGAAAGATCGGCAAGGATCGTAGTCTGGCGGTCGAAATCGGCGGCTTGTACTGGCATTTCGTCGATATCGTCTGGGTAATAATCTTCACATTGATCTACCTGATGCGCACGGTGAAACACGCATGAGCGATCACGCTTTGAATCCGGCCCACGCGGGCCATGATGTCTCGCACGAAGACCATCCCGGTCCCGGCCTGTACCTCCTAATCGCCGCGATTTTGACCGTACTCACCGCCGCTGAGATCACGGTCTTCTATGTGCCGGGCTTGCAGCCGGTGCTGGTTCCGATTCTGTTGGTGCTGGCGATCGTGAAATTTGCCTTTGTCGGCATGTTTTACATGCATCTGTACTACGACAGTAAGGTGTTCACTACGCTGTTCGTCTTCCCGCTGCTGCTGGCACTGTTGATTGTGTTCGGTTTGCTACTGCTGTTTTCCCATCTTCAGGGAGTCCTTTCATTCGTGGTACCCTGAAGGCAGGCGGATTAAAGAGAAGTTTTCAACGCGATGCATGAGTTCAGTATCAGCGTGATCCTTGGGGTTGCGGCCCTCGCCGGGCTTTACCTGGCCGCTTCGTTGCTGCTCGATCGCCGTCCGGCGCGGCGTCAAACCGCCGCTTTCGGGCTGGGATTGGCGATGATGACCTTCGCGCTCACCGGTCCAATCGATCATTACGTGCAGGCGCGCTCCTTCGCTTTATACATTTTTCAGCAGATGCTGCTGGTTTTCATCGTTCCACCATTGTTGTTAATCGGTATGCCGGACTGGATGGCGCGTCCGCTGCTGGTCGGCGGCTGGTTCGAGCGAGCATGGCGAATTCTGACCAGGCCGCTGGTCGCATTTCTGATCTTTTCCTCGACCTTCACGCTGATCCACTACCCACTATTGTGCGATCACGTTTGCCATGCGCGCCTGCCCTACGGCGATATTCGTGAGCTGCTGCTGCTGGTGGGCCTGTTGTTATGGTGGCCGTTGCTCAGTCCGCTGCCCGAGTATCCACGGCTCTCGTATCCCATGCAGATTATGTATCTGTTTCTGCTGATGATCCCGATGACTGCGGTGGCCGCGCCAATCACCATGGCGCAGACCGTGCTGTACATGTTCTACGCGTCCGGTCCGCACCCGTTCGGGATCACGCCGCAGGCCGATCAGGTGCTCGGCGGTCTGATCATGTGGATCGGGCAGGGCATCTATTTGATGTGCGTCTTCACCGCGATTTTCTTCCGATGGTCGCGTTTCGAGGATCGCGAGGTTCCGGCGATAAATCTGCGCCTTCAGCCGGGCCTGCGCGTTATTCGGCGTCCAGCCGCTTAGTTCTCCTTTCGCTTTCGCTCCTGCTCCTTGCTCCGCATCGTGCGATGATTCGCTGCGGCCGCGCCCTTCTTTTGGCGCTTGCGTAGTCCCGGCGATCGGGCGTAACGTCGCATTATAGAAGAGCTGCTTAAGCGAGTAATAAGTATGACTTAAGCTGGTTCCGCCCATGGCGGATCGTTCCCGGCAAAGGAGTAAGCCCATGATTCACTCGCGAGTACGAATCCTCCTCGACGGTGCGTTGGCGGGTGGGTGCGGTGCGGCGGTGATTGCGATCTGGTTCCTGTTGCTCGACCTGGTTCGCGGCCAACCATTGCAAACTCCGGAGCTGCTGGGCGCGAGTCTGGTTCCCTGGTTCCATACCGTGCCGGCTTCCGGGGCGGTCCCATGGACCTTGATCGCGGGTTACAGCCTGTTTCACTTCATGGCGTTTGCCATAATCGGGATGGCCGGGGCGTTGATGATGGAGGCGGCTGAACGTGATCCCGCGCTCTTTCCGTCGCTGTTTATCTTCCTGATCGCGTTCGAAATGTTTTTTATCGCGCTCGTTATGCTGCTTGGGCCGGCCGCCGCGGCGGTGATGCCCTGGTGGAAAGTGATGATCGGGAACGCGCTGGCCACGGCCGCGATGCTGGCGGTGTTCCTCTGGCGTCAACCGATATTGTTCGACAACCTGCTCGGACCCTGGATTGGGGTGATGACCGAGGGCATTGCCGCGGGAATTATCGGCGCGGTGGTACTGGCGCTATGGTTTCTGATTTGCGATTTTGCGGCCGGTCAGGTTTTCCGCACGCCCTCGTTGCTGGGCAGCGTAATGCTGGGAGGGGCGAGCCAGGCCGGAATTTCGATGCCGATGGTGATCGGCTACTCAGCGCTGCATTTCATCGCGTTCATCGCCTTCGGTATCGCGGCATCGATTTTTGTCTACGGATCCGAACGCGAGCCGCTGCTGGCGCTGGGTGTATTGATGATTTTCCTCTGGTTCGAGGTTTCGTTTCTGGGCGCAATCACCGTGATGAACTCGGCGGCGCTTGAACAACTTGGATGGTGGCGAATTATCGCGGGCAACTTGATCACGTTAGCGGCCATGATCGGTTACTTTGAATACGGCCACGCGCAGATAATCCCGCGAATCGCGCAACGCTGGAACGAAATTTCGACTGAAGGATACGTCAGGGGTCGGACGATCAATCCGCCGCGGCCGATGTCTGGAACGCCACGCTAGAGACCCAGAACGTCGCGCATGGCGTATAGGCCGGGTTTCTGATGCGCGAGCCAGGCGGCGGCGCGCAGTGCTCCACGGGCCAGCGACTCGCGGCTCTGCGCGCGATGCGTCAGTTCGAGCCGCTCGCCCGCTCCGCCGAAAATGACCGTGTGGTCGCCGACCGCATCGCCGGCGCGAATCGCCAGCACGGCAATTTTGTCGCGCTCGCGCACTCCGGTAATCCCTTCGCGCCCGAAGATAGCCTCGCGAGCGAAGTCAGTGCCCCGCGAATCGGCGATCGCACGGCCAAGCGCGAGTGCCGTTCCGCTGGGCGCGTCGACTTTGGTTCGGTGGTGAATCTCGATTACCTCGGCGTCGAAATCGGGAAGGATTTTCGCCACTTCGGCCACGATTCGCATCAGCACATTGACCCCGACGCTCATGTTGGGGGCGATAATCGCGCGGGTGCGTGGGGCGAGGA